>CAMWPM010000020.1 GCA_947176235.1 uncultured Bacteroidales bacterium | reverse complement strand
CAACAGCAGCAACCTAATGGTCAGGATAAAAAGGATCAGCAGCAACAGCAGCAACCTAATGGTCAGGATAAAAAGGATCAGCAGCAACAGCAGCAACAGGGCGGCATATCTGATAGCAACGCCGAGAAGATTCTCAAGGCTATGGAAAACGCCGAGAATGCTACCCGACGCAAGATCGACGCGAAGAAAGCAAAGGAGAAAAAGGACGACGCGTCACGCTACTACACCGATAAACCCTGGTAACCTCACTTTCCATCTCAACCCACTTTTCGCTATTCCCTATGAAACGCCTCTTTTCAGCCATACTTTTCATGATGCTTCTTGCCTCCATTGCGTGGGGCGAGGCATCGTTCACGGTAGTGCCGCCGCGTCAGGTCATCGCCGGCAATAAGTTCAACGTCACCTTCCGGCTAAAGGACGGCGAGGGCAATGCGCTGAAAGTATCCGAGATTGATGGATGTACGCTGCTCTATGGTCCCTCCACCTCCACGATGAACTCCTATCAGGTCATCAACGGCAACGCCACATCCTCTACAACCGTCGATTATTCCTACGTATATCGCGCAGATAAAGCCGGCACATTCACCATTCCCTCCGCTTCTATTATGGTTGGAGGCAAGACGCTTCGCACCGAGCCGGTTTCATTCAAGGTTCTCCCGGCTGATGATTCTTCTTCCCAGGGAGCTGGTAGCGGATCCGGTGTCCGTGTCGACGACATCTCTTCGCAGACCCCCGACAAGCAGATCAGTTCCAAGGACGTCTTCGTACGCATAATCCTCAACAAAGCCCAGGCTTATGAGCAGGAAGCCATCGAGTGTACGCTTAAGCTCTACACTAAGTATCAGATCAATTCCTTCATGGCTAAGTCACAGCCTTCTTTTGAAGGATTCCTTATCAACGAGGTCGACGTTCAGGCGCAGCTCAACGAGATCGAGCACTTCAACGGACAGAACTACATGACTGCGGTCCTGAAGAAATGCATCATCTACCCCCAGAAGTCAGGACGGCTCACAATCAACTCCGGCATGTACGACATCACCGTAGTTCAGTATGAGCGCGTCAACCGCGGCTTCTTCACCACTTCCGTTCCCGTTGAGCGTGACATTCATGTACGTCCCGGCGACATCGCTGTCAACATCCTTCCACTCCCCCATCCCCAGCCCGACGGGTTTACCGGTGCGGTTGGTAACTTCACTCTCGACAGCCGTCTCACATCATCTTCGCTCCGCACCGGGGAAGCCGCATCACTTATTTATGTAGTGTCCGGCACAGGCAACATCAAGTACATCCACGAGCCCGACGTTCAGCTTCCCGACGAATTTGAGCAGTACACGCCTAAGACCGACATCAACGCCCGCGTCGTCGGATCCAACATGTCCGGCAGCGTCACATGGGAGTACACCTTCGTGCCCCAGTCCGTCGGTGATTTCACCATCCCCGCATCCTCCCTCGTCTATTTCAACCCTGCCTCACGCGAGTATGTCACTCTTGATGTACCCGAGCGTCACATCAAGGTCGCCAAAGGTTCCGGCACCACCACGACCGTTGAGCAGCAGGCTATCACAGCCAAGAACAACGATATTCTCCACATCAAGCTCGGCGAAAAGAATCTCTCCCGCTCCCACACTGTCATCATCTCTCAGTCGTGGTATTGGATAATCTACGTTGTCCTGATCCTCGGTCTCGCGGCAGCCGTATTCTTCCACGCCCGCTACAACCGTCTCCACTCGGATGTCACCCGGCGCCGCATGGCTGGTGCTGGTAAAGTCGCTCGCCGCCGTCTGCGCCTTGCACGTAGGCTTATGGATTCCGGCGATAACGAAAAGTTCTATCAGGAGATTCTCAGTGCCCTGCAGGGATATGTCTCGGATAAACTCAACATCCCAGCCTCACGTCTCCTGCGCGACAATATTGCCGACGAGCTTCGCACCTACGGCGCCCCCGAGGAGCTTATCTCTGATGTTATCGCCATCCTTGATGACTGTGACATGGCACGCTATGCTCCGTCTGCTTCTTCGGCATCATCGATGAAGGAGATATTTGACCGCACATCTGCCGTCATGGATCGTCTCCAGGATGTACGCCCCTCCCGTTCAAAGTGATTCTGTTTGCCCAACGATAATTCCTTCGAATATGATGAAACGTATTTTCTTCTTCGCCATATCTCTCATCTTCCTTCTGCCTCTCTCCGCTTTTGCTCAGGACCTTGACATCACGCAGCAGGCTGATTCAGCATATATGGCTGACGATTTTTCTCGCGCCGTAGCCCTCTACGAGCAGGCTCTTGAGGAGGAAGGTTCTTCCTCCGTTCTCTGGTACAACCTCGGCAACGCCTACTACCGCCTCGACCGTCTTGGCGACGCTATCCTTTGCTACCACCGTGCCCTTCGCCTTGATCCCTCCAACGCCGACGCTCGCACCAACCTCCGGTTCGTCAATTCCCGTATCGCCGATCGTCCATCCGACAATCGGTCGATGATCGAGATGCTCACCGACCGCATAGTAAATGCGGCAACACCCAATGCATGGGCGGTTACCGCACTTGTCCTTTTCATCGTTCTTATTGGAGCCGCTGCTCTCTACATTTTTGCTTCTGGTGTTGCCGTCCGCAAGTGGAGTTTCTTCGGTGGAATCATTCTTGCCGTTCTTGTCATCCTCACCCTGTTTATTGCTCGTGAGGCAGCTTCACGTGCCACATCCGATTCCGGAGCCATAATCATGGAGCCTGCCGTTCAGCTCTCCACGTCACCCCGTGTCCCTAAGGACCGCTCGGAGGAAGCATTCCGCCTCCACGAAGGCACGATGGTCGAGGTTCTTGACTCGGTTGCCACCCCCGCCGACACTCTCAACCCGCTCTGGTACGAAGTTATCGTCGACGGAACGCACCGCGCATGGCTCCCGGCCCGCTCCGTTCGCCGTATCTGACTATTTGCTGACTGCCCACGGCATCCATTTCTGCCAGTCCACGTCTCCCATCATCTCTGCTCTCGTCACATTCGTGTCCACCGTCTCGTCATCGAGAAGGAACCGTTTTATGAACGATTCCACTTCCGGGTACTGACTGAGCGGAAGCTGACAGTGACCGTGTCCCCCTTCGATCGAATAACCCATGCGGTCGGCGATGCCCCATGTTTTCCACACCTCTCTTGCCGCACGGCTCGCTACATATCCCGATTCATCTGCCAGCCATTCATAGTCCGTATTGCCTAAGATGAGCAGGGCGCGCGGTGCCACAAGCGCGGCAAGCTGGTGATGATCTATCGGTAGCTTGTTGACGCATGAATCTGAGAACTGACGCATGCTTTCCAGAAACCATGCATAGTTTGTGCGCCCGATCGTCTCCACATTTCCCAGCGTTTCCGACACTCTCCACGCGTTTATTCCGCCTCCGCCCGGTTCCTGAGCTATAGTGAGGGCTATGCGTTCGTCCATTGCACCCGCGAAGAGTGCCATCTTGCCCGCAAACGAGCATCCCGTCACGGCTATATGGCGAAGATCCAGTTTCGTCTCTTCCGCCACCTTTTCAAGTCCGTCTATCAGTCGGCTCACGCCCCACGGCCACGCTGTGTAAGCCCCCATCTCTGTTTGATCCGAGTATAACCTGTTGATAGGCTCCTCGCCGCGCTTCTGCGTATGGCTCATCACCTCCATGAAGTTGAATCCCATCGCAGCCACTCCGTTGTTCAGGAATAATTCCTGTGGAAGAGAGCCTGTCGGGAATCCCACTCCTATCACCACCGGGAACGGTCCCTCGCCCTGTGTCGGATACACGATGTGCGACTTCAGTGTCAGCGTCTCCCCGTTCTCATGCACAGTCACGGTAAGCGTGTCATTTATGAATGTGGCGTCAATGCTGTCTCGCGCCACTGTCGGTTTCTTTCCGAGTTCGTAGTGCCATAGTTGTTGCATTATTTCGGAGCGGAGACGCTCCCA
Organism: uncultured Bacteroidales bacterium; assembly: GCA_947176235.1. Classification (GTDB taxonomy): domain Bacteria; phylum Bacteroidota; class Bacteroidia; order Bacteroidales; family Muribaculaceae; genus CAMWPM01. The sequence continues at coordinate 34,414 of CAMWPM010000020.1, read as the reverse complement.
GTCCTTGAAGTCCGTAAGCCTGAGGCTTCCGTCGGCAGCCATGAATGGATCCGGCAAAGTCTTGATCTCCGGAAGCGACCCGAAATCCGGGAAAGTCATCTCCGGAAATCCCACCCCCGTATTTTCCTTGTCATATACTTTGGGAATCTGACCCGATGCACCGTGATTGACGCTTGCCACGACTATTGCCATGGCTGCAAGTATTGTACTTTTTCTCATGATTATGTATTAGGCTTATGATTCTTTGATTAGTCCTTTCGTGACGGATGCTATGGTAATCATCTCCTCATCTGTGAATGGCGACGATCCGAGCGCCTTCAGATTTGACTGTAGTTGACTCACCGACGAAGCACCCACTATCACCGACGTCACTCGCCGGTCAGCTAAAAGCCACGCTATTGCCATAGCCGCAAGTGACTCCCCGCGTTCTTTGGCTATTTCATTGAGTTTGCGCGCTGCTTCGATCTTCTCTTGCGTCACGTCACTCTCCTGCAGAAATCCGTTAGGGTTCGCGGCGCGGCTGTTTACTGGAATCCCGTGCAGGTACTTATCTGTTAGCAATCCTTGCGCAAGAGGCGAGAATACCACGATGCCCGATCCGTTTTCCGAGGCCTTCTCAAAGTTCTCGTTGATGGCTTGGGTGTCGAATATTGAGGCTCGGTATTGGCTGAGCAGACAAGGCACATGAGCTTCCTTAAGGATGTCGTAGGCGATCTGTTGTTCTTTGGGTGGATATTTCGAGATCCCGGCGTAAAGAGCTTTTCCGCTCCTCACTATGTCAATAAGCGCCTGCATTGTTTCCTCTATTGGTGTCACCCCGTCGTAACGGTGGCTGTAGAACACGTCGAAATATTCCAGTCCGGTTCGTCTGAGGCTTGCGTCACACGAGGCGATCAGATTTTTCCTCGACGACCCGTCGCCGTACACTCCCGGCCACATTCGGTGTCCGGCTTTTGACGATATGAACATCTCGTCGCGGTGACGTCCCAAATCCTCCTTCATCACCTTGCCGAACGTCTCTTCGGCGCTACCCGGAGTTGGTCCGTAATTGTTGGCGAGATCGAAGTGGCAGATTCCGTTTTCCCACGCTGCGAGCATCATGCTCCGTGCATTGATGTAATCGTCGGCATTTCCGAAGTTATGCCACAGTCCGAGTGAGATTTCCGGGAGGAATATCCCGCTGTATCCGCATTTTCTGTATTTCATTTCCATGGTTTTGATCAATTGTTTGTCTGTTGTTTTTGGTTGTCGGGTGCGCTTTTCTACCCATTTTTTGTTCTCTCCGCAAAGTTACTAACTAAATCTCCACTTCCATCTGTCAGAAAAGCACATTTTTTATTCCCCTCATTTTTCCACCCCGTCCCTATCTCACATGAATATCGCGCGTTACATAAAAATATGTTTTATAACATATAACTTTTTATTCTTTTTTTCTTTTGTATCTCAATTTTTACTTGTAATTTTAACTCGAAATATTACCTGACACTTGAAATTTTCTTTAACCTAACAATACTAACTAAATTTAAGATATTATGAGCAAGACAATCTCATTCAACCAGCTCCGCCGCCTCAAGGACAGTCTTCCTGATGGCGCTACTCACCAGATAGCCGACAAGCTCAACGTTACTGTGCAGACCGTTCGCAACTATTTCGGTGGCACTAACTATGAGTTCGGCAAAAACCACGGCGTTCACATCGAGCCGGGTCCCGACGGCGGTATCGTTGTCCTCGACGACCCCACCATCTACGAGATGGCTCTTGAGATTGTTGAAGCTCAGAACAAGGGCGAATAATCTTCTCCCGGTCTTTTCTTATTCAGGCGCGTCAGGCCCGCTTCCAGCTGCCTGCACGCGCCTCATTTTTCAATATTCTTTTTCTCTTGATCTATCTATGCGGCAGGATTTAATCACTATCGCCATCCATACTCCCGCTCACGCCCGTCGCCTCAAGCAATTCCTTGAAGCCGAGGGAATACAGGTGTCGCTTGCCCACGTTCGACTCACCGGACAAGGCATGTCTTCCTCTCCCGTTAGCCTTAGCATTTCTGAGCAGGATCTCCCTCTTGCACTTCGTTTGATTGAGAATATTGAGATTTTCGCCGATGATCTCGCCGATTCATCGGCTCACAGTGATGGAAGCGGAAAGCGCATTCTCGTTCCTGTCGATTTCTCCGACTATTCTTTCCGCGCCGCACGCATCGCTTTCGAGCTTGCACGTATCCACTCCACCGAGATTGTGCTTCTCCATGCCTATGCCCTCCCTTCCCGAGCCGCAGCTCTCTCCATGTCACTTTCCTCTTCGCTTGTCCCCGATCCTGCTGCCGATGATGCCATCGAGGAGATCGATGCCGACCGCGATGTGGCTTCTGCAGCACGCGAATCTATGGATCGCTTTGTCGCCGACATTCGTGATTACATCAAGACAGGCGTTTTCCCCGCTGTCAAGTTCTCTACCGTTGTCAACGCCGGTATCCCCGAGACCGTCATCAACGACTACGCCCGCGACATCAAGCCCCTGCTCATCGTTATGGGGACTCGCGGTGCCGACAAGAAGGAGCGTGAGATGATCGGTAGCGTCACCGCCGAAGTGCTTGATTCATGCCGCTTCCCGGCATTCACCGTTCCCGAATCCGCACGTATTTCCGCCGTCCGCGATCTCCATCAGGTACTCTTTTTCAGCAATCTCGACGACGATGACGTCGACGCCATGAATGCTCTCGCTTCTATTTTCCCCGAAGCCCAGCTTCATGTCACTATTGCCCACATTCCCGGACGTCGTGACCGGCGCTCGGATGTTTCGCGCGCCTCCGAGATGCTTCTCGACTATTGCAGGGTACATTATCCCGCCTACACGTTCTCCCTCCGTGAACTCCATCTTGACAAGGTGGTTGAGGACTGCAAGTCCATCGAAGCCTCTTGCGGAGTGCAGCTCATTGTTCTTCCCAACAAGAGGCGAAGCGTCTTCTCCCGCCTGTTCAATCCCTCCCTCGCACATCGCCTCCTCTTCCACGCCGACACTCCCATGCTTTCTGTCCCCGTAAGGCGTTTCTCCCGCATCCTTCAGCGCTGATCCTTTTTTCTTTTGCAGGGAGGCGGTTTGTACCGGATTTTTTCTTAATTTTGCACTAACTTATCCGTGAAGTGTCCTCATGCCCTGATGGCATGCGCCTCCTCATCGGCAATCAACTGATAATTAAGAATCTAACAGTCCGACCATTCCTGTCATGACCCTACTTTCAATTCTCGACTATCTCAACGCCGCGGCAGCATTCCAGTTCTTTGTCGACAATGCAAGCTATTGGTTTGTTTTCCTTTTCATGGTCATCGAGAGCACATTTATTCCCTTTCCCTCTGAAGTCGTTGTCCCCCCCGCAGCCTATCTCGCCGCATCCCGTGGCGACATGAATGTGATTGGGGTTATAGCTTGCGCCACGGCGGGTGCGATCGTAGGCGCGCTCATCAACTATTATCTGTCACTTTGGATTGGGCGTCCCATTGTCTACCGTTTCGCCGACAGCCGTTTTGGTCACGCTTGCCTCATTGACCGTGCCAAAGTCCGGCATGCCGAGGAGTATTTCGATCGCCACGGATCAGCATCTACTTTCATCGGGCGCCTTGTTCCGGTTGTTCGCCAGCTCATCTCAATCCCCGCCGGTCTCGCCCGGATGAACATCGTGAAGTTTATCATTTTCACCGGACTTGGAGCTCTCGTTTGGAATGTCGTTCTTGCGCTCCTCGGATGGTGGCTCGCTAAGACCGTCCCACTTGAGCAGCTCTACGTGACTGTTGAGAAGTACAACGGTTACCTCACGATTGCAGGAGCTTTGCTTGCCGTGATAGTTGTTCTCTACATCTGCTACAACGCATTCTTCAAGCATCGTAAAAAACACTGATTTTCTTCTCGCCATGAAAGTCTCCCCCTCGATTCTCGCCGCTGATTTCGCCCGTTTGGGTGCCGACATAGTGATGCTCAACTCCAGCAACGCCGACATGATTCATGTCGACATCATGGATGGTGTCTTTGTCCCCAACATATCTTTTGGATTTCCCGTACTCAAGTCAATATCTCCCATTGCCGAAAAACCCCTCGACGTTCACCTTATGATCGTTGAGCCTCAGCGTTGGGTTAGTCGCGTCCGCGACATCGGCGCCTCGATAATGAATGTTCATCAGGAAGCATGCACTCATCTCCATCGGGCTATACAGGAAATCAAGGCTGCCGGTATGAAAGCTGCCGTCACTCTCAATCCCTCCACACCCGTCTCCACCCTTGAGGACGTCATAGCTGATCTCGACATGGTGCTCCTTATGTCAGTCAACCCCGGATTCGGAGGTCAGAAATTTATTGAAAACACTCTTGCCAAGATCCGTCGCCTGCGCAACCTTATCGAGATTTCAGGCTCCCGTGCCGAAATCGAGATCGACGGAGGAGTCAATGCCGTCACCGCCCCCTTGATAGCCGAGGCTGGTGCTGACATCCTTGTTGCGGGAAGTTACGTTTTCAACGCTCCTGATCCCATCGCGGCTATCGACTCCCTCCGCGCCCTTTGATCCCTCCTCCCTTTCATCCTCACATTTCATTCTTCCCGCCCTCCTCCATGGATTCCAATAGCTACAATCCCAACCCCTATACGTCCGACGACATCACCAATCCCTATTCTCAACCTTCGGCTCCCCGCGCTCCACAGGCTCCTTCCGCTCGCCTCAACGATGCGCACCGGCAGGCACCGGCAAGCTCTTCGGCTCGTCCGGCTGCTGAGTCAGCACCACGCCGCAAGCGCAACGAACCAAAGTCACCGCGCGAGTGGGGTATTGTGAAATTCTTCACCGACCGTCGCCTCGCAATCGTGCTTGGTGTTGCACTGATCCTTGTAGCGGCATTCATGCTCGTTTCGGTAATCTCGTTCATCCGCACTGCCGGTACTGCTGATCAGAGCCTCGTCACCAATCTTTCCCTATCCGAAATGGGACAGAACCCCGATGCCGTTCTTAATGCCGGAGGGGCTGCTGGGGCAAAACTGAGTCATCTCCTCCTTATGGATTCCCTCGGACTTGGCTCCCTCGTTTTCATCGTCTATTTTGTTCTGTTAGGACTGGCTCTCCTCCGCCTGAGAGCCTGTGAATTCTGGTCTCTCACGTTCAAGACTCTCATTATCGCCATCACCACATCCATGGTGTTTGGACTTATCACCGTCGGCATCGACCTTCATTTCCCACTCGGAGGATACCACGGGCTCTACATGAATCGCCTCATTATTGCCCATTTCCAATGGATTGGAGCTATCCTTGTCAGTATTTTCCTTATCTCGGTAGTTGTAGCGATCTATTTCTATGATCTACTGAAAATTTGGAACGCCTACCGCGCTCGCCTACGCGCATTCCGCGCCCAGCGCCGCCAGGAAGAGGAGGATCGACGTCGCAAGGAGGAGGAAGCTGCGGAAGCTCTCCGCCGCAACGATCCCGCTGCGGCTCCCTCACCACAGCCTCAACCCACTGTTGCCCCCGAGCGTAAGGTTATGGGATTTGAGACAGACGATCCGATTGATGCGCGTATTGACTCCCCCGCCACCCCCGACTCGGAGCCGGCGGTCGAATCTGTCCCCGAATCTGAATCGGAAGCTGAGCCTCATCATGACCCGATCGAAGACCCGGATCCGATCCCCGCTTCTACCCCCGGTGATTCTGCTGTCACTGCACCTGAAGCCCACGGAGAAATCTCCGCCGGCGGTCCTGCCTCTGAGCAATCTACGGATACTCCTGCTGCTCAACAGCCTGCCGAACCTCAGCAGCCCGAGACTATTCAGGAGCCCGAGGCTTCTCAGGAACCTGAAGGTCCCGCTTTCCAGGTCAATGTCACCGAGGAAATCGAGCAGGCTGATCCCGATGAGTTCAAGCCCTTCGACCCCACTGCTGAGCTCCCGCGTTTCTCCATGCCCTCCATTGAGCTTTTTGCCGAAGGCAAGGAAAATGCCACTCGCACCGACATTCTTGAGCAGGAAGAGAACAAGGAGCGTATCATCCGCGCTCTCAATCAGTTCCGCATCTCAATATCCCACATCGAGGCAACAGTCGGCCCCACCGTCACCCTCTACGAGATCATACCATCCGAAGGTGTCAAGATTTCCACTATCCAGAAACTTGAAAACGATATTGCGCTCAACCTTGCTGCCATCGGAATCCGCATCATTGCCCCGATTCCTGGTAAAGGCACCATTGGTATTGAAGTCCCCAACAAGGAACCTCAGTCTGTGGCTATACGCTCTATCCTCGGTTCCAAGAAATATCAGGAATGTGACTACGAGCTGCCTATAGCCATGGGAGCCACCATCTCCAACGATGTGTTCATCGCTGACCTTGCTGCTATGCCGCATCTCCTTGTTGCAGGTGCTACCGGCATGGGTAAATCCGTCGGAATGAACGTCATCATCTCATCTCTGATCTATAAGAAGCACCCTGCCGAGCTCAAATTTGTCCTCATCGACCCGAAGATGGTTGAGTTCTACCCCTATCGGCTCCTTGAGCGTCACTACCTCGCCAAACTGCCCGATGAGGAGGACCCCATTGTCACCGACATGGAGAAGGTTGTCCCCACCCTCAAGTCTCTGTGTATCGAGATGGATGCCCGCTACAATCTCCTCAAGGAAGCCGGCGTAGTCAAGATCACACAGTACAACGAGCTGTTCATTCAGCGTCGTCTCAATCCCGCCAACGGTCATCGCTACATGCCCTACATCGTTGTGATTGTCGACGAGTACGCCGACCTGTTCATGACCGCCGGCAAAGAGGTGGAGACCCCCATCGCACGTATAGCACAGAAGGCTCGCGCCGTAGGCATCCACATGATCATCGCCACTCAGCGTCCCTCCGCTACGGTTCTCACAGGCATAATCAAGGCGAACTTCCCGGGACGTATCGCTTTCCGTGTCTCTCAGAGCATCGACAGCAAGGTCATTCTCGACCTTACCGGTGCCAACCAGCTCATAGGCAAGGGCGACATGCTTTTCAGCCACAATGGCAAGCTCACCCGCGTCCAGTGCGCCTACATCGACACCAAGGAGATCAAGGCGGTATGCGAGTCTATCGACCGTCAGCCGGGATTCGAACATGCCTACTATCTGCCCGAATACATTCCCGAAGGTGGTGACGGCGGAAGTGGTGGCAACAACAATTTCGGAGAAAAGGATCCCCTTTTCGATGAAGCCTCACGCCTTGTCGTTTCCACAGGTGTAGCATCCACATCCTCCCTGCAGCGTCGCTACTCCATCGGCTACAACCGTGCCGGTAAGATCATGGATCAGATGGAGGCTGCCGGCATTGTCGGACCTGCTACAGGCGGAAAGCCCCGCACAGTCCTCGTCGACATCGTCACCCTCGAGTCCATTCTTAATCCCTGATTCTCCTCTATTTTATGCCAAATCATTTCCGACATATTACCCTGCTCCTCGCTGCCATCATTCTGGGCTCGCTACCTCTCGCCGCACAGAAGAGTGACGCCGTTGCCACGGTTCGCAAGGCTGCCGATAAGATTCTCTCCGCCCCCTCCGTCACTGTCTCCCTCACCCTCTCCAACGGTTCCGAAAAGCAGTCGGCAACTCTCGTCATGATGCGCGACGCCTTCACCATCACCGCCCCCTCCTATCGATCATGGTTCGACGGTCGCACCCAGTGGACTCTTTTCGATGAGACCGGTGAAGTCAACATGACCACTCCCACCGCCTCCGAAATCGCCGAGTCCAACCCCTTCACCATCCTCTCCACCCTCTCTTCCCATTATTCCCTCTCCCCCGCTCCGGCCCCCGCCGGATGCTCCAAGGTCTCTCTCCGTCCACTTAAATCTTCCGCGCCCTTCTCCTCCGCCACCATCACCGTCAATAATTCCACCCTCCTTCCCGTCTCCCTCACCGCTGTCACTTCCGACGGTCAGACTATTTCCGTGACGGTTTCAAAAGTCACTTTCGGTCAAAAATTGCCGATTTCCACATTCCGCTTCAACCAACGCGACTTCCCCGGTGTTGATATTATTGACCTCCGGTAATTATCGCAATATCAAACAATTAAAAAATCATATTTTATGTCCGAAACACGCACTAAATGCCTTATAATAGGCTCTGGACCAGCTGGTTACACCGCCGCTATCTACGCTTCTCGCGCAAATCTCTCCCCCACCCTCCTCGAAGGCTTACAGCCTGGTGGTCAGCTTACTACTACCACTGAAGTCGAAAATTTCCCCGGCTACCCCGACGGTATCACCGGACCTGAAATGATGGAGGATATGCGTCGTCAGGCTGAGCGTTTCGGCGCCGACCTCCGTTCCGGCATCATCACTGCCATCGACCTCTCCAAGCGTCCGTTTGTTGCCACCACCGATTCCGGCGATACTATCATTGCCGACTCTGTGATCATCTCCACCGGTGCATCAGCCCGCTACCTCGGGCTTCCCGATGAGGATAAATACCGTGGTATGGGTGTCTCCGCTTGTGCCACATGCGATGGTTTCTTCTACCGCAAGAAGCGCGTAGCCGTCGTGGGCGGTGGCGATACTGCCTGCGAGGAAGCGCTCTATCTCAGCGGACTCGCCGAAAAGGTCTATCTGATCGTCCGCAAGGACTACCTCCGCGCATCCAAGGTAATGCAGAAGCGTGTGCTTGAGCGTGAGAACATCACCGTACTCTTCAACACCAACACCCTTTCACTTTTTGGTGAGGAAGTCCTCGAAGGTGCGAAGCTCGTGGAGTTCAAAGGGACGGAGCGCGAGCAGATATTTGATATTGCCATCGACGGATTCTTCCTTGCCATCGGACATAAGCCAAACACCGACTTCCTCGATGGTCAGCTTCGTCTCGACGAAGGAGGCTACATCATCACCGATCCATTCACCACAGCTACGAGCGTTGAAGGCGTGTTTGCTGCAGGCGACGTTGCCGATCCACGCTACCGTCAGGCTATTTCTGCCGCCGGCACAGGCTGCCGGGCAGCACTTGATGCCGAGCGCTATCTTCTTGAGCACGAGTCATAATCCCCTGCCGAGAAAATAAAAATTAAAAAATCCCGTCCGATCTCTGAACTTTTTCATCGGGCGGGATGTTTTATTATCGTAAAAAGGAATTACTTTTTCCATTGCAAGAAATGTGATAATGATTGGTTTATAAACAAATTGGGCTGTCGTGATGACAGCCCTTTCTGTCATACCTCCCTGTTAGTAGAATTTTCGGTTAGTGAATGATGAATCCGCATTTAATGCGTATCTTTGCGTATTGAACCAGCTCAAATTTACTCTTAAGATGAACCAGAACAATATCTTATATTTGATTATATCCGATTTCTCACCCAATCCTATTATTATCTGTACCGAAAGCCGACAACTTGACAATGAAAAATATTTTGGACATTTCTGATCGGCAGGATTTCAGAAATTGGCTATTCGAGAATCATCTGACCGAAAAAGAATGTTGGATAGCGGTCAAGCGAGGAAAAACTCCTCCTCACCACGCATTGTGGTACCTGGATGCTGTTGAGGAAGCCCTATGCTTCGGTTGGATTGATTCAACTCTTAAAAACGTTGATGGCGTCGCTCTCCAGCGTTTCGGCCCCCGTTCAAAATCAGGACGATGGACCGAACTTAATAAAGAACGCTGTCGACGCCTTGATAAGCTTGGTCTGATGACAGATAGCGGTCGTAAAGTTTGTCCTGATCTTAACGCCGAATTCGTCATAATCCCCGAAATTATTGAAACGTTCGAAAAGAACCCTGTCGCCTGGCAGAATTTCAAGTCTTTTCCTACGCTGTATCAACGTGTACGCATCGACAATATCCAGCGTAATATTGCGTGCAGAGAGATGTTTGACAGCCGATTGCAAAAACTTATAGAAGCGAGTGAACGAGGCGACATGATCGGCGACTGGCACGACTATGGCAGGTTGCTCGATTATTGATCCGTCCTGAAGCTCCCGCCACACGCCACTCCATTGAATTTTTTTTCGTAACTTTGTCATGTTATGGAAGTACTCTACGAAGACAATCATATTATTATTGTCAATAAAGCACCCGGCGAAATCGTTCAGGGCGACAAGACCGGCGACACCCCTCTCAGCGAGACTGTGAAGGAATGGATTAAGGTCAACCACGACAAGCCCGGCAATGTATTCCTCGGCGTAGTCCATCGCCTCGACCGTCCTGTTGGTGGCATTGTAGTGTTCGCCAAGACGTCCAAGGCTCTTACACGCCTGAACGAGATGTTCCGGAAAGGCGAAGTCCACAAGACCTACTGGGCTATTACCCGTAATCTTCCTCCAAAGCCCGAGGATACATTGACTCACTATATCACCACCGTGGAGCGCAACAACAAGTCCTACGCCTCCACTTCCCCTTCACGCGATGCCAAGGAGTCACGCCTCATCTATCGTCACATCGCTTCCTCCGACCGCTTCCATCTTCTGGAAGTCCGACTCCTCACCGGCAGGAAGCATCAGATCCGTGTGCAGCTGTCGGCGATAGGATGCCCCATTCGTGGCGACCTGAAATATGGCGACAAACGCAGCAATCCCGACGGGAGCATATCGCTGATGGCGCGCTGTATTGAATTCATCCACCCCGTTTCTGGAAAGAAAATCTCCATCACTGCTCCCCTCCCCCCCGACACTCTCTGGCAGGCTCTTGCAGCCCAAGTCCCCGAAGAATCTCAATAAATATTCCTCTTATATTATTGTATCTCCCCGACATGAAGAAAGAAGATCTGCGCATAGTATTTCTCGGTACCCCCGAGTTCGCCGTCGAAAGCCTCGACCGCATTGTTTCCGAAGGTTACAATGTTGTAGGAGTTGTGACGATGCCCGACAAGCCTGCCGGCCGCGGTCACCACATGCTCCAGAGCGACGTCAAGAAGTACGCCCTCGCCCACTCCCTCCCCCTCCTGCAGCCTGTCAATCTCAAGGACCCGGAATTTGTAGCGCAGCTGCGTGCTCTCAATGCCGACCTTTTCATTGTGATTGCATTCCGGATGCTTCCCGAAGTCGTATGGTCTATGCCGCCGCTCGGCACATTCAATCTCCACGCCTCCCTACTCCCCCGCTACCGCGGAGCCGCCCCCATCAACCGTGCCGTCATAAATGGCGACACCGTGACAGGTGTCACCACATTCTTCCTTCGCCACGAAATCGACACCGGCGATATAATCTCTCAGCAAAGCATATCGATCGGTCCGGATGAAAACGTTGGATCCGTCCACGATCGCCTCATGCACCTCGGAGCTGATCTCACTATCGACACCATTCGCCACATCATTGCTGGCGACCTTGCACCTATCCCACAGGAATCCATGCTTACTCCGGGCGAACAACCCACTCCCGCTCCCAAAATCTTTAAGGACACATGCCGTATCGACTGGAATCGCACGGCATCTGAGCTCCACAACCACATTCGCGGGCTCTCGCCATATCCCGCTGCATGGACAACTATTGACACCACAGGCGACCCTGCATCCGAACCACTCCAACTCAAGATTTTCTCCGCACGTCCCACTACGCGCCAAGCAACTGACCCCGGACGCATTGTCGTTGAAGGAAATCGCATGTTCATCGACGCCGCCGACTTCGCCCTCGAGATTCTTGAAGTGCAACTTGCCGGCAAACGCCGTATGGAGGTCGCCCCATTCCTCCTCGGCACGAAATTTCCCCTCACACGCACCATTTAATCCGTCGACAACCTTTTTTACCTGATTTTGTAACAAGGCGATGTGTCACTCATTGACACGTCGCCCTTTTTGTCACCATTTTTGTCACATCTATTGCCATGCCATCCTTCTTCCACCGGTATTTGTAACATTTTTCATCGCTTTTTCCTCCAATATTGTTACATCATTTCAACATATTTTTGTCACAACTCTCCTCTTTACAATTTTTAACTTTTTCGTTACAATTGTTACAATCATCGCATATCGCTGGTTTTTAATGCTTTATATTTTATGTGAATTTCTTCTGAGTTTTTTTTGTAATATTTTTGAAAATTTTTCCTGAAAATGTTTTGTAATATGAATTTTCTTCGTAACTTTGCAATGTCAACGAGATGTAACAACTCTCAATCTTATTTCTTCTAACATTTAATTCTTACAATTATGGGTTCTAAAAATTTTGAAAATCGCCTCCTCGCTCTTCAGAGCAATCTCCTCAACTTCGCTTACATGCTCACCTCAAACCGTGACGACGCATACGACCTCCTCCAGGACACTACCCTCAAGGCTCTCGACAACGAAGACAAGTATGTCGAGAATACAAATTTCAAGGGATGGGTATTCACTATCATGCGCAACATCTTCATCAACAACTACCGCAAGGTCGTTCGTTCCGCTACTGTGATTGACCAGACCGAGGATCTATACCACCTCAATCTTCCCCAGGAGTCAGGTTTCGAAACTCCCGAAGGTTCCGTTGCCGCTAACGAAATCACAGCAGCAATCGACTCCTTCTCCGACGACTACCGCATCCCCTTCACTATGCACGTGCAGGGATACAAGTACAACGAGATCGCCGAAAAGATGGATCTCCCTCTCGGCACCGTAAAGTCACGCATCTTCTTCGCTCGCCAGCGCCTCCAGACGATGCTCGCCGACTACCGCAAATAATCCCCCTCGCTCTTCTCAGGGATAATACCGATACGAAATTTCTCGCATCTCCTGATGCGATCAAGATATACTTGCTCTAATACACTCTTCATGATCAACACTTTATAAGCCACCTGTTGAGAAACATCGTGTGACATTCAAAATTCATGAACCCATTAAGGCGATGCGTTGACTGACGCATCGCCTTCTTTCATTCCGATTACAGACCCATTCACAGCCTCTGCCGTTCCGCCATACCGGCACTCTTCCCCTTGTACTTACTTCCTACGCTATTGAACGAATACCTCACCGTCACCCTCGCCGCTCGAGTATCACTATAGTTCCACTTATCAAGAGTCATCCGGCTCCCGTAAGTAATCATTGAATTTCGCGCGCTTCCTCCCACATCAGTAATCTGAATCTGAAAGTACCAGTTATCAACACTTTTCGTAAGTCCGAGATTCAACTGCCACGACGATCTGAGTGTCACGATATCCATATCTCCGCGTAGTCTGCCCGTTACATCTGCACTGAGCCTCAATCCCCACGGCAATCCGATCGTGTTATACAAGCTCCAGAACAGTATTGGGCGATTCATCTTCCGTTCTCCCGCCACAGTCTCCGCCCGAAAGATTTGCCCAAGAAGATTGAGCCTGAGACGTGGCGACCATTTCCCGAATCGCGGGCTGAGCGACACCACTGCGCTATATTTAGTAAGATGATGTTTATTGACAAAACTCATCACACTGGCGGGATCACCATTCCCCAACTCTTCCGTCACACCGATTATTGCATCATTCACCCTCTGATAGTCAGCACTGAAAAATATCCATTTATACACACCCGCCACCGACACATCATGAATATTCTCCGGACGCAGATGCGGATTGCCCCTCTCGTAAGTGAATCTGTCATCATACTGTATGCTTGTCCCAAGCTGACTGTATAGCGGGCGTTTGATTTTTGATGTATATGATATTGTGAAATTCGCTTTCCCAATTGGAAATGTCACGTCCGCACTTGGATACACTCTGTCGTATTTGCGGCTTTGACACGGTTGTTTGATTCCTTTTTCGTAATAATTCGATGTCGTATGCTCGTATCTCACACCGGCGCTGACTTCTACCGTCCCTGGCGTGACCGTGGCTTCCACGAAGCCTGCCGTTGTCAGCTCTTTTATCAGATCATCGGCGTCACGCAGTTCTTCCATGCCACTCCCGAAGATTGAGTGGCGCCTGGTATTCGTCAGCTCATAACCTGCCTCTATTTCGCATTTGCCGCGTGTGTATGTCGCCGATCCGCGTGAGGCAATCATCAAGTCATCGCCCTTGCTTAGATTCATAATCCCCCTTTCTCCAGGCGATGTGCCTGACTCAGATATCATCTGTTCTTCGCTGTAATTTCTTGAATACAGATCATTTGACAGATTTATCGCCACCGACCTGATTTTTCCGTCATAATAGGCGTTAAGCGAATGTTTGGGTCTACTCGGTCTCCTCCATTCAACAAGTCTATTCCCTTTGCCCTCACTCATCCCGTTTATTTCGATATCCTCATTGTATTGCCACTGCGACACCGAATATGGCGTAATCCCGCACTCGTATCTCACCCCCGCATGATGATTACTGTTAAACTCATGGTTCACGCCTGCGTTCACTGTATAAGTTCTTCCTTTCGGGAATATTCTTATTCGCGAATCCATTGCATAAACATTGTTTCCGGCCAAGATTGTTTCTAAATTTCTCTGCTTCTGATACATTTGCGCATAATCAAAATTTATTCCACCGAACAAATCGGTTCCTCCGCTTCTGTAATTAAGCATCCCGTCATCCGATTGCGACACGAATCTTGCAAGTCGTACGGAAGCTTGTGCCGTGCCGCTTAACCCGTCACCTCGCCGTCTTACTGTCTTGATCTTTATGACCGATTTTACTTCTGCGCCATACTTTGCGCCAGGATTACCGATCACCTCTACACTCTTCACATCTTGCGATGCTAATCTTTGGAGCTCGCCCTGATCCGTCACGATTCGCCCGTCTACATAGATTCTGGGAACTCCCTTTCCTATCACATCAATTCTTCCATCATCATCTCTGACACCGGGCATTTGCAACAGCACGTCATGACATGTACCCGCATCACTCAGTGGAGTTCCAGCCACCCGCGTCAGTATTCCGCCTTTAGTAAGCCTGGTGTTTGGATTCCTGGCTGATACGGTTATTTCTTTAAGAAAGAGTTCTGTCACCACACTGTCCTTTTCGGTAATTGTAATTCCTGACAGTGCTTTGTCACTCGTCTGACTGAATCCTGATAACGCCGCAAGCATTATCATTGTGGAGAATGTTGTTCTCATCATGTTACTTGGATTTTTTGTTAATTTGCTGTATGCAAAAGTAACTTATGCAACATCTCCCGCCATCAATCCGGCGTTTCACTATTGTTTCACATGCTTGACGTCCGTTTCAGTTTCGTTTCAAAATTCATAAAACTATTTGTGTTTCAATCCAATATCAGCCTCGACATTTCTGCCGACAGCTTCCCTCTCAGGCGTGTCTTTCGCGTTCTGACTGCACCGTCAGTCGTCCCCAGGCAAGCCGCTATGGCTGCATTCGACATGCGGGTCAGCGAGAGGACCGAAGTGATGATGTCATCCATTGACAGTTTTCCTGCATCCATCTTCAGGTCGATAATGAAGTCGGAGAAACATTCCACGAGCTTATGTTGAAGTTCATTTCTCTTTCCTTTCGGCAGATAACTTCCACTTTTGTCATATTCTGACTCTCCAAGAAGCACCACTTCTGCCAGCCCGCTGCTTCTGAATCTGTCAACACACATTTCAGCTCTCTTCCTGATGATATCATACACCCACTCCCTGTTCTCATCATCCGCTGTTGCTTCATCGATTATCTGCTTCTGGCGCATGGCATCCAGCTCCCTTCTGACCTTGATAAAGCGCTGTTGGCTTCTTCTTATCGTCAGAATGCTGATCAACACCACGATTAAGACGACGACTATCGACGTAAACCACACCAGAAGCCGCTTCTTCTCGCTCTCAATCAGATTTATCCTCAGATTGTTGCTGTGCGTGGTTCTTTCCGTCTCGAGCTGGTGGTTAAGCCACATCCGCATACTTACTGAGTCATTCCGCTCCGTTCCTTCTGCCGGGTTCACCCTCCCCTCAGTCACCGCCCCCACACATTCCCTGAGGATTCTCAGGTTGTTGAACGTATTAATGGAGTAATACCCGGGAGCTTCGGCGTAAATTCTCTCGGCGTCCCGAAGATATTCTTTGGCTCTTTCTCGCTCACCGCGATTCAGATATAAGAATCCAAGAGTAATGACTTTCCCGAGATGTTCACCTCCAATCCCGTCCAGATATTTTAGCGCTTTGTCAAAATCGGCGTTCTTTAACCCTGAATAATTCAGCGCAAATGTCGCATAGCTTCCATCATCAACTGGCGTTAAAGATATTGCAGAATCTACAAATTCCACTGCCTTATCATGTTCTCCGAGCCATTCGTAGCATAGCCCGATGTCATGAAGCGCCCTCGCACGGTTCTCGCCATTCACGTCCGTCTCAATTGCCCTCTCAGCATAATGTATCGCCTTCCGGTAGTCTTTCGGGAATAGGGGATGCGAATATAATGCCGACAGATCCATGTTTAGATCACTCACGTTTGGCGACGTCGTTTCCGTTGCATATTTCAGTCCGTTTGTAAGATAGACCGCAGCCGAATCTCGTTTATCCAACCATCTCATTCTGATAGCTGCAAGCTGGCTGAGTTCAAGAACGGAATTAGTATCTCCTTTCTCCTCGCTTATGCTTATTGCTGCATCGAAATCTCCATCCCGTACAAACGTCTGTCCATGTCGCAACTTTTCCAGCGATGCTATCCTTAAAGCCTCCGCTTCGTCTTGATCGATAGATCGGTGCCCGGCACAGCTTTCCGATCCCGTCAACACTATGGTCAATCCGGCATAAAGGATTACGTTTTGTAGGGCAGACTTCATTGTAATTATAAATTTGGATATTTTCTTCTCTTTACAAGTGATCACGGCGAGATACACATACAGGTTCCAACACGTTTCTAAAGCAAGGAAGTGCATCGCCTGTTGGTAGGTGACACACTTCCTTGATGCGTTATTCGCTGAAACCGATGGCTATTTGCGATTATTTCTTTTTGCGGTTGCCGTAGCGGCTCATGAACTTATCCACACGACCGGCGGTGTCGACGAGCTTCTGCTTACCGGTGAAGAAAGGGTGAGAAGAGCTGGTGATTTCGAGCTTTACCAGAGGATATTCCTTGCCGTCGATCTCGATGGTCTCCTTGGTAGCGATTGTCGAACGGGTGATGAATGTTTCCTCGTTTGACATGTCCTTGAACACGACTTCGCGATAGTTGGAGGGATGGATGTCTTTTTTCATTTTTGTTGCTTTGTTTTGTGCGGTTGTGGTTGAATAGGCGCTGGTAAGGCGCGGTTTTCAGTAATGGCTTGCAAATTTAGCCATAATTTGATTGCCCACCAAATTTTTCAACCTTTTTTTGTCCGACTCAGGTTCTTTCAGACACTTTCGGAGGATCAGGCATTCTCAAATTCAATCATCGGAGCGTCGACAGGCACGATCTGACCGGGTTCTACAAACACCTGACGGATGATGACATCCTTTTCTGCCTCAACGTCATTCTCCATCTTCATCGACTCGTAGATAAGCATCACCTTACCCTTGCTGACGCGGTCACCCTTCTTCACGTTCACGGCTACGATTGTGCCGGGGATAGGAGCCGTCACCACTTCGCCAACTATAGGATCGAAGCGTGCAGCCTCAGCTGCCTTACGCTCTGCCTCTTCCGCAGCCTTGCGGTCCGCCTCTGCCTTATGCTCTGCGGCACGGAGGTTACGGAGGAAGGGATTGGCTACTGTGGGCAGAAGTTCGAGCAGGAGTTGCTCCTCGTTGTTGGAAGCGAGTTTTGCCCCGCCATATTCTGCAAGCGCCGGATTTTCAGCAGGCTTGTACTTTGTCACGTCGTAGGGATGCTCCACGGGGTCACCCGTAAGTTTCTCGCGGAATGCAGGATCAATGGCTACGGGAGTATGACCATACTCGCCACGCACAAGCGAGATAAACTGATTGGATGCATTCGAGTAATCGGGATTTCCCTTCTTTCGGTCAATGGCGAGATTCACAGCCTGCGCACCCACGATCTGCGACGTGGGCGTCACCAGCGGCACAAGTCCCGCATCACGGCGCACCTTCGGGATCAGTCGCATTGCGTCATCAAGTAGGTCGGAAGCTCCGAGCGCCTTAAGCTGGGCTACCATGTTGCTGTACATACCGCCGGGCACCTCGGCTTCCTTCACAAGCAGATTCGGCTTCGGGAACCCGAAATAGTCTTCGATGGAGTGACATGCGTCGAGCAATGTCTCTTCATCCTGCTCCTTGGCTGCCTTGATGGCTTTGTCGAAGAGAGCGTCCACTTCAGCGGGAAGCGTGTCGGCAAGCGGGTCAAACTTCCTGGGGAAGTGATCCTTCTGAAGGTCGAATGCTGCGAGCGAGCGGCGAGCCTCTTCAAGATGGTTGCGGATCTCACCTACAGCCTCCATGTTCACGTCGATTTCAATGCCGAGCTTCTTGCAGAAGATGTAGATCAGTTCGATGGCGGGAGCTGCCGATCCGCCGCCAAACCACCAGATGTTCGTGTCGAGGATATCTACGCCGTTCAGTATCGCCATGAGAGCTGATGCGAGTCCATAGCCGGGAGTGCAGTGTGTGTGGAAGTCGACGGGCACCTTCAGGGCAGCTTTCAGCTTCGAGATTATGGAAGCTGCGCGGAGCGGATTCACCAGACCTGCCATATCCTTCAGCGTGATCATCTTGGCACCGAGACGTTCCATCTCCACCGCTTTATCCACGAAGTACTGATCCGTGAATATCTTTTCAGGCACAGGCTGCTTCTTGCCGAACAGACGGGCAAAGAAACCCTGGGCGGGTTGGGGCTCTTCTTTTGGATCAACAGTGTAGCATACTGCGCCATCAGCGATTCCGCCAAGTTCATTTATGAGGCGGATTGACTCCTTCACGTTGTCGATATCGTTGAGTGCGTCGAAGATTCGCATCACGTTAAGTCCGTTCTTGATTGCCTCCTCATAGAAACCCTTGAGCACCGAGTCCGGATAAGGAACATATCCGAAAAGATTGCGGCCGCGTGATAGGGCTGACAGAAGCGACTTCCCCTTCATCACCTTGCTCACCGAGCGAAGGCGTTCCCAGGGAGATTCGCCCAGATAGCGCATCACGGAGTCTGGCACTGCACCGCCCCACACTTCCATGATATAAAAGCCTGCGTTTTCGTAATAGGGAAGAAGTTCGTCAATATGTTTTTGGTCAAGTCGGGTGGCAAAGAGCGACTGCTGCCCGTCGCGAAGCGTTAGATCGCGGATCTGTAGTTTCTTTTGTTCCATAGAGGCGTTTGGTTAGTTTTTTGTACTTATTGGTTGAAGTCGCCACTTCTTGTGGACGCTACAAAGATAGGTCATTATTGCGAAATAATGAAATTTTTCCGTAAAAAATGATTACCTTTGCAGCCTCTTTCATTCATCCGACGCATTTCATCTTTTTCTTATCATGTCAGGTTTTTTTCATAAACTCCGCGGTCTGGCTAAGATGCCGGCATTTCACGTCCTTCTTGCATTGTCCGCGGCACATGGACTCAACGATCTGCTCCAATCTGTCATCAATGCCGTCTATCCGATGCTCAAGGCTGACCTTTCTCTCAGTTTCCGCGACATTGGTATAATCACCCTCGTCTATCAGATTTCAAGCTCTATCTTCCAGCCGGTGGTCGGCTACGCATTTGATCGTCGGCCATTTGTTTTCAGTCTGCCGGTCGGCATGTGCTGCACATCTGTAGGAATGTTGCTTTTTGCCTTCTGCAATTCACTTGTCGGCATCCTGATTGCAGTCTTTATGGTCGGTATCGGCTCCGCCACTCTCCACCCCGAGGCTTCACGCATCACATCACTCGCAGGTCGTCAGCGTCGTGGATTCGCCCAGTCCGTCTTTCAGGTCGGAGGCAACTTTGGCGGGTCCATCGGTCCGCTTCTCGTAGCTCTGATTGTAGCGCCATTCGGACGACCCTACGTCTCGCTTTTCCTCGTTTTCGCTTTTCTTGCTTTCTGGGTTATGCGCCCCATCTGTCGCTGGTACAGGGGATATCTCGAAGGTCTTGAGCGCGACATTGAGCGTCGGGAGGCTCACGCACATCTCCCCCTCTCCCCCGCACGCACCATCTTCACCATCGGCGTAATTATGGTGCTCATAATATCTAAGTACATCTACATGGCGAGCCTGTCGAGCTACTATACGTTCTACCTTATTGATCGCTTCGGCGTATCCGTCTCCACCTCTCAGATTTTTCTCTTCATCTTCGTGGTATCCACCGCTGCCGGTACGCTTGTCGGCGGTCCCGTAGGCGACCGCTATGGACGCAAGACTGTAATTTGGATCTCCATCCTCGGCACTGCTCCATTCTCACTCCTCATGCCCCACGTCGGATTGGCAGCCACCGCCGTCCTTAGCTTCTGCGCCGGATTCATGCTCTCCTCCGCATTCCCCGCAATCCTCCTTTATGCCCAGGAACTCCTCCCCACCAAGCTCGGCATGATCTCCGGACTCTTCTTCGGATTTGCCTTTGGCATCGGAGGCATCGCCTCTGCGATTCTCGGCAACTTCGCCGACACCTACGGCATTGAGACCGTCTATCGTTTCTGCGCCTATTCTCCCCTTCTCGGCATCGTTGCCGCACTTCTCCCCGATCTTCGCAAGCAACACGTCACTCTCCCTGGTTAACCCACATAAACCATTACCAACATGCATCTTAACTCACTTTTCAGAAATCTCGCATTTTTCGCAACAATCATCCTTATCATGGCATGTAAATCCACACCTTCCGTCACCAGCGTCTCTCCGGAAGTATTCCGGTCCGAACTTCTGTCGCTCGCTGATCCTCAGCTGCTTGACGTCCGTACCCCCGAAGAATTTGCCGAATCCCATATCCCGGGAGCCGTCAATATCGACGTCCAGTCACCCGAATTTTCTGAGCTTGTCGCACAAAAATTCTCCCCCGCCCGTCCTATCCTCGTCTACTGTCGCAGTGGAAAACGATCTATGATGGCAGCCAACCAGCTTGTGGCGGACGGCTACACCGTAATCGACCTCGCCGGCGGTATCCTCGCTTGGCAATCCTCCTCACTCCCCACCTCCTCCGACTAATCCCCTCTCCCAATTCTCAACTCTAAGCTCTCAGCCTCATGTCAATGACACCGGGGCTCAAACCGGCAGTATCCAATTCTAATCTCATTTGGGCAAGGCAACTTACAAGCCTTGCCCTATGTGTAATTATAAATATCCCGCCACAAAGTTACGTTATCGTCACCCCATAAATCTTGCCCGGATACATTAAAAGATATTAATGCAAATTTTGCAGGTCAAACATTTGCAAAACATTTTGCACCTTTTTGCGCTATTTTGCGCCCTTTTGCACCTTTTTTAGGGTATATAAAACACAAAAAGCAGACATATAAACGCACGAAATCACCGCACACCAGCTACGTAAATAGCTGATATGCAGTGATTAAGTCGGATGTGATCCGGCCGCGATTCGAACGCGGGACCGTCTGCTTAGAAGGCAGATGCTCTATCCAGCTGAGCTACCGGACCTACCTTACGAAAAAGACGGGATAACCGGAAATAAATATTACTCCTTGCCCGTTATTTTCGACTGCAAAGATAGACATTAATTTCGTCTTTTGCAAAATTTTCATCACTGCGTTATCTTGCGAACCAAATGCCAATCTCCGACGTTATAATATCGAAAACACACAAACAACACACGTAAAGTCAAACTATTAAAAACCTTAAGATTATGAGCGAATTTTCTGATATCATTAGAGACCGCAAACCTACCCTCGTCGATTTTTACGCCACATGGTGCGGACCCTGCAAAATGCAGGCTCCTATTCTCGAAAAAGTGAAGGAAACCGTTGGCGACCGTGCTAATATTATTAAGATCGATATTGACCGTAACCAGGAAGTAGCCGCACAGTACCATGTGCAGTCTGTCCCGACCCTTATCCTCTTCAAGAACGGCGAAGCTGTATGGCGTGCCGTAGGCGTGCAGCAGCAGGCTCTCCTCGAAGGCAAGATTTTCGAACACATACCTACCAAGAGCGACGAAGAAGGCGTAAACGCCTGATCTCATTCTCTTCTCTCTCTTTTTTTAATTATTGAATATAAAAGAATTCGCTCACATCAGGCGCGCTCTCGAGGAGGCGTTGATTGAGCGATTTTCTTTTGGGAAGAACAAAAATATGTTATATAACATATTTTTTGAACATTATTTTCTTCCCTGATGTTATATAGATGTAGCACGACCGAGAGAGGTCACAAGCTATTTAACCCTAACGGCAACCGCCACAGTTTCACATCATCACAGCGATTGCTTATTGTTAAACTAAAACATTTACAGTCATGAAGAATTATGTAAAGAAAGCCCTTCGTTGGTATTGCACCGCAAGCGCACAGATTTATGTTCATGAAAATCATCTCGAAGGACGCACCGACGTTTACGGATCCCGCCTTTGAAGATGACCTCTTCTATTTGAAAATCCCAATTTAGTTAACCTCAAAATTTTGCGTCGTAGCTCCGGCACAATGAAGAACCGCCGGCAAGCCTACGATTTTTTTATGCCTTGTTCGTCACGATTGTAATGCGGCATGTCATCAGGCACAATCATCGAGATCTCCACAAGTCCTGCCACTTTACCGCCTTTTCTCCACGGCGTCTGATAGATCACCTTCTTTCTGCCGTTCTTAGTGATAGTATATGAGTTTGACTCGCCGGTTTCTATCATGTGCGCGATGAGAGCTCGCGAATGAGGATTATGACAACCCATCAGGTTCTCTCCCGTTTTGTCACCGAACGTGTCCACTGACCGAAGATTCATATAGAGAATCACACCCTCCGTATCACACACCGTGATGGCACAGTTCACGTCATCCGCCCACATCGGAATCGGTTCCTTATATTCATTATCCATATAGTAATTGTTTTATTATCGACATTTTTGTGAAAGAATGACCCGGGCATTACTGATTTTATTGAGAATCAGCATGAACTGGATTATCGAAATCAACATTCCTTCTTGAATAAAAAAAGCAAGACCGCGGAAAAGACTTTTTCCGGCGGTCTTGATGTAATCTTCAAGTAGACAACTCGTTCTGCACCGCCTATCGTCAGGCGGTCACAACTTGAATGAGCTTTTACTTTCTGATACCCAGCTCTTTCTGAGCGATGATTGCACGGTAGCGGTTGATGTCCTTCTTGATCAGGTAATCAAGCAGGCGACGACGCTTACCGACAAGCTGCTTAAGAGCTCTCGCAGTCGTATAATCTTTGTGATTTGACTTGAGGTGTTCAGTCAAATGAGCAATACGGACTGAGAATAATGCAATCTGTGCTTCAGGTGAGCCAGTGTCAGTCTTGCCCTTACCGTACTTCTCAAAGATTTCTACTTTTTCTTCAGAATTCAAATGCATTCTTTCGGAGATTTAAGTGATTAATAATTATGATGTTGAAGGGCGTTCTACGCCCTAAGCCTTTTGAGCACCGCAAAGTTAAGAATTTTTCCTCACTCCTCCAAATCTTTTTTCCTCCCCTGTCCTCAATTTCCAAACACTACGAAAAACCGCACTCTAAGTGCCGCCGCGTATGCTCCCGACACCGGACGCCGCAAGCAACGACGCAGATCGCTCGTTATCACGTGCCGGCAAAAGGCACGTCAGAATGGGTGAGATGATAGGCGCTAAGGATGAGGTGGAGGGAGCATACAATTAGTATGCTCCCGACACCGAACGCCGCAAGCAACGACGCAGATCGCTCGTTATCACGTGCCGGCTTAGAATTCTGATGTAAAATGAAACTTAATCTTCGGGAAATCAGCCTGCGCCATCTGCAGAACATAGTTTGAGTCAGCGAGAAAGACATCGCGCCCCTCTTTATCCACTGCCATAAACTGATGTTTACGCTTCTTGAAGGCTGCCAGCGCTTCATCATCATCGCTCTCGATCCAGCACGCCTTGTATAGCGAGATCGGCTCCCATCGGCATTGTGCGCCGTACTCATGGAGGAGACGGTATTGAATAACTTCGAATTGCAGCTGTCCTACTGTTCCGATGATCTTGCGGCCGTTGAACTGGTTGACAAATAGCTGAGCTACACCCTCATCCATTAGCTGCTGTATGCCCTTGTCAAGCTGCTTCGACTTCATCGGGTCGGTATTCTCGATGTACTTGAACATCTCAGGCGAAAAGCTCGGCAGCCCCTTGAAGTGCAGGTTTTCGCCCTCGGTCAGTGTGTCACCGATCTTGAAATTACCCGTGTCGGGAATACCCACGATATCGCCGGGATAAGCCTCGTCCACAATACTCTTCTTCTGAGCCATAAACGCCGTGGGAGCGGCAAAACGCATCATTTTCCCCGACCGTACGTGCTTGTAATTGGCGTTGCGTTCGAATTTCCCGGAGCATACCTTCACGAAGGCTATGCAGCTGCGGTGATTAGGATCCATATTAGCGTGGATCTTGAACACAAACCCGCTGAAAGCCTCCTCGTCAGGTTCCACCTTGCGCTCCTCCGCCACGATAGGCTTCGGGCTCGGAGCGATCTCCACGAAGCAGTCAAGGAGCTCCTTCACGCCGAACGTATTGAGAGCCGAACCGAAGAACACCGGAGCCAACTCTCCGCGTCGGTAAGCCTCTACATCAAAGTCAGGATACACGCCCTCTATAAGTTCCAGATCGTCACGCAGTTTCTTGGCATCTGCCTCGCCCACGGCGGCATCAACTGCCGGGTCGTTCACATCGTCTATCTCCACGCGCTCCGACACCTTTTGCTTGTTCGGAGTGAACAGGTCAAGCGAATGCTCGTAGATATTGTACACGCCCTTGAACTTCGCGCCGATATTAATTGGCCACGACAGAGGGCGCACTGATATTTTCAGCTCCGATTCAAGTTCATCGAGGATATCAAACGGATCGCGGCCCTCACGGTCGAGCTTGTTGACGAAGATGATCACAGGAGTGTTGCGCATACGGCACACCTCCATCAGCTTCCTCGTCTGCATCTCCACGCCCTTTGCCACGTCCACCACAATTATTACGGAGTCAACGGCTGTCAGCGTGCGGTAAGTATCCTCTGCGAAGTCCTGGTGACCCGGGGTGTCGAGAATATTGATCTTGTAATCGCCATAATTGAAGCCCATCACCGACGTCGCCACCGAGATGCCCCTCTGCTTCTCTATCTCCATCCAGTCGCTCGTTGCAGTCTTTTTGATCTTGTTCGACTTCACGGCACCGGCAATGTGAATTGCACCGCCGAAGAGCAGGAGCTTCTCGGTGAGTGTAGTTTTGCCCGCGTCAGGATGGGAGATGATTGCAAATGTGCGACGGCGCGCTATTTCGTCTGTCAGTTGGCTCATATCGGATGATGTGTAGTATGTCGGTGTATCGGTTGTTTTTTCCGACTGCAAAATTACTCATTTTGCCTCACTATTGCAAATCATCCTCGCGTCCGGGCAAAGTCCCATTTTCAGCGACCGCTCATTTCCGTCTGCCGCCCCAGTATCGGCGCGAGCCAGTTGAACATATAGCGGTAGAGCGGCGTCCTGACTCCTTTGGCAGAAAGCATCAGGTCATGCAGTCCGCCCTGCACTCTCACCGGTGTCACATTCTTTCCCAGCTGCATTCCGTACTTGTATATGTCATTGACGTCCAGCACCCCGTCTGCCCTGTTATGCTCCGGAGTCCATTCGCTCCCGTGCACACTTTTCTCCGACATCATCAGGAGCACCGGCACCCGTATGTCAGCCTTCCCGCCTCTCAACGCCTGCTGAGCCTCCGTAATCGCACGCACCCAGCCTGCCGACACGTCAGGGCTTTGCGTCATCTTCCACGCCGTGTTGTAATGCCACTCGCCATGTTCCCCGGCGAGCAGACTCTCACTGTAAGCGCTCGATGCGCCTTGCTTGATCTTCAGTGCCGGCAGAGCCTTGCCCACACCGCTCACCGCCGGGATCAGCTTCTCCGTGTCTCCTAAGTTCCAGTCAAGAAACGGACTGTTCAGCACCAGCGCTTTTATCGGGTAGCGCGGATGCGACGCCATGAAAAGCGACGTAATCAGTCCGCCCGTCGAATGTCCCATCAGCACGATCTCTCTCACGCCACCCTCACGCGTCATTATTGTCAGCGCGGAGTCAAGGTCCGCGAAATATTCATGCATATCCCTCGCCTGAAACGGCTTTTGCCACTTCCGCAGCGAGCGTCCGTACTTCCTCAGATCCACGGCATAGAACTCGTAACCATGCTGCGCCCACTCCCGTGCCATCTCGTCTTGAAAGAAATAGTCGTTGAAGCCATGCACGTAGAGCACACCCTTCCCTGTCTTTTTCCCCTCGTCGAGTCGGACAACGGTCGAGTAGACCGTCCCTGAATAATCATCCGGCTGATGTACGGTTGTCATTTCGAACGGCTTGCCAAGAGCTACGTCTGTCACCCACTCTCTCGCTCCCGCCGAAAGCCATGCGGTCAGCATCAGCGCCCCCGCAAGCACTCCTCTCAATGCACTCCTCTTCATTTCTCTTCTGCTTTGTCTGGGGTTTCTCCCGGCTTCACCTCCTCGAAGGTCTCCACGTCCTCGATGTCACGGCGTTTTTTTGAAGCCTCCTCAGTGAAGAGCTTATCTTCTTCGTCGAGATGGAAATCTTTTGCAAGCATGGCTATGAAGCGTGATATCTGCTTGATGGCATTTTGCGTGTCAGGGGAGATTTCTTTTCCCTGAAGCCGCAGCATCAGCATTCCGTAGAGTGCCGTGAAGCACGATTCTATCTCGCCAAGCTTCTCCTCACCGGCTTTAGAACGAAGTTCCACAATATATGGCAACGTGCGGTAGAATTCTGCCGTGTAGTCGGGGAAACGCGGATCCTTAAGCAGAGCCTGATGCAGGTCCACAAGATGCGCCACGATATTCTTGTTCATCTGCAGATGCCCTTTCTCCGCCACTCCCTCGCGGCGCATCATATCGATGAGCGACTCGTACCACTCCCTCATCTCCTTGTGCTGCGCTTCGGTAAGGTTGAATCGGCTTATGATATTTTTGTCTATTTTGTCTATATCCAGGTCATTGGCGCGGATCATGTCCTCGATCTGCCACATGTACAGCACGTACTCGGCAATATTCTCTTTTCTCTTCTGTGATGCTATTATCATATCTTTGAAATGTTTATTTTATTGAAAAACGATGTGCGCCGTCCGTTGGTTCATCCCTCCGGGCGGCGCATTTATCTGTTTAAGTGCTTTACGACGTTCTCACCCGCGTGCTTTGGCTATGATAGCGAGTGATTCGCGGCACTTGTCGCTGACGTACTGCCAGTCGCCGGCAGCAACGCGATCCTTCGGGAAGAGCTTTGAACCCATCCCCACGCAGTACACTCCTGCCTTCACCCACGCTGTCAGGTTATCCTCTGTCGGTTCCACACCGCCGGTCACCATCAGCTTGCTCCAGGGCATCGGAGCCATAAGCCCCTTCACCATCTTCGGGCCGAGCACATCCCCCGGGAAGAGTTTCACCACCTGGCAGCCCGATTCCTGCGCCATTCCCACCTCCGTGACGCTTCCGCATCCGGGTGTATAAGGCACGAGACGGCGGTTGCACACCTTTGCCACTTCAGGATTGAAAAGCGGACCCACCACGAAGCTTGCGCCAAGCTGCATGTAGAGCGAGGCGGTTCCGGGATCAACCACCGATCCTACGCCGATAGCCATTTCGGGGCACTCTTTGGCGGCGAACTTCACCACTTCCGCAAACACTTCATGCGCGAAATCTCCACGGTTTGTAAACTCGAAGGCTCTTACGCCTCCATCGTAGCATGCTTTCACCACCTGTTTAGCCGTTTCGGCATCCTTGTGGTAAAACACCGGCACCATTCCGGTGGCGCCCATCTTCTCTATCACTGCTATTGCATCAAATCTTGCCATATTCTATTTATTGTTAATATAATATTGCTGTTAAAAATCATTCTTAATATATCTCCCAACTCTCCGCCCTCCACTCTTCACTCTCTACTCTCCGCCCTTCACTCTCCACTCTCCACCCTCCAGACCACACCTGACTTGATAAAAAACTCCCCGCCACTCAAGGGCGGGGAATTCTTTTATCGACTTAGTCAATCGGTTCAATACACAAGCTCCAGATCATCCACCCACATCTTCGAACCGCTGCCACCGGTGAAATAATCTCCACCCTTCGAGGCTGACATCGTGAGCAGGATATATGTCGGAATTACTCCGGAACGCTTATAGTCCAGATTGATTGTAAATTCAACCATACCGTTTTCTCCAACGTTTCCTTCAAACACCATTTCGCCGTAAGCGATAACGTCAGAGCCATTTTTATCAAACAGTTTGGTGGATTTCGTCTTTACTACTACGGGGAAATCCTGATATTCCGAAGCCCCTTGAGCCTTACTGTCATCCAGCAGAGCGACATAGATGATACCTCGGTCCATGTCTCCCTTCTTGTATTCAGCAGGTGCATTGCCTGCGACATCTGTAATTGCTACAGGCGAGTACTTCACCCAGCCTTTCAGCTGCTTCGGGCGTCCTGAGAACTTGCGTCCCCAGCCAAGCTCGCCATCGGTGCCGTCTGTTTTGAGGTACTTACCGATGAAGGCATTTCCGGCGGCAAATTTGCCGATCGAACCTACTCCGACAAACTGGGATGACATTCGAAGTGATCTGTTGCCGCTATGCTTGATTGACTCATCGGTATCCGTCACATTCTTTTTCATTGTTGCAGACCCGTGATTTCCTGAATCCCAGAACATATTCGTCTCGCTACCGGTATATAGGAGCAGAGGCTTCCCATCTTTAAAATCTTCAAAGCCTGAATTAGGCAACTGACGGTTTGGAGTTTCAAAGCTCTCTACACGCGAACTCTTTTCCATGTCGGAAGCCGCTACGTAGTAATATTTAACACCTGGCTGCAGTCCGGTCAGACGTGCTCTGTATTTCGTGCCTTGCGCTATCGAACGGCTCGCGATCGACTCACCCTTCACGTAGTTGTCAAGAGCCGATTCCGAAGTGCCCCAGTAGAAGCCTGCTTCGTTCACACCCTCTTTAAGTACGGTTGCCGTTATCACGGCTTCCGTCTCATTAAAGTCAAGACCCGGAGTTTCCGTTGCAATAGGATCAGCCATCACGGTAGCATCCGACACCACAAGCGTCAGCGTAGCAGACGAACGTTTTTCGCGTTTCACGGTTTCAATGATTCCGGTTTTCTCGTTATAGTTCGTTATGGTATCGGCATCCACAGCCTCGATTTCGAAGCTGTATTCTCCCTCTTCCAGACGGTTGGTGAAAGCCTCGTCAAAGTTGATCTTATACTGTGACGTATGGTTCTCCGTATCTATAGTCGAAATCACTTCAAACAATCCGCCGTTCTTCATTTCCTGCTTGATGCCTTCCGACATTTCCATCAGATCCACATGCTTTCCTCCGATCCCGGGGAAGAGCTCGTCAAGCTGATCGTTGGAGATATAGACGTTCTTAATAGTTGCCGATGAGTTGATAAACACCTTGATCGGACCTACGCTACCTTTCTCTACGTAGAAAGGATCATCGAGCGTTGCCACTCCGGCATGTCCGTCGCCGCCATCACTCACGTACAGTCCGATCTCCGGAGCCGTGCGAAGAATGATGGGCTTCTCTTCCACGGTCTCCACCGGCTGTTCGATCACCGTGACGGAGATAGCTGCTGCACCCTGCTGGGCATTCTCTGATGAAGTGAATTTGACATTGAGCACATATTCTGTAGCTGCTTGCGCATCTGCTATTCTACCTTCTTTTATGTATTCCGAGCCGTCTTTTGCAGTACCGCTGAGCACCCACTTGAGCGTGCGTCCCGCTTTCGGCATCATGAAGTAGCCTTTGCGCGACTCCGTTGCCCCGAATGTCAGCGACTTTCCACCCTCTTCAAGCCTCGATTCAAGTGCTTCCGGGTAAATGGTCATTGAATATTCTGTCAGAGCCTCATCCACATTGGAGTAGTTGACCGAAGCGAGTACATTGGCTACCCGGCAGATTACCGTAGCTGAAGCATCCTGACCGGCAGCCACCGTTACGTCCGACTCTCCCTTGAAGAATCGACGCGTCCACGATGCAGTCACGCTGTCACCTGACCATGCCTCCACTTTATAATCACCCGCATTCAGTGTGACTCCTTCCGTGGGCAATGAACCGGTACCGACAAATTTTCTCACAACTGCATTGTCTTTCTTGCGCGAAACCCAGATGTTGCACTGTTCGGCAAGATTTTCCTGATAGTCTGCATCGGTATCATCAGCGGCTCGGCTTTTCTCCACCTTATCTACGGTAGATGAAATCGCCGCTTTGATCGACAGACGGCCGTCGCCGTCCATGTTCTTCGAATCGTCGGAGCAGGCAGCAGTCATAACCATCATGACAACTGCACTACCGAAAACACATATTTTTTTCATAGCTTTGTCAGTGTTTGATTATTCTACGTCCGCGTTGATTACCAGTTTAAGAGTCTTTGAGTTGCCGGAGTTATCCGTAACCTTAAGTAGGAATGTGCTGTCTCCGCCATAGATGGTAAGAAGTCCCATGAATCCTGTGATATCGAAATCCACGGCAGTTTTGTCTTTTACAGCCTCGCCCCACGGCAGACCCAATCCACCGATTGCATCTCCCAGACTATCCATTTTCGATCCTTCGTAATCGTTTGGATATACCGGATTTACGAGGTCAAATACGTTCGGCAGACCTACCCCACCGAGCACGGCAGGTGACAGACCCTCTGATTCAATAGTGACCAGAAGCTCCGCAATACCATTATTAGCATTAATTTTTACAACGGCAGGTTTGCTGAGATAAAAACCGTCTTCATCAGTTTGATATCCGCCATGACCGTCAGGAATAAACAAGTCGTTTGCGCAGCTCGTCACACTTCCGTCAAGTTTCAGATTGTCACTGCTGAACGAGATTGTTTCTTCGTCGCCGGGCGTCGGAGGCTGAGGATCATCATCGCCGGGTTTGTTATCGCCCGTATTGTCATCCTGACCGGGACGTCCGTCATTGCCTAAGTCAGCGTCATCGCCGGGCTTCACGGGGACGGTAAGATCCTGTGTCGTGTAGCTCACATCCACCGAGACTCCCTCGCCCGAGATCGTTCCGGTCTCGTCGGGGATCTCTCCGTTCGGACCCTTGAGTCCGAAGGTGATGATGCGGTGCTGACCCGGAGCGAAGTCCTTGAAGTACTGTGTGACAGTTTCTTTGTCACCGGCGATCGTACCGTTCAGAGTCACGACCATCGTAAACGAATTGTCCACATATCTGAAGTAACCCGAGCGGGTCTCATCCGGAGTGTACACTAATTCTCCGTCCGTGCTGGCTTTTACAGTAACTGTCACGTCATCACCTAAAGCTTTCTTTAGAGCGTCCGAATATTTTATCGACACCTTGACATTTGCGAGCTTACACACTACCGGATCCACTTCTGTCACCTTGTCTGCTTCGATCTCAAAAGCCTGCTCACCTTTAAAGTAAGGTGCATCAAACTCTGCAAGCGGACATTCATCACTTGACACGACCGACACTTTATAGTCCTTCGACGCCTCAAGTTCGATTGTGCTTTCAAGCTCTCCGTATGTCGACTTTTTGGTAAGCGTATTCCCTTTCAACACGCTTACCACAAACGCATCCACATTCGTCGCACGCGACGAACGCATCTCTGTCTCGGCGTTTGTCACGCTGATCGACATTTTTGCCGTCGAGAGGATACCGTTAGGGCCCACTTTCAGATCGGGTACATAAGTCTCGTCTTTGCAGCTGCTCAGCGTCATTGCTCCGGCAAGCGCCATCACTGCCAATATCTTGCTTGTTTTCATTATATTCATTTGTTATAAATCAACTCGATTTCGTCTACAGTTAGCTGGGATCCCATAAATGTTCCTCTTTTTAAATTTCCAAATCCGGGTCCTGAGAAATTTGAATCAGTTCGTTTAATGTACTCCATACTATAGGATGACAGGAACTTTACATAAATCTTAGCTCCTTTCTCACACTTGGCAGGATAATCCAACTGTATTGTTTCCTGCGTATAACTACTTTTTGCATCAAGGTTCTTTGTTTTATGAGATAGGATATTACCTGTGGCATCCTTAACCCATATCTCCACAAAGCCCTTATCAGCTGAATTCTTTGGCGCGTATTTGTACCAGAACGAGAGTGCCGTGGGACGCGACGCGAATGAGACTCCGCAATCAAGGTCATCCGTTGTAACAGGTCCGGTACTTGTACTATTGGTCTTATTGTCATTTTCGCCATATCCTGATGGACGAGCTGTTCTGGTCGAACCTAAGTGCAGCAAACCTGCATCAGTGTATTTGCATGCACCACTTGTACCATTACTGCCGGTTGCCGAATTTCCTTGACCCCAGCCACAAGTACGGATGCGAACGCCCTTGCCCGATTTTCCATTGTTTTCAGGAATTGTGCCGGATATTCTGACATACCCATAATTTCCACCCTGACTTGTCGTCATAGCATTATTGGTTCCCCATCCTTCAAACTCATAATTTTCCCAATTAGATGCAGAACCATTAATTTTTGCCTCGGCATTCAAGTTCCAATTGGGAAGCTGCGCAGCTGCCTCAGGCGTGAATTCTCCTGATCCGTTTCCGCTTGCCAGCTTACCGGTCACTTTTACAACAGCCGGTGTTGCCGAAGGAGTAATGGATTTCACGTCTACATATAGATCTTTCCCTTCAACTCGTGCTGTAGCAACCGAACCATTTGCGCTGGCACTGAACTGAAGTGCGGAATTACTGTCCTTGAGATAATCTTCAAAGATTGCCTGGAACGTAGGATCGTTTACACTCGCCTTCAGTACGCCTTCCCATGCCCATACATCATTCTCGATCGGTGAAAGGGTGAAATCCGGGCAGAGTCGGTTGGTAGTCATTATATGCTTGGGAGCATGTGTGGGCGATGTTGCATCATTCCCTTCCATTGCCGTGCTGGCGAGACCCAACGAGATATTTCTAAGTGCCGGTAACTCTACAGCAAACTTATACTCATTTTTGGTTCCGGTGCTGACATACTCAGGATTCACCACGTCGTATGCACCACGCTCATTGAGAATTTTCACTACTATCTGACCCTTCGGATCGCTTCCATTGAAAGTCATGATTCCTTCTGCCGTAGCTCCGGCTACTGAGGGAATATCCTGCTGAATGGACACTAACTCATATTTCAATTCATCTACCGCGCAGATGAATCCGATCGAAGCAGTCTCTTCCGGCTGACGGTCTGCCTTATCCGTAACAGTGAATTCAAACGTAGTTTCACCGGGCTGGAGCTGCGCCATATAGCCCTTGAAGTCCACGCGCGACATCTTTGCGCCATCCTCCACGCCGATCAGCTTCAGACCCTTGCCCGTAAGTTCAGCGGCATCTCCGGCATTCAGCAGTTCGTATGCCTTACCGTTGATCGTCAGTTTTGCGCTTTTGAGTCCTGCCTTACTCGTGATATGCACCTGAGGCTCTTCCGATGCCGCAAGAGCGAGGTTACCGAACACATATTCATATTTTTTGCCCGATTCAAATCCGCTCAGCGTCATGTAGGGAGCACCAGCTGTGGCAAGTTCCTCTGAAAGGTCAATTTCCAAAGGCTCCTGACTCACAGTTTCATCAAACGCCACCGTAAGCACAGCCTTGTCAAAATCACCATCGAGTTCCATCGTGATGCCATGCACGGTCTTTGCAGCGGCTGTGAACGATCCCGCTGACACCGTATAGACCTCGCCCGTCGGACGCTTGGCATCGAGCGTAAGGTTAACAGTACCCGGAGCGACGAACAGCGGGCGCGTTTCGTCTGCAGTGATGACGTACGTGTTCCCGGCTGACGTTTCCACCGACACACGGTAATCCGAAAAATAGCCCTTGAATTTATCCGTGAACGTTATCGCCACGCCGGCATTCGCAAGCTCTGCAGTCAGAATGGCTTTCGTTGTCTCATTTTCTTTTACGGTCACATCCGCAACTCCCTTGAAATAGGGTGCCTCGAAGCCATCCGCCGATTCACTGCCTAAGGAAGCCTCCATCGTGTAGCGGCCCACGCTGTATTCCGTCTCCGGCTCGTATGCGCCAAGGCTCTCCCATTGACCCACCACATTGCCGTCGGCATCCTTAAGTGTGATGCCAAGGCGCGATGCGTCAATGCCTTTCAGATGGTTTTCGTGAGAATCATAGATGGCACGGGATTCGCGGGTTTCCGACTCCTCGCCGGATTCCGAACGTGACTGTGCCGTCACAAGCTGTCGACTCACCTCTGTTGTCGGACTGATTCGTCCTGTGGCTGTCGACCCTTTCCCTGCGTCCTCGCCGCAACTTGCGAGACCCATAACCAGGGAGGAGCAAAGCATTCCTACAAGAATTTTGTTCATAAGGTTTAGATTTTGATTACTCTTGTATTAAAAAAGCAAATTTTCGTGGCAAAGTTAGCAAATTTTTCTTAATTTCCTATCACTTACACTATAATATACCGCCCCAAATGTTAAAAATACTCCCTTTCTCCCAACATCCCCTCCTTTTCCACCACTCCCCCCCGGGGGGGGCGCGGGGGGGGGGGGCGCGTGGGGGCGCCGGCGCGGGTGGGCGGGGGGGGGGGGGCCGGGGGGGGGGGGG
>CAMWPM010000019.1 GCA_947176235.1 uncultured Bacteroidales bacterium | reverse complement strand
ATCTCTCCGCTCTCATCTCCCAACTCTCCACCCTATTATTTTTCCCGTTTTTTTCGTAACTTTATCGGGAATTTTCCAATCAATTGTTCATCACTCGAATCTAAACCATAATCAACATCATGAATCTCAATCGTTTGTCGATTTGTAGCGCGGCTTTAGCCCTCGCTCTTTCGGCTTCTGCCTCCTCTCCTGTCCAGCTGGTCGTGCAGACCAACCGTCCCGGCGCACCAATCCAGCCTACAATGTACGGACTCTTCTTTGAGGATATCAACTATGCGGCGGACGGCGGACTGTACGCCGAACTCGTCAAGAACCGGTCTTTCGAATTTCCCCAGAATCTCATGGGATGGGATACTTTCGGCAACGTCGAACTTCGTGTCGACGGTCCATTCGAGCGCAACCCCCACTACGTCCGCCTATCATCGGCTGGTCACCGCGAAAAATACACCGGACTCCAGAACGAAGGTTTCTTCGGAATTGGAGTAAAGGAAGGAGAGCAGTATCGCTTCTCCACATGGGCGCGTGTCCCCGACGGAGCGCCATCCGACACCGCCACCCTCTACGTCGAGCTCGTCAATCCCCGCTCTATGGCTGAGGACCAGGATATTGCCCGAATCAAGCTCAAAGTCACCGGTAGCGAGTGGCAGAAGTACACCGCCATCCTTACCCCCTCCGCCACCGAATCCCGCGCCGAGCTTCGCATCGCGCTCCGTAAGCCCGACAATACTCCCGTCGACCTGGAGCACATATCCCTCTTCCCCGTCGACACCTGGAAAGGTCACGAGAACGGAATGCGCAAGGATCTCGCACAGCGGCTCGCCGACCTCAAGCCCGGCATCTTCCGCTTCCCCGGCGGTTGCATCGTCGAAGGCACCGACCCCGCCACCCGCTATCAGTGGAAAAACACAGTCGGACCCGTAGAGAATCGCCCCCTCAACGAGAACCGCTGGCACTACACCTTCTACAACCGCCTTTTCCCCGAATACTTCCAATCAGGCGGTCTCGGCTTCTATGAATTTTTCCTCCTCTCCGAGGAACTCGGCTCCGAACCCCTCCCCATCCTCAACGTAGGTCTCATCTGCCAGTATCAGAATTCTCCCGACCAGCAGATTCCCGTCGACTCCATCGACGTATTCGTGCAGGACGCTCTCGACCTCATCGAATTTGCCAACGGCGACACCACAACCACATGGGGAGCACTCCGCGCCGAGATGGGACACCCCGCACCCTTCAACCTCAAGTACATCGGCATCGGCAACGAACAGTGGGGTCCCGAGTACGTCGAGCGCCTTCAGCACTTCATTGAGCCTATCCGCAAGGCCTGGCCCGATGTTGCGATTGTCGGTTCCTCAGGTCCGCAGAGTGAGGGCGAAGATTTCGACTACCTCTGGCCCGAAATGCGTCGACTGAAAGCCGATCTCGTCGACGAGCACTTCTATCGTCCCGCCGAGTGGTTCATCGCCCAGGGCAACCGCTACGACAATTATGACCGCCGCGGTCCTAAAGTATTTGCCGGCGAATACGCCTGCCACACACGCAAGCGCAAGTACAACAACTACACCGCCGCTCTCATGGAAGCGGCATTCATGACCGGACTCGAACGCAACGCCGACGTAGTACACATGGCTACCTACGCTCCCCTCTTCGCCCACGTCGAAGGCTGGCAGTGGCGTCCCGACCTCATCTGGTTCGACAACCTCCGCTCCGTCCCCTCCGCAAGCTATTTCGTTCAGCAGCTCTATGCCGAGAATAAAGGCACACGCGTCCTCCCTCTCACCCTCGACGGACGCCCCGCCGCAGGCAACGATGGACAGCAGGGCATCTTCGCAAGCGCCGTCCTCGATGAAGCAGCCGGTGGCGAAATCATAATCAAGGTAGCCAACACCGCCGACGAGCCCCGACAGATCTCCGTTCGCCTCGACGGATTGAAAAAGCACATGGCAGTCGAGAATGGCGAAGTCATCACCCTCACTCCCCCCGACGGCGACCTCTGGGCTGACAACATCCTCCCCGACGGCACCATGCAGGACGTCATTAGTCTTCAGGAAGCCAAAGCCGAGATCAGCGGAGGCGACACCGTCACCATCGACATGCAGCCATCCTCATTCAGCGTCATCCGTCTCGCCGCACCCGTCCGCATCCAAAAAAAATAATTTTTTCGCACGATAATTCATTTTCACATTCATAACAACCTTCTCATGAACCACATTCTTCGTCGCAGTGCAGCCGCTCTCCTCATTGCAGGAGCCGCCGCCACTGCCGCCGCCGAAAAACCGGCGGTAATAACCCTCAACCTCGACCCCTCGCAGGCATCCACCGTCATCCCCCCCGAGATCTACGGTCAGTTTGCCGAGCACCTCGGATCCTGCATCTACGGAGGTATCTGGGTCGGTCCCGAATCATCCATCCCTAACACCGACGGCTATCGCAATGACGTCCTGCAGGCGTTCCGCGACCTTAAGATTCCCGTCATCCGCTGGCCCGGAGGCTGCTTCGCCGACGAATACCACTGGCGCGACGGCATCGGTCCCAAGGAACAGCGCCCCCGCATGGTCAACAGCAACTGGGGTGGCACCGTCGAGGACAACTCTTTCGGCACTCACGAATTCTTCAACTTCTGCGAGCTTATCGGCGCCGAACCCTACCTCAGCGGTAACGTCGGAAGCGGCACCGTCGAGGAGCTCGCAAAATGGGTCGAGTACATCACCGCTGAAGACGGCCCCATGGCAGCCGAGCGCAAGCAGAACGGCAGAGAAAAGCCCTGGAAACTCAAATATCTCGGCGTTGGCAACGAATCATGGGGATGCGGTGGTAGCTTCCGCCCCGAGTACTACGCCGACGTGTATCGTCGCTATCAGACCTACTGCCGCGACTTCAACGGCAACCACCTCTACAAGATTGCATCCGGAGCCAGCGACTATGACTACAACTGGACCGACGTCCTCATGCGCCGAGCCAAGGACAACATGGACGGAATCTCCCTCCACTACTACACCGTCACAGGCTGGGACGGCTCAAAAGGCTCAGCCACGGAGTTCACTGACGATGACTTCTATTGGACAATGGGCAAATGCCTCGAAGTGGAGGACATCATTGAGCGTCACGACTCCATCATGACTGGTTACGACCCCAAGAAACGCATCGGACTCCTCGTTGACGAATGGGGCACATGGTGGGACGTCGAGCCCGGCACCAACCCCGGACATCTCTATCAGCAGAACACGATGCGTGATGCACTTGTGGCTGCACTCTCCCTCAACGTCTTCCACCGTCACGCCGACCGCGTCAAGATGGCAAACATCGCGCAGGTAGCCAACGTCCTCCAGTCCATGGTACTCACCGAAGGCGACAAGATGATCCTCACCCCCACCTACCACGTATTCCGCATGTACATCCCCCACCAGGGAGCACGCTTCATTCCCATTGACCTTCAGGGAGTTCCCACCATTGAAGTACCCTCCGAGCGTTCCGCCACCCCCCGCATCCTCCCCATGGTAAGCGCCACAGCATCAGAGAATGACGGTGTAGTAACCCTCTCCCTCGCCAACGTCAATCTCCGCTCACCCTACACCATCCGGATCCCCCTCACGCCACTTGTCTCCGACAAAAAATTCAAGACAATCGGCATTAACGGCGAAATCCTCACCTCCAAGAACGTTTCTGACTACAACACCTTCGACAACCCCGATCTCGTAAGCACGGCATCATTCTCCGACTACAAGATCAACAAAAAAGAAGGCACCCTCTCCGTCACTCTCCCCCCCGCCTCCATCGTCAACCTCACCATCAAATAATCTCCCCTCGGCTGACGCTAACAATCAAAAGCGAATCTCAAAAACAAAAATCTACAAAAAAATCGCTGTGTCAAAATTCGACACAGCGATTTTTATATTTTCTCAAACTTAAGTGCATCTTGTGAAGCAGAACTGCGCATTCCCTCATTAATGCTTGAATAATATTCAACCCAATGCCGTAGGTCTCTCAGTATTCAAGTCTTTTATAGCTGAAAACACAGCGCCGCCCGGCGCGGGGAAGCGGCGGGCGGCGAATGCGGTGCGGGGGTGGATTTACTTCAGAAGATCCTTCACTGCCTCATTGGGCACCATGTCTTCCTTGAAGATGTAAGCGCCTGTCTTCGGCGACTTCACCACGCGTATCACCTTGCTATAGGTGCGGCCTTCTCCCTTCTGGAGTGAGGCGACGGTTTTCTTTGCCATATCTTAGAGATGTTTATTTGATTTCTTTGTGGACGGTTACTTTCTTAAGAATCGGATTGTACTTCTTGAGCTCCAGACGCTCGGTAGTGTTCTTACGGTTCTTGGTAGTGATGTAGCGGGAGGTGCCGGGCATACCGCTGGCCTTATGTTCAGTGCACTCGAGAATTACCTGCACGCGATTACCTTTAGCTTTCTTTGCCATCGTGATTAAAATTCTAAGTATTTGATTTCAGTGATATAACCCTTGCCGGCTGCTTCCTTGATAGCTGCATCAAGACCCATCTTGTTGATGGTGCGGAGGCCGGCGGCCGAGATGGTCAGGGTGATCCATGCGTCCTGCTCAACCCAGTAGAACTTCTTGTTGAAGAGGTTGACGTTGAAGCGGCGTTTGGTGCGACGCTTGGAGTGCGATACGTTGTTGCCGGTAATCGCCTTCTTGCCTGTAATTTGACAAATCTTTGACATGGCTGTGTTAAAAAACTATATACGTGTTACTAATTATTCGCTTGTCGTTCAGCGCTTTATGCCGTGCTCATATCATCCACGGGTGCATCACTTCCCGAGGACTTGGTTGACATAGTCCCTGAAACAGAGTGCAAAGTAAGTAATTTTTCCGCTAATTGCCAAATTTTTTTATTATTAGGCGGCTTTTTTTTATCTTTGTAGTCGCCTTTGCCCTCACCCGGTTATGGCTTCTTACATTTATTATTCATTACGGAGCTTCGCCATTATGAAATACGGTTTTTTAAGAGTCGCCGCCGTGGCGCCTGGCGTGAATGTGGCTGATTGCCGCGCCAACGCCGAGTCTATCATCGAGTGCATCACCGGT
Organism: uncultured Bacteroidales bacterium; assembly: GCA_947176235.1. Lineage (GTDB taxonomy): Bacteria > Bacteroidota > Bacteroidia > Bacteroidales > Muribaculaceae > CAMWPM01. The sequence goes on along the minus strand of CAMWPM010000019.1, from coordinate 33,538 downwards.
CTTGACCTCCAGGGAGTGGATCTTGCAGTGTTCCCTGAATTGTCGGTGACCGCCTACACATGCGGCGACCTATTCATGTCCTCACGCCTGCTCCGTTCAGCCCTCGACGCCCTTACCGACATCGCCAACGCCACATCAGGGCTGCACATCACAGCCGTGGTTGGCGTCCCCGTTGAATTTGAAAATGCCGTCTACAATTGTGCCGCCGTGGTGCATGACGGTGCCGTACGCGGACTCGTCCCCAAGACGTATCTCCCCAATTACGGCGAATTTTACGAAAAACGCTGGTTCCGCTCCGGTGCCGAGGTCAGCGAGATGATCGAGATGGGCGACTTCGGTGCCGTGCCGCTCTCCACCCGCCTTCTCTTCGGAGTTGGCGAAGGCACCGTGGGCATCGAAATATGCGAGGACCTGTGGACACCCGTCCCCCCCTCCTCACGCCTCGCCCTCGCCGGTGCCGACGTGATCGTCAACCTCTCGGCTTCCGACGACGTGATCGGCAAATACTCCTACCTCCGCTCACTCATCACCCAGCAGTCGGCGCGATGCATGGCAGCCTACGTCTATGCCGCCGCCGGATTCGGCGAATCGTCGACCGACCTCGTGTTTGACGGCAAGGCGGTCATCGCCGAAAACGGCACCATCCTTGCCGAGAGCGCCCGATGGAGCTCCGGCCCGAAGATCGAGATCGCCGACATTGACCTCGAGGCGCTCGGATACGACCGCCGTCACTCATCGTCGTGGGGCGACTGCCGTGTGGCGGAAGCCAACGGAGAGTATCACTTCGTCTCCGTTTCCTCATCCGACCCCGACGGAGCTTTCAACGGTGGACTCCTGCGTCGGGTCAATCCGCGCCCCTTCGTACCCTCCACCGACGCCGACATCTCCGAGCGCTGCGAGGAAATCATCAGCCTCCAGGTGGCGGGATTTGCCCGACGCCTCGACTTCACGCGCTGTAAGTCAGTGACCATCGGAATTTCCGGTGGACTTGATTCCACACTCGCACTCATGGTGGCGGCACGCACCTTCGATCGCCTCGGGCTCCCCCGCACAGGTATCATCGGAGTGACGATGCCCGGATTCGGAACGACCGGACGCACCCATCGCAACGCCGTCGACCTCATGGAAGCACTCGGCGTCACCATCCGCGAAGTATCGATCGCACCCGCCGTACGCCAGCATTTCGCCGACATCGGCCATGACCCTGAAGTGCACGACGTCACATACGAAAATTCGCAGGCGCGCGAGCGCACCCAGATACTAATGGACATCGCCAATGCCACAGGAGGCATGGTGGTGGGCACAGGCGACATGTCGGAGCTTGCCCTGGGCTGGGCTACCTACAACGGCGACCACATGTCCATGTACGGTGTCAACGTCGGTGTCCCCAAGACTCTCGTCGTCTACCTCGTGCGCTGGCTCGCATCCGTAGCGCCCTCCGAGAAGGAGCGTCATGCACTGCTCGACATCGCCGACACCCCCATCAGCCCCGAACTCCTCCCCGCCACCGCCGACGGCGATATCGCCCAGCGCACCGAGGATCTCGTCGGGCCCTACGAGCTGCACGACTTCTTCCTTTATTACACGCTCCGCTACGGTTTCACCCCCGCCAAGATCTTCGAGCTCGCCCGACAGGCATTCAATGGAAGCTATGACGACGTGACGATTAAGAAATGGCTTCGCACGTTCGTCCGCCGCTTCTTCAGCCAGCAGTTCAAGCGCTCATGCCTCCCCGACGGACCCAAGGTGGGAAGCGTATGCCTCTCCCCCCGCGGCGACTGGCGCATGCCTTCCGACGCGTCATCCGCTTCATGGCTCGCCGACCTCGACTGATTCCCACTACACATCACCGACCCGAAATGAAATTCAACGAATTCGATTTTAGCGACGACATGCTCGACGCCCTCGAAGCAATGCACTTCGAGGACTGCACCCCCATACAGGAACTCGCCATACCCAAGGCTCTTGAAGGCAGGGATCTCATAGCCTGCGCTCAGACAGGCACAGGCAAGACTGCCGCTTACCTCCTCCCCGTCATCTCCATGATCGACGACTATCGCCTTCCATCCGATGCCATCAACTGCGTCATAATGGTCCCCACCCGCGAGCTTGCCCAGCAGATCGACCAGCAGCTTCAGGGATTTTCCTACTACGTGCCCGTCTCCGGCGTGGCGATCTACGGCGGCACTGACGGACCCGTATTCGCCCAGCAGCAGCGTGCCCTCAAGGAAGGAGCTGACATCGTGATCGCAACCCCGGGCAGGCTACTCGCCCACATGCAGATGGGCTACGTCGATCTTTCTGAAGTTTCGTTTTTCGTCCTCGACGAGGCTGACCGCATGCTCGACATGGGCTTCTACGACGACATAATGCAGATTGCCGCGCAACTTCCCCCCGACCGCCAGACTCTCATGTTCTCCGCCACAATGCCCCCGAAAATACAGCAGATGGCGAAGAAGATCCTGACCGAACCCGCCGAAGTGAAACTCGCCGTGTCAAAGCCCGGCAGCAACATCCATCAGTCAGCTTTCGTCTGCTATGAGACGCAGAAACTCGCACTGCTCAAGCACCTGTTCCGCACCGTTCACTCCAAACGTGTTATCGTATTCTCCTCTTCCAAAATCAAGGTAAAGGAACTCTCCCGCGCTCTCCGCCAGTCACACTACGCGGTGGCTGAAATGCACTCCGATCTCGACCAGAATGTGCGCGAGGACGTGATGCTCGCCTTCCGTGCCGGACGCACCGACATTCTCGTAGCCACCGACATCGTGGCTCGCGGCATCGACATCGACGACATCTCGATGGTGGTCAACTACGACGTCCCCCACGAAGCCGAGGACTACGTACACCGCATCGGACGCACCGCCCGCGCCGGGGCCGACGGCAAGGCTGTGACGTTCGTCAGCGAGCGCGAGCAGGGCAAGTTCAAGATGATCGAGGATTTCCTTGAAAAAGAAGTGCCGAAAGAGACCCTGCCTGGCGAACTGGGTGACGCTCCCGAATATAAGCCCGGACGAGGGGGAAATCGAGGTGGCGACGGACGTCGCCGTCACGGACAGCGTGGCGGGGGACAGCCCCACCGCAGCAAGAACCGACAGAACACTGTCAACGGACCATCAGCCGACCGTAAACCCGACCCCAGCAGCCGACGACGCGGGTCCAATCGCAATGGCCATGGCAACCGAAAGAAGAAAGCCGGGGGGAATCGTCCCGAAGGACAGAATAACGGTCAGCTGCAGTAACGCCACATTGCATGAAGCGTCACTTCAACACTCATATCGAGGGGCTCAACCTACGCTTCTGGCACGACTTGATAGAAAGCCGTGGCAGTCTTGTGACGTTTAAGCGTGGTGATTTTCTGTGTCGACGTGGAGAGCCGACAAATATCTGCGGATATCTGAAATCCGGCTATCTGATCTACACCGTGGCAGGAGTCAGCAAGATCGGAGGATTTGCCTTCCCCGAAGCCCTTTTCGGCGATTATCCGTCGTGCATGAACAATGCACCTGCAATGTTCGACATCGTAGCGGGAGAAAAGGGGGAAGCATGGATAATGGACGCATCAGTCCTCCCCGCATTGTTTGAAAAGGATATCAACATCTGCCGGCAAGGACGTCTGTTCATGGAGTCGGCTTATGTGTCATTGGCGAGAAGATACTATTCATTGTATGCCCAGACTCCGGCAGAACGTTACATCGACCTCATCAACGAACATCCGCAGATCGAACAGGACGTTCCCCAGAAAGAAATTGCCGAGTACCTCCAGATTTCACCCGTCTCTCTTTGCCGCATCCGTAAGAAAATTTTGGGCAAATAATTGTCAAATTATTAACACAGGTTAATATTTTATCCGCCAACGGGCATTTTTCCTTAATTTTGAACAGGCGGGTCTTTTCTTTTTCGTAATTTTGAGTGAGACTGCGCATTTTTCGCTTAAACCCGCCATCAAGTCTATGCAAGGTAATATTGACGAATTTTTCATTCCCGACAATGAGGTGAAGCTTCCGGACGAACTCGATTACAGCCGTGCGGAGGATTATATCCGCACAGCCGAGGCTTTTGCCCGCTCCACTTATCAGAGCGTCTACATTATCGACTATTTCCGGCAGAACTTTCTATATGTGTCGCCCAACCCGATGTTTCTGTGCGGCTTGTCGCCGGAGCAGATGAAAAAGTTAGGCTATCGCTTCTATCTTGAATATGTACCGAAGAATGAGCAGTCACTCCTGATCGACATCAATCGTGCCGGATTCTCTTTCTTCAGCGACATTGACGTTAACGAACGTTCCGAGTGGTATATCCAGTATGACTTTCACATTCTCAACGAAGGTCACCCCATCCTCATTAACCATAAGCTCACTTCACTCGCCCTGACCTCCGACGGCCGTGTGTGGCTTGCGCTTTGTGTCGTTTCGGCGTCCAATCACACCACGCCCGGACATATAGAAATTCGTCGTGTGGGGTCACCCGATTTTTACGAATACAACCGATTGACACATCGCTGGGATAAACGAAGCACGCCGACGCTCACAAATGGTGAAAAGTCCGTAATCACGCTTTCAATTCAAGGTCTTACAATGACAGAGATAGCCGATCGAATGTGTCTGTCGCCCGACACGATCAAGAAATATCGCAAACAGATATTCGAAAAACTTGGCGTGCGCAATATCACCGAAGCAATCGTCTCCGCAGCCAACAACAAACTACTATAGTTGAGCCTCTACCCTCTCAGCCCTCAACTCTCAACTCTCAACTCTCAACTAAGTAGAATCGCGGGAACCGTTTCACCTTCCTGCCGACAGCAATGTTGGCAGCGATCCTTGCACATAGATGAGCCGCCAACTTCTGTGCCTCGTCACTTGTCATGTGCGCCCTTATTTCCGGCAACACTTCACGTAGCCAGTCATAACCATCCATATTCCAGAAAGCGCTGTAGCCCGACATATACTCTGCAGCCCAAAGCCGTACGTTATCTTCATTCAGAAAACCTCTGTCGTCACCGGGAAACACAACTATCACCCCTGCCCCTTTGATAAAGTCGAATGGATAAATCATCGGAATCTCGTCACCCACCACCGCCAGAGACGATCCGGATCCGATGTATTCTATCAGTATCCCCTCAGTGCCCGGCATGGTTAAGGGAGAGGTCACTTTCTGAATTCTGTCGAAGCCGATCACGCTTAGCTCAGTCATCAGATAGCTGATGAAATCACCTGTCCCGACTATCATTATCCGGCAGTCATTGATAAGATCTTTTTCTTCGTCTGTCATATATCTGGCCTTACTCTATGCTATTACGTGGAGATACAGTGCAAAAGTAGGAAAACCTCTCCCGTTGTGCCATACCCAAATGGGTATATTTTCGGGTTGGAAAGCGAAAGTACACTTTTGGGTATGGCACAGAATGAATTGCCGATATAATTTTGCATCGTGAAAGTAGAACTCAACAACAAAAAAACTTATGAAACCAGTTTTGACTTTTATCTTGGTATTGACCATTGCCACAATGGCTACCGTAATGATGTCGGCGCAGACGGAGGTTTCCGATACGATTAAAAACCATCAGTTAGAGGAAATCGTGATAGAAGCACCGAAAGTAATCCACAAAGCGGATATGGATGTCTATCATCCCTCGCAGAGTGCCGTAGCCAATTCAAAGAACGGAGTGCAGCTACTCTCCAATCTGATGATCCCGTCGCTTTCTGTTAGTGATGCACTTGGCACCATCACTTCTGCGGGGCAGTCAGTGCAGGTGCGTATCAACGGCCGTGAAGCATCTGTGGATCAGGTCAGGAATCTTATCCCCACCACTATCAAGCGTGTGGAGTGGATCGAAAATCCAGGACTGAGATATAACGCTGCCAATACGGTGCTCAACTTCATCGTACAGAATCCGACAGTGGGCGGTTCACTGATGCTCTTCACCATGCAGTCTCTCAAAAATGCGTGGGGACAATACAATTCAAGTGCGAAATTCAATTTCGGCAGATCGCAGATTGAAGTAGGCGGAGGCTACAAGCTGACTGAGGATCTAAAAGCTCACCGTGATTACAAGGAGACTTTCACTTTCCCCGACGGACAGACACTGACACGCAACGAGACACCACTCGGCGGCCGCATCGACAATTCAATAGGCAATCTCTGGGCATCATACAATTACATTAAACCCGACACTACGATCATCGTTGTTGACGCGAGAGGGTTTATTCAGCCTACCAACCGACTGGCATATTACGGATTAATGTCGACCGACAATGGCGAGAGCGACATAATGGTGACTGACATACAGGGAGATAAAGGCACCCGTCCTTCACTTTCAGCATATTGGGAACAGCATTTTTCCGGAGGAAATATCTTTGTTATGGATTTCCGGAGCCAGTACTACTTAGGCAGGACATTTTCTGACTATATTGAATCTGTCTACGGGTATCTTACCGATATACGCACCAATATCAAGGATCGCAATCAGGTATATGCGATAGAGACGGACTACATAAAGAATTGGAAAACGTCGCGTCTTACTGCGGGAGCCTCATATACTGCCAATCGTAACAGATCGAAATACGAGAATCTCGGAGGGCAGATTTTCCACCAGCGTCAGGACAAGGCATATTTCTTTGCGGAATATTTCCGCAGGATAAACCGTTTTACCATGACGGCGGGAATCGGTGCACAATACACGAGTTTTCTTTTCCGGGAGACAAATCTTGGAAGCGATTCATGGAACATCCGCCCGCAGGCATCAATCACCTACAGCGTAAATCAGCGCCATCAGTTCCGCCTGAATTTCGAATCGTGGCAGTCGACCCCTTCACTGGCAGAGACTAATCCCACTCCCCAGCAGATCGACGGGTTTCAGTGGCGAATCGGCAACCCTGACATAAAGACGGCTAACAGCTATATGCTCACTCTCCGCTATAATTTTCAGATTCCAAGAGTTTACGGGCAGTTTGGCGTGAGGGCGTTCTCGTCGCCTAATGCCATTACGCCGCTGCTTAGATGGGAAGAGGATAAACTTGTGACCACCTACGAAAACAGCCGTGGCTTGCAGAACGTCTCGCTTTTCCTTGCACCGCAGATCGACGTGATACCCGGATGGCTAATGCTCAGCGGCTACCTGCAGTGGCGTGCCGAACGGATGAGGGGAACAGGCTATCGCCTCACCAACAGCGCGTGGAGCGGAAATGCCTCCCTGCAGTTACGTCACTGGGGTTTCACGCTTTCAGCTCAGTATGTGCGTGCTCAGCGTGATCTGTGGGGCGAGAGAATTTCGTGGGGAGAGGATCTGAACATGATCGATCTCAACTACAACTGGAAGCAATGGGGATTTTCAGTCGGTTGCCTGTTACCCTTCGGCAGATACGACCAGGGCTACAAATCGCTAAGTCACTGGAACACCAATGAAAGTCACATTCGCACTGACTTTCGGATACCCTACATCAACATAAACTACAACCTGCAGTGGGGACGTCAGAAACGCAAAGCCAACAAACTCATCAACGTGAGTGGTGATGCGGATCAGTCCACGGCAGGAGGACGATAACATAATGGTTTTTCATGCAATACCGGAAGACCTCGGCAGTGATGCCGGGGCTTCCTTTTTCCAAAATCCTTATGTTACTCTACAAATTTTTTTTTATATTTGTACCAGAGAAGCAGGATTAATCGTCTAACTAATGTCAGTCACAACTGATCTAAAAATAAAGAGACTCATGAGAAAACTATTTCTTGCAGGAATGTTCTTAATCGGGTTATTCACTGATTTCGTCGCCATTTCAGCAATTTGTCTGTCGGCTTTTTCGGCGGCGGGGGAAAACACAAGGGTATATGACCATCCGGATTATGCACTGCGCATGATGTGGGAGCTGACTCCGACACGGGTTGAGCGTACCCCTGATGCTACCAGCATTTCCTTTCATTGCACTTACCCTCCGGGATGGCAGATTAAGGTTGACTCCACCGTCTGCATCGTGGAGCCACGCACCGGGACTAAATATGCGCCTGTGGCAACCGAGGTACTGACACTTAACGAAGGATTCACCATCCCGGAGAGCGGGGAGGTGGATTTTTCAGTAATTTTTCCCGTTATCCCTGACACAATCAACGAAGTAGACTATCTGGACGGCAGTTGGAAAATTTATGGATTGAGACTCGATGGGTCAAAAGCCGTAAAACTATCGGATGTCGATCTTGATGAGTGGGAGAGGGAACACCGCAAGTCTTACCCCGGGATGCCGGATAAGTTTTTCTCTCCGGGAGAAGCTGTTATCTCCGGAGTGATTCGTGGATATGACCCGCGCGCGGGATTTGACAATATCTCGGTGTACCACTCCAGCTGTGTCACAGGCGAACAGCGTCCGTACTTGGCACACGTGGCGCCCGACGGCAGTTTCCGGGTGACGATCCCGATGGAAGGACCGGGCTACGTGTCGCCGGCTAATTTCCTCAGACAATGGCAATGGTACTATGCTGAGCCGGGACGTACGCTTGAAATCGCCTTTGATTGGGAAGACCTGCTGAAAAGCATGTATAGAAAGGGTATATACAGGGATTACAGCAATCCACCCGCACGCTTCGGCGGTGACGTTGGGGACATCAATGTCAGGCTATCGGCTGCACCTGCGCATGAAAGTGCACCGGTACAGGAATGGGCTTCGGAACTTACGCCTTCGGAGGTGGCTGTAAAGTTGGCTGAGATATACCGTAATGACTCAGCAGCGGTTGAATCATATATCGACTCTAACGGCATCGATGACCACACCGCCCGAATCCTTAGGCACAATGCGCGGGGGAATTATCTGTTTGAACTCTGCGACTATCTGCTCTACCGCGACAATATGAGGTATAATAATCCGGGAGCTCCCTCTCTGGCTCAACCTCTTACCAAGGATTTCTTCAATGCCATGAAAGAACCGTTGGAGGAAAATGACGAATGGTTTTTAGGAAGCCGGTGGATGGCTGCTCTTCCTAATCGTATAGCTTTTCAATGTCTTGATAATCGAGAACTGGGATATAAATCCGTGTCACGATACGAGTACTATGACCTCGGATTTGATTTCCTCAGGAGCAAGGGTGCCGAGCTGACGCCTGATGAGGACGCTTACGAAAACTACATCAGGTCGAGGATCGGCAGCTACGATTACGTGACGGATGAAGGATGGAACGAGATCGTCCACAAGTATAACTCCGTGCTTAATTCCATTGCCTCGCGCTATGGGCTTCAGGATGATCTGAACAGACACATGGAAGATTTTTCAGCGACAATGACGGATAGTCTGAATTTTGACGCCACCGCCGAAAATATGAGACGATGGGCTACCATGATCAAAGACTATTACGGGACTGACACTATGCCGCTTCTGATTCAGGCATCACTCTCCTCGATGATCTGTAGGAGCAACCTGATCGATAAAAGCTCATACACGTATGATCGGATCAAGGATATTCTCGATGAAGTGAAGTCGACCGGCGTAATATCCGATCCGGATATTTTTGCAATTATTGAGGACTATTTCGCTGAATATTATAGGCTTCAGGGCTCTCCGCTGCCTGATGACGAGCGTGGACGCGTTGTGCGCGACATTATCACGCCTTACTCGGGGAAACTTGTTTTGCTTGATTTTTGGGCTACATGGTGCGGTCCCTGCCGCCACAACATCGAAAGCTCTGCTGAGGAACGTAGCCGGCTGCGCGAGAATCCGGATTTCAAAATGATATTCATTACATCGGACGAGGATTCACCTCTGTCGACCTACGAAAAATATGTGGCGGAGAATCTTGAGGGCGAAGTGTCGCTACGCCTCCCACTGTCTGACTACAATAAGCTGCGTGATCTATTTGGTATCAGTTCAATACCCCGATGCGTCCTGATCGGACGGGATGGGAATGTCATAACTCAAGATTTCCCGCACAATCACCATTCACCCCTGACTGACACTCTAAAATTCTATGGGCTCCGGGAATGACTTACGGATTATACTTATAAACAAAATAAACAAAAAAACGGAAGCTCCCGACAAAAATCGGGAGCTTCGTCATTATCCGTCATGCTTTTTACCGGACTAAAATGGAGATAATTAACATGGTATCAAGAGTTGATAATGGTGATAAGGTCAAGGAGAGCTGTGGTGGCGGCTCGGTCGATCACACGCTCACGTGATCCGGGAAAATGGTAGGTGGCGGTGTGGGTGATGCGGGGGGAGGAAACGGCGATGCAGACGGTCCCGACAGGCTTTCCGGGAGTCGCGCCGTCCGGTCCGGCAATTCCGGAAGTAGCTACGGCACAATCAGTTCCGAGAGCACGGCGTGCTCCTTCCGCCATCTGCGCAGCCACCTGTTCGCTCACTGCACCATAGGTTTCAAGCGTTTTTGCATCAACACCTAAAACGTTGGTTTTCACACTGTTGCTATATGCCACAATTCCGCCGAACATCACGTCGCTGCACCCGGGATTACCGACGATGCGTCGTGCGATTTCTCCCCCCGTGCAACTCTCTGCAGTGCCGAACGTGTAGCCGTGGGAGCGGAGGAGACGGAGGAGGAGAAGGTCGGGGGTGATATCCTCATCAACGAGGAAATTATCGCCTACAAGGTCGATCAGTTCCTCCTTGTAGCGGCACATGTCACGCGCAAGCAGGTGAGGATTAGAGTGTTGACCGTCGAGACGGAGGCGGATCAGTCCCGGCTTCGGGAGGTAAGCGAGGTGGAGGTGCGGGGGGAGATTTTTCTCAAAATTAGTCAAACGCATGGCTAAAGCGCTTTCCGTCACGTTGATAGCCTGTACGGTGGCGTGTGCGAGAGCAGTGTCGGAGCCGAAGCGGGCAAGGAGCCGGGGTAGGACTTCTGTAGGGAATACGTGGCGTGTCTCAAACGGAACGCCGGGCATCGCCACAAGGATTTTCCCCCCGCGCTCAAACCACATGACCGGTGCTGTCCCGACACGGTTCTGGATCACCGTGCATGACGTGGGGACGAGAGCCTGGGCGCGAGTGAGGTCATTTAGCACGAGACCTCGCTTATTGAATACCTCGCGGATATTCTCAAGCACGGAAGGATCCTCGCGGAGTTCTCCGCCGAAGATGTCGGAGAGAACGCGCTTCGTGATGTCGTCCTTGGTCGGTCCGAGACCTCCGGTGGTGAGGACGACATCGGTACGCTCCATTGCGAGGGCTATGGCACGGGCGATGTCGGCAGCGTTGTCATCGACGGTCTGCACTGTATCTACGCTCCAGCCAGCCGGAGCCATCATGCGGGCGAGATCGCCCGAATTTGTGTCGGTGACCTGACCGATGAGGAGTTCGGTACCGATTACGATTATGGAGACTTTCATGTGGATGTCGTAGTTGTCGGTAAAAGGTGATGTCAGAGGGTGACGCGGGCGAAAGGTGCCTCATCGTAGCGGCAAAATTCTCCCCGCAGATATTTGAAGTACCCTGCCATAGCCACCATAGCGGCATTATCGGTGGTGAAGGCACGCTGGGGGATGAAGGCTTCAAGGTGGTGTCGCCGGCAGTAGTCAGCCACGGCTTCGCGCACACCGGAATTGGCGGAAACTCCCCCGCCTATCGCTACCGTGCGGACGCCGGTCTGCTTCACCGCCTTGTCCAGCTTGTCGATGAGGATGGCGATGATGGTGGACTGGAGAGATGCGGCGAGGTTGGCGCGTTCTTTTTCGATGAAATCGGGATCGGATTTGAGAGCATCGCGTAGGGTGTAGAGAAATGACGTCTTAAGTCCGCTGAAACTGTAATCAAGTCCGGGAATATGCGGGCGCGCGAAGCGGAATTTCTTGGGATCGCCCTCGGCTGCGAGGCGGTCGATATGCGGACCGCCGGGGTAAGAAAGCCCCATCACTTTCGCACATTTGTCAAATGCCTCACCGGCGGCATCGTCAATAGTACGTCCTATTATTTCCATATCATGGTCGGAGCGCACGATGACAAGCTGCGAGTTGCCGCCCGAGATGAGCAGACAGAGGTAGGGAAACTCGGGAACGCGATCGTCCGGTGCCTGACGGATAAAGTGGGCGAGTACGTGACCGTGGAGATGATTGACGTCGACGATCGGACAACGGAGTGCAAGCGAGAGACCTTTGGCGAATGAGGTGCCTACGAGGAGCGAGCCGAGCAGTCCGGGACCGCGGGTGAACGCGATGGCTGAAAGATCGGCAGCTTCGATGCCGGCGCGACGGAGGGCGGTGTCGACGACGGGGACGATGTTCTGCTGGTGGGCGCGGGAGGCAAGCTCGGGTACAACGCCGCCGTATTCCTCATGCACCTTCTGTGACGCAATTACATTGCTGAGCAGGATGCCGTCGCGGATGACGGCTGCGCTTGTATCGTCACACGACGACTCTATACCGAGGATATAGACAGGTTTTTGTTCCATTCGTTGGGTTAGAAGCAGTAGCCCATGCCGACTGATATGATGGCAGAGCCGTAATTTTTTACAAAGAAATAGTTTCCTTCGGCAAACAGCCGGAGTGTGGACGTCGGTTTAATGTCAACGCCGGCGCCGGCGTTGAGTCCGATGCGGGATGCGCGGTTGGATACGTCGCGGTCATCTTTATGGTCGCTCCAGGATGAGAAGTTGACACCGGCGATTGGATAGACATTGAAGCGGGAGCCGGGGAGGAGGGGGAAATGGCAGTCGACATCGAGCAGAAGAGCGTCGGTGCCATGATGGCGGAACGAATACTGCACGGATGGGGCGATGCGGAAATGGCGGAAGGGGCGGAACTGGAAAAAGATGCCGGCAATGGGCGTTTCAGTCTTTGTCGAATATCCCGCCTTGATTCCGGCAGTTTTCTCGCCGAGAAAACTTGCTGAAGCAGAAGGCGATGCAAAGAAGAGGAAAAGAGCCGCGAGGACGCCCGACAAGCGGAGAGCAAGGGTTGAAATCATTGTCAGTGTGGAAGTTGAAGTCAGTTAATACACCACAAATGTAATAAATTCCCCCCACACACGCAACCCCAAATTACATAGTCAGCTATATCTCATTGACGGATTGATGATTAATCGGTAGCGATCAGAGGATAGGAGCGAGGAGGCGGGTGAGGGATTCGAGGATTTTCTGTGGGCGGGGACGTGCGCGCCACTGTTCGGGGTTGACGCGGGTGCTGTCTGCCATGTCAGCCTTGAACTGCTCCGTGAGCCATGCGTTGTACTCACGCGAGTAAATGAACATGTTTGCCTCGAAATTGTGGTCGAAACTGCGGAAATCAAAATTAGTTGAACCGACTGTTGACAGTTCGTCGTCGATAATGAGGGCTTTGCTGTGAAACATCCCCTTTTCGTAGAGATACACCTTGATGCCGGCGCGCAGGCACTCAGCCACGTAGCTCGACGAGGCGTAACGCAACATCCGCGAGTCGGGGCGCCGGGGCATCATGATCCTGACGTCCACTTTGGCAAGCGAGGCAGCCTGCAGCGCACGCAACAGACTCTCGTCGGGGATGAAATAGGGGGTCATGATGAACACACGTCGCTTGGCGTTGGCGATAGCCTTCATGAACACCATGCCGACGTTGCTCCAGTGGCTCGTCGGTCCGGAAGTGATCAGCTGCATCCCCAGCACCGGATCCTCCCCCGTCTTCTCCCCTCCCCTGTCACCATGCGCGGTTGTGGGTTTGCCGGGAGCCACGGTTTCGTCAAGGAGGTCGTTTCCCATGAAGTTCCAGTCGACGGCAAAAGCAAACTGCAGTGATGCCACCGCCGGACCGGTGACACGCAGATGCAGGTCACGCCAGTGTCCCGCCTTTCCGCCGGTGACGTAGCGGTCGGCGATGTTCATGCCGCCGATGTAGCCCACGGTGCCATCGATGATCACTATTTTGCGGTGGTTGCGCCAGTTGAGGCGGGTGGCAAACAGCGGGAATACCACCTTGAAGAACGGGGCTACTTCGATCCCCGCCTCCCGCATCTCGCGGAAGAATCGGGAGGATGTGCCGTAGCTGCCGACGTGATCGAAAATAATGCGCACCTTCACGCCCTCCCGCGCACGCGCAATGAGTGCCTGCTGCACGCGCCGCCCTATCACGTCGTCGGCGATGATGTAGTATTGCATGTGGATGTAGTGGCGCGCAGAGGCGATGTCGGCAAGCAGGGCGTTGAACTTGTCGGCACCTTCGGCATACGTCAGTGCGCGGTTCCCGTGATAGAAGCGCGCTCCGGTGAGCGCGTGTGTCAGTCTCACCTGCTGGATGCTCTCCGGCGAGAGATGCAGATGGTTGAAATCGGGGCGTCGCAGCGATTCGCGTCGCTTGAGCCGGCGTAGGTTACGGCGTGATATGACTCGTTTGGTGGAAATGTTGCGTCCGAAGAAGAAGTAAAGGAGGAGTCCGACAGCAGGGAGGAGCAGCAGGACGGTGACCCATGCGAGGCTCTTTACCGGAGCACGGTTTTCTGACAGGATGACGACAATGACGGAGAGCACCGTGATGCCGTAAGCGGTCATCAGTGCCCAGTAAAGCCATGTAAATCCTGTAATTTCAGCCATTGTCGAGATACTTCTTATTATGAATTCAGATAATTTAAAAATTCCTCTGCACTCACCATTTCCATTTTTGAAAAAGCAAAAAGCTTCTTCCCTAAGTCCTTAAGCGATGCCCCAACATGATATACGGCATCATCAATAATTAGGAATCGGTCATGCGCTTTTTTGTATGTTTTCAATTCAATAGGTGCATATTGTGCATTATGACGTTCTAAATCCAGCCGAAGAGTCCTATTTACAGATGTCGTAAATATGGTTGCAGTCACTCCTGGAGCTCTTTTATCAAGTTGGCGGAATACGGAATCATCTACATAATTGTCCACTAAAATGATACGTTTAGTCGCACTACGCACGAGATCACACATTAATGTATAAGCATCAAATATCTGACCGTCAAACAGAATGCCTTCCCGGGGAGGTAACGAGGTTTTAAGGAAGAAGTCTACTTTACCGTAAAGGTCCCGTATTTGAGAGTCATGTTCAGATAACCGATGGTCAATCCGACTCTCCATGTATAGAAGCCGCTGATTGACACTATATCCTTTCAATAGGTATTCTTTCAACACCTTGTTAGCCCATTGGCGAAACTGAATGCCACGAACTGTATTGACTCTGTATCCAACAGATATAATGACATCAAGATTGAAAAACTCAATCGTTCGGGCGACACTACGAGTTCCCTCCTGTCGAACTGTTCGGAATTTCCGAACAGTTGCATCCTTCAACAACTCACCCGAATCGAAAATACGTTTGAGATGTTCACTGATATTCGCCTTGCTTGAATTAAACAGTTCTACTATTTGAGTTTGGTTAAGCCATACAGTATCGTCCTCCACCCTTACTTGAAGGGCTAAAGTCTCGTCGGGCTGATAAAGAATTATTTCGTTATCTGGCGAAGATGAAATATGTGGAATAGGAACTTTTTCATTCATATTGCAAAATTAGCATTTTTTTGATATTAACGCAATAAATGGCAGATAATCAACATAAGTAAGCTACTGACACACGAACATCAGGAGAGATCATACAAAAAAAGGGGCTGCGGTGGATGCCGCAGCCCCGGGGGGATATTCCGCATGGTTAGCGGAATGTCGGTTTCAGATTATTTCCAGAGAGGATTCTGCTCAAGGTTGTTGTTGAGACCAATCTGACCGGAAGGAATGGGATAGAGATACTGACGAGGCTCGTAATAGCGGTTCTTGTCAGCTGTCGGACGGATATAACCATCAACTACAGTAACCACCAGTTTCTCATGCTTCTTGTCCCAGAAGAATTCTTCGTCAACATCGCTCAGGTTAGCGCCCAGAAGGATGTCGGGATGCTTTTCACTGTCAAGGAGCTCAAGCTGATGCCAGCGGATGAGGTCCCAATAACGACCACCATTAAACATAAGCTCGCAACGACGTACGCGACGGATCTCCCAAAGGAGCGGAGAAACGCCCATATTGTTAGCGGGGTCGGCAGCAGGAGAAATAGTCATAGCAGGAAGACCTGCACGAGCCTGCAGCTTGTTGATTGTAGCGTCGAGATCAGCCTGAGTGAGAGTGCCGAGTTCAGCCTTAGCCTCAGCATATTCGAGCATCACCTTAGCAAGCCAGAAGATAGGAGCAGAAGTAGTGTTCTGACCGATTGTCTTCAGGAAGTAGTCGCTAAGCTTGTCAGTATAGAACTTACGCACGGTATAAGCAGTTGCTGAAGTCAGCTCAGGACAACCGGCATAACGGAGGTAAGGATTGTTACCGAAACCAAGCTGGGGATCGATCAGGACTTTCAGACGCTGGTCACGAACAGCAAGCAGATTCTCAATGTTCATGGTCTTTGTGTCGGGATCCCATACACCCTTATCACTTGTATCCATCGAGGTGGTGGCAAGAGGCTTACCATCGAGGAAGAGGAAGTTGTTGAAAGCATCCTTCGTCAGACCCTTCATCGTGGTAGTTGAGTTGGTGTAGGCGATGGTACCGTGACCGAAAGAAGCTGAGGGCTGGCTGTAAGGCTTGAAGAAAATCACCTCAGGACAGTCAGCGAGACCGATAGTGTTATATACTTCCTGATAGTCAGACGTCAAAGTATAACCTGCATCCATTACAGCCTTGGCAGCGTTGGCAGCCTCGTTGAGATACTTGTTTGCACGTGCAGCGTCGGGAGCCTGTCCATTTTCAGCAGTGGTGCGATACTTTGCGTAGGTACCCTCGTAAAGGCAGATTTCAGCCTTCATAGCCTGAGCCATATCATTGCTCCATGCAGAGCGGCTTGAGCGGGCACCGATATTGCTTACAGCGAAGTTGAGATCTTCGAGGACCTTATCCATCACCTCGTCACGCGGATCACGTTTGCCGTAGATTTCCTCAGTGTCATTCAGACCGAGAGGACGATCCATCCACTGAACGTCGCCATAGCAACGAACAAGGAGGTAGTATTGATAAGCGCGGTTAAGGCGAGCAATACCTTCCCATTTAGCGGCAGATGCGGGTTTATACTCACGTACATTCGTGATAATGTAGTTGCACCCGCGAATCTCCTGATAGGGAGAATTCCAGTTGGTGCTTGATCCGGGGACATTGGTATTCGCCCAGTTTGCAAACGAGGGATCAGCCTGGTCGTCATTCAGAGCATTGAAATAGAACGAACCCAGAGTCTGACCGTTACCATAGCCGAGGAAATTGTTGTAAAGGCGATTACACTCTGACTCCACAGTCTGGTCATTTGACCACAGCGCCGGTGTGTTAGGAATCACATCCAGGGGCTCTTTGTCAAGCATGTCGTCGCATGATGCGAGGCCCATAGTGAGGGCGACGGCACCGATGATATAGAACTTGTTCATTGTTTTAGATTTCATGTTGGGTTAGAACGTAACTTGGAGACCGAACGAGATAGTGCGGGTCATCGGGATTGTACGGCCCCAGTAGAGAGAGGCGTTGCCCGACGGGATCTGACCTGTAGACGAAGTATAGCCCATGCCGGCGTTCACCTCGGGGTCAAGGGGAAGGTCGTTACCCTTGTGGAGGAGCCAGGGGTTGGTGCAAGAGAAGTAGATGCGGGCATTCTCGATATAAGCCTTGCGGGTGATATCCTTCGGCAGGGTATAGCCGAGAGTGATGTTCTTCACGCGGAGGTAGCTCATGTCGATGAGATACTTGGTCTGGGGATAGTAGTTGTTGCGACCGGCAGCAATCTGAGCGATAGTACCCTGACCTTCGTTTCCTGCGTAAAGAGTCGGATATTTGTTGCTCTCGCTAATGTTTACGATACCGTTTTCGGGATCATAAACGTTGTAGCTGGTCTGATTCTTGTAGAGGGTAAGGTCAGCCTGACGCATGAGGGGGAAGTTGAAGGGAGAGATGGTCCAAGCGTCACGCTTGCCTACGCCCTGGAAGAAGATGTCGAGGTCGATACCCTTCCAGCTGCCGCCTACGCGGAACGAGTACTCGTAGCGGGGAAGAGCGTTACCGATAACCTTGAGGTCACCATGATCATCGGCAGTGCCTTTACCTCCGTTAATTTCACCATTACCGTCGATATCCTTGTACTTGATATCGCCGGGGCCATAAACGAACGTTCCGAGCTGAAGACCCTTCTGATCAGCTACACCATCTTTATAAATCCAGTTGCCCTTAGCATCCTTACCAGAGAAGTCGGCCTCAGTGAAGTAACGCTCGGTCTCGAAGCCCCAGATGTCACCGTAGTGCTTGCCGGAGTAGTTCTGGTTGATGAGCATATTGTCGTTGTTCCACTTGGTGATAACGGTGAATGCGTCAGCTACAGAAGCGTTGGCATAAACGTTGAAGTCACCGAAGTTGTGGTTCCAGCCGATAGAGAGTTCCCAACCGCGGGTGCGGAGCGAACCGGCATTTTCAACAGGAGAAGAAGCAAGACCGACAGCTGCGGGAAGAGTAGCTGCGGGGGCAAGCATGTTGGCGTTCTCACGCTGATACCAGTCGAATGTCACGTTGATAGAGTTGTCGAGGAAACCGAGGTCGACACCGACGTCAGTGGTGCGGATGCGTTCCCAAGAAAGTTTATTAGCGACAAGGTTAGGAATACCGAGCATAGGAATTTTGCTACCGCCCTGACCGTCTACCCAATAGCTCTGACCAGCAGTGAACGCAGCAACGGTCGAAAGATAGCTGTAGTTAGCGATATCCTCGTTACCGATCTCACCGTAGCTGGCGCGGATCTTCACGTTGTTGGCAACGTCACGAAGACCATCCCAGTAAGCTTCCTGCGACAGACGGTAGCCGGCAGATACGGAGGGGAAGAAAGCCCACTTGCTTCCGCTGGGGAAAGAAGAGGAACCGTCGTAACGACCGTTAAGCTCGAGGAGGTAGATATCGTTGTAGTTATAGTTCAGACGAGCGAAGTAACCTGCGTATGCCTTGTGGTAAGCAGAGGCGTTGGTGGTGACAGGACCGGTGGCAAGGTTAAGTTCCGGACGAGAAAGATCGTAAAGCTGAGTGCGCTTTGTGTAAGCCATCTCATACTTTTCGCCCTGAGCGTTTACGCCGACCATAGCACCGAAGTTGTGGAGACCCCATGACTTGGCATAGTTGGCATAGATGTTGAAGTTGTAGGTGTTATACTTGCTGTTTGTGCGATCAGTATAGGAGTTAGCCGGGCTGATAATATATGAGGGTTTATAAGCCTTACTCCAGTTATCGATACCATAAACGTATCCGTCACCGCCCTTCTCGTTAAGAGTACGGGTCCAGTAAGTGAAGTCACCGTTAAGGGTAAGATCCTTTGTGATGTCAGCCTTGAAGAAGGCGGTCATGCGCAGGAAGTCGGTGGTGGTGCGACGGGTGCGGGCATCCTTGCGGTCAGCGATGTAACGGAAGTCCTCGCCATCGATGTTACCCCAGGGACCGAACCATGAACCCCAGCGCCATACGGTGTTGAGCGCGTTGGTCCAGTAGGTGTTGGGACGGGAGAATACGCGACGGGTGAAGTTCATGCGTGCGCCAACCTGCAGCCAGGGCTTGATCTGGGTTGTAACATTGAGCGAAGCATTGTACTTATGCATCTTATCGGGATTGATCTTGATCAGACCTTCCTTACCGTCGTAGCCGAACGTCATGTAATAGTTGGTCTTGCCGGAAGTGCCGTTGACGGTGAGGTTGTGGCTCTGCGAGGGTGCTGCGTTGTTAAACCAGATCTTAGCCACGTCCCAGTTGGCATAATAGAGAGCGGAATTGTCACCGACGATCTTATAGTCACCGACGTTGGAATCGGAAGTCCAAGGCTGCATCTCGCGATAGCCGGAAGGACCGCCATGCTGCTGCTCCCAAAGCTCGGCGAGGGGGAGGAGCTCGTCATAGTAAAGACCGAAGCCCTCGGCACGTCCACCGGTTGCACGCTTGATACCGGCGATACCGGCACGGAGCTGATCGGGGACGGAAGGATACTCGGGCATATAGGTAGCGGCGTCCCAACCGAAGTTGTCGGTGTACTTCACAGTGACACGTTCAACCTTCTGGGTGCCCTTGGTGGTGATGAGGATCACACCGAAGGCAGCGCGGGTACCATAGATAGAGGATGAAGCGGCATCCTTGAGCACTGACACTGTAGCGATGTCCTGGGGATTGAGGTAGGAGATGTCGTCCATCTCGATACCGTCAACCACGATGAGGGGCTTACCGCCGTTACCGGTGGAGAGGGTACCCATACCGCGGATATTCATGTTGGCAGCCTCGCTGAGCTCACCGGAAGCGAGTGTGATGGTGAGACCGGGGACAGCGCCCTGGAGAGCCTTGGAGACGTCCTGATAGGGGCGGCCTTCCATCGTCTTGGCTACGTCGACGGTGGAAACGGCGCCGGTGAGGTTGACTTTCTTCTGAGTGCCGTAACCTACGACAACCACTTCATCGAGGAGCTCCTCGGAGCGCTGAAGGGTCACGATCATGTTGTTGCGGGCCTTGACCTCGAGAGTCTTGCAGCCCACGTAGCTGATTCGGATGGTTGCACCCGGCTCGACGCGGAGAGTGAAGCGGCCATCGAGGTCGGTGGCAGCTCCCGCTGCGCCCTTGCCCACGGCAACAACACTGGCGCCTACGATAGGCTCGCCATCTTCATCTACTACTGTTCCGGTGATTGTACCGGCAGTTTGATTGACCTGCTGGGCCTCGGCTGTGGAGGCGGGGGCTGCGCTCAGCGAATAGCCGGCGCAGAGCAGCATGGTCACTAACAGATGCTTTCTCATAAGAAATGTAAGTTGGTGTTAGTTGGTGAAGGTATGAATAAGTGTTAATTTGCTCTAAACTTTTTAAGATTGGAGTTTACAAATTTAACTATTAATACGACATCTTTGCGGAATTTTACAATTTAAATTTCATTCGTTAACAAGTTTTAACCATACGCAAAAAGAGTGTGATTTCTACACCAATATCGAAAAAAGAAGCTCCGCACCGACAAATTGTCAGCACGGAGCTTCATTTCTTTACATTCTGCACAAACCCGACCGAAAATCGCATCGGATTGCAACCAAAACAGCCTTTTCCTAATAGTGGAACGACGAGCCGCCAAGGAACTCGCGAAGGAGCGACGTGGGGGGAACGTGACGCTCTCCTATCTCCTGAAAGTAGCTCAGGAAGCGGCGCAGGCGGTAGGCTTCGCCATATTCAGGGCAGTCGGACGGCACATCCTTCAGGATTGCCTCGCCATAAGCCTTCATCACTCCAAGCTCGAAGATGAGCGAGGAGTTGAACATCGAATCCGCATTCTCCTGGAAGGGGAAAATCCACTTCTCCTCACCCCGGCGCACCGAGGGCCAGCGGCGTATGGTCTCGACCGCCGAGGTGCCGCGGTACTTATGGTCGCGGATGATGCGTCGGAGCAGACGGTTGTCGGTGGTGGGAACCCAGTTGTGATCGTCGATGGAGAGGGTGGTGAGGGCGGAGACGTAGACGCGGTATTTCATTTTCTCGTCGATCGCCGCCGTAAGCTCGGGATTGAGTCCGTGGATTCCCTCGATGAGCAGGATTGAGCCTTCGTCGAGGCGGATGCGGCGCCCTTTGTATTGCCGGCAACCCAACTCGAAATTGTAGGAGGGAAGCTCCACCTCGCCGCCGGCTATAAGCGTGTTGAGGTCGGAATTGAACTGCGCCAGATCGAGCGCGTAGAGCGACTCGTAATCATAATCGCCATGCTCGTCGCGGGGGGTGACGTCGCGGTTGACGAAATAATCGTCAAGCGAAATCATGCGCGGACGGAGGAGATTGGTCATGAGATAGACGGCAAGGCGCTTGGTGGTAGTGGTCTTACCCGAAGAAGAGGGACCAGCGATAAGAACCACGCGCGCCCCGCCCTCGTGATAGCGGCGGGTGATCTCGTCGGCAATGGCGGCAATCTGCTTGTCATGGAGAGCCTCAGCCACGTTGATGAGATCGGCGGTGCGGTTGGTGCGCACGGTCTCGTTGAGTTCGCCCACGTTCTTGACCCCGATAATCGCGTTGAAGCGGAGATGATCGGTGAAGGCGCGATACATCTTCTCCTGCACCGAGGGAGTCTGAGCCACAGCCTCATTCTGCGGATCGAAGCCGAGCAGCAGAAATCCCTCCTTGTAAAGGCGAAGATCGAACACCTGAAGATGGGAGGTGGATGGCGCCAGACAGCCGTAATAGCTGTCGGCGATTCCGTCGAGCGTATAATAAGTAGTATAAAGGCTATGGACCGAATCGAGAAGCTTCACCTTGTCGGAGAGTCCTTCGGAAGCGAAAAGCTCGCGGACGTGAGCCGTCATGCGCTCGTGGCGTTCAAACGGCAGGTCGCGTTGCACAAGCTCGCGCATCGCACGGGTGAGACGGGCAAGCATCGTGTCGTCGACAGGAGCATCTGCGCCGTAGACGCGGCAATAGTAGCCGCGGGATATGGAATGCTCCATGCTCAGTTTGGCTCCGGGATAGCACTCCGTCACCGCCTTGTAGAGCATCATGCAAAGCGAGCGGATGTAGGCGCGGTGGCCCGAACCGGAATGGATCGATAGAAACTCGACCTGCTTCGGGGCGTAGACGGGGAATCCGAGATGCTCCGTCTTGTTGTTGACGCGGGCGCAGATCGGTCGGAACGGGATTTTGTCGGCTATTCGGGCGTAGAGGTCGGCAAGAGTGTCGCCCCCTTCCACCGGGATGTAGGAGCCGGTGTTGATGCAATAGATTTCGATAGGTCGCGATGGCATGGTCTTAACGGGTCAAAGGGATGCGCAGTACGGTGAACGAATAGGGCGGCATGGTGTAGAAGCCTTCCATGGGGATGGTGGCTACGGTGACTGAGGCGTCGGTGTCGGATGGAGCGCCGGTGAAGAGCGTTCGCTCAGCCACGGAGGCTCCGACAGGGAGTCCGGTGTTGTCGATAGCTGCCTCCACCTCGACAGGGAGCAGATTGGCGAGCTTGATGATGAGCGCGCCGGAAGCGTGATCGATTACCGTGGAGACACCTATACGGTCGGTCAGCGCGGGATCATCGGGGAGCGAGACCGTGGCGGGGACGTAGGCGTCGCCGGAATTGGCTCCGTACATCTGCTGAACGTAATAATCTGTCGAAAGGTTGACCGACGTGTTGTCGAAATAGATCAGGTCGGGACGCCACTGAGTCCTGCCTTTCTTGGAGAGGAGCGGAGCGTAGGAGGTCATGGACACGACATCGCCGTTGCGCTCGACGCCTGTGAGGTAGATGGCACATGAAAGTGCGGTCTCCACGGTGTTGGTGCGCTCGGGATTGTGCGAGGCATACTCGCCGAGGTAGACCCGCGTCGCTCCCTCCCCGCGCGGATAAGCATCGTAGAAATCGTTGTGGGAGATGAGCCAGCCCGGCGACACATAATAATGTTCGTCGACCATCGGGATTTTTTCCTCCCGCGCCAGGCGCCAACCTTCGGTGTAGTCGGATCCGGAATGGAAGGGACCCACGGTGCCGATCACCGTCACGTCGGGGAACGAATCAGCCACAGCCTTGTAGATCATCATGAACCGCTCCTTGAAGGCGTCGGTGATAAGATCCTCATTCCCCACACCGAGGTACTTGAGATTGAACGGTTCGGGATGACCAGCCTCCGCGCGACGCGCGCCCCAGTAAGTGTCGGCGGGGTCATTGGCATAGCGGATAAGATCAAGGACGTCGGCGATATATCCGGGCATACGATCCATCGGGATTCCTTCCTGCTGACCGCGGGAGGAAAGAAGGTCGTGGGAATGAGCGGAGGGGGTGGAGGAATTCTGACAAGGAACACCGGCCGCCACCACAGGGAGCGGCTCGGCGCCTATGTCCTCGCAGAACTGGAAATACTCATGATAGCCCAGACCGCGCGACTGATGGTAGCCCCAGAGGTTGCGCAGCGGGCGTCGCTCGTGGAGCGGACCGATGGAGCCTTTCCAGTCATAGATATTGTCGACGCCGTCGCCATGAGCCACGCATCCGCCCGGGAAGCGGACGAAGCGGGGATGAAGGTCGGCAAGCGCCTGGGCAATGTCGGCACGCAGTCCGCCGGGGCGCCCGCGGAAAGTGGCGCGGGGGAAGAGGGAAATCATGTCGAGGTCGGTGTCGGTGCCGGCGCCCGGAGTGATGACGAGCGAGGCGGAATCGGCAGTGGCGCGAGGCTCGAGAGTGGCGCGGAACGTCGACCAGGAAGGGTCGCCGTCGGACTTCAGACTTACGTCGACGTTGTCAAGCTCGGTACCGTCGGGGGCTACGAGCGCCACACGCAGTGATGAGGAGGCGCGGGGGCGAGCCATGAGCGAAAAATCGTACTTCTCCCCTTTCTTCACTGCTATACCGTCCCATCCGGAATTTGCGATGCGGGTGATCCCTGAGGGATCGCTGACGCGGAGATAGTGGGGGTTGTTGGGGTGAACGGGATCGACATCAGGGAGACTGACAGAGGAGCCGGCGGGGGCATCGATGGTCCAGGCGCGGAGAGCGTGCCAGCTGCGGCGTCCGCCACGGTCGGAGGGGGAGAATTCGAAGTCGCGGTTCTGGATCAGCTCGGCGTAGAGTCCGCCGTCGGCTGCATAGTTGATATCCTCGAAGAAGATGCCGATGAGGAGGGGGGAGATTTCCTTGATGCTGTCGGGGTGGAGCGTGACGTCGATGCGGAACGGCTCCAGACCGGCAAAGCGGGCGGTGTCGTCGGCGAGGCGGACCGACTCACGGGCATAGTCGGCGGCGGATTGCCCCGCACGCGCCTCAATGCGCCGGACGATCTCGGCGGGGACGCGCAGACGGGTGCCGGCGCGAAGCGTGCCGTTGATCATCACCGTATCGGGCACTCCCGCCATCATGCCCACGGGGAGTGCGGGTGCGGAGGATGATCGGGTGTAGTTCTGCGGAGTCCAGTTGATGATGTCGGAGGACGTGGCGGTTGCCACTACCGTGCCCTCCTTGTCGGGATTGAACATGACGTGCCAGCGGGAATAAGCTGAATCGGTGGCAAGGACGGGGTGGAACAGCTTCTTGTCAGCGCCCCAGGAGCCAAAGTCGCTGCGGAGCACCTCGAAGCCGTTGCCCGTCTCAACCCACTTGCCGTCGGCATTGCGCCAGGCAAACCGCAGTCCGAACGAACCGTCGTAGTTGCCGTAAGTGAAGAAGTCGACGAGCTCGACGGCACGGGTGATGATATTGTCGGGGGCGGCGAAAACCGGGATGACTGCTACCGCCGACAGGACGGCGGCAAGAATGCGTGAGATTGCGTTCATAACGGATCAGCGTACGTTGTTTTCGCGGAAAGCGCGGTCGAAGAACAGGAGGTGATAGAAAAGAGAGTTGTGCCAGTAGGGACCGGAGTGTGCGCCGGGGCGGACGGTGTAGTCGTGGTGGATGCCACGCTCCAGCAGAGCCTTGTGGGCAGCCTCGTTGACACCGGCGAAGAAGTCGTCGACGCCGCAGTCGATGGTGATGTGCTGTCCGGCTGCGGGGTCAGCGTCGGGGATGATGTTGATGACGGTGTGGCTCTCCCACTCTTCGGGAGCCGCCTCAATGGTGCCGAGGCGTTCGGACATGAGCCAGTTCTCGGGGAAGGGACGGATGTCGAGACCTCCGCTCATCGATCCCATCGACCCGAACACGTCGGGGTGGCGCAGTCCGAGCCACATTGCTCCGTGCCCGCCCATGCTGAGACCGGAGACGGCGCGGGCTGCGGGGGACGGAATGGTGGGATAAAGCGAGTCGATGCGCGGCACAAGCTCCTCGATGATGAAGCTTTCCATCTGCATGCCGGAGTCGACCGGCGAATCCCAGTACCAGCTGTCGCGTCCGTCGGGGCATACGAAGATCATGCCGTAGTGGGTGGCGAGGGAGTCGATTTCAGGTACAAGTTCGGGCCATGATGCATAGTGTCCGCTATAGCCGTTGAGCAGATATACCACCGGGAAACGCTCCGTGGATCCCTTTTCAAGAGCCTGCGCGGGAAGGATAACGGAGACTTTCATGGGGGTGGCGAGGCGCGAGGTCTCGACGGTGATCGTGTCGCCCTGCAAGGGAGCGACGGAGGGTGCCGTGGTTTTGGTACAGAAAGAGAGGAGGAGAGGCGCCGAAATTGCAGCGGCAAAATAGAGAATCGCGTTAAGTTTCATGGTTTATGTGGATGAATTAAGAATGTCCGCACCGGGGGAGAGGGGTGACGGAAGATTGAAGGATGTGACAAAGTTAGCGTATTTCGACTGAAAATCCAACAGAATGAGAAAGAATCAGACTGACTGGAGCGAATGAATGGAGGCAAGGATCTCTACGGCTTCCTCAACAGTGGTCACATCGCTTATGGCAAAGGAATTCCGACCGTTTTTCTCTCGGATTTTGACACGGCGGGGATTTTGCTGGAGATAATTGACAAGGCGTCCGAACATCGGCGACTGGTAGTAGGCGGCGTTGGACTTGTCGACGAAGTAGAGGTACATGACCTGCTGCTTCAGGACCACTTTCTCGACGCCAAGCTGGCGGGCAAGGCGGCGCAGGCGGGGTATGCGGAGGAGCTCGGAGGCTACGTGCGGGATCTTGCCGAAGCGGTCGACGAGGCGGTCGCGGAAAGCCTTGAGGTCGAGTTCACGCTCGATGTTGTCGAGTTCCTGATAGAGAGAGATGCGCTCGCTTTCCTGCGGGACGTAGTCGGCGGGGAGAAGTAGCTCCATGTCACTCTCGATCTGGCAGTCAGCCACGTACTCCTGTTCCTCCTGTGGAGTGTCGGAGGTGACGACGTCGGCAAACTCCTCCGTGCGCAGCTCCATCACCGCCTCCCGCAATATCTTCTGATATGTCTCGTAGCCGAGATCGGCGATGAATCCGCTCTGCTCCGCTCCCAGGAGATTGCCGGCACCGCGGATGTCGAGATCCTGCATGGCGATGTGGATGCCCGAGCCGAGATCGCTGAAACTTTCGATAGCCTGCAGGCGACGTCGGGCGACGGGCGAGAGGGGGACACCGGGGGGAACCATCAGGTAGCAGAACGCCTTGCGGGAGCTTCGCCCCACGCGCCCGCGCAACTGATGGAGCTCGGAAAGTCCGAAGTTCTGGGCGTTGTTGATTATTATGGTATTGACGTTGGGCATGTCAATGCCGCTCTCCACGATGGTGGTGGAGAGAAGGACATCATAATCATGGGAAGCGAAATCGATGATCGACTTCTCAAGCTGCTCGGGGGGAAGCTGACCGTGAGCCACGAGGGTACGGGCGTCAGGGACAACGCGGCGCAGGCGCGCCTGAAGGTCGTAGAGCCCTTCGATACGGTTGTTGATGATGAACACCTGTCCGCCGCGTGCCATCTCGAAGTTGACAGCCTCGTGGAGGAGTTCGTCGGTGAGCGAATTGACGGAAGTAAGGATCGGGTAACGGTTGGCGGGAGGAGTGTTGATCGCCGAGAGATCGCGCGCACCCATCAGCGAGAACTGGAGCGTGCGGGGGATGGGGGTTGCGCTCATGGTGAGCGTGTCGACGTTGACCTTCATCTGCTTGAGCTTTTCCTTGACCGCCACACCGAATTTCTGTTCTTCATCAATGACGAGAAGCCCCAGATCGTGGAATTTCACCGATTTGCCTATGAGCTTGTGCGTACCGACGATGATGTCGATTTTCCCCGCCTCCAAATCAGCAAGTATCTCCTTGACCTGCTTGGGAGTACGTGCTCTTGAAAGATAATCCACCCTCACGGGGAAGTCCTTAAGTCGCTGACTGAAAGTGGTGAAATGCTGATAAGCGAGTACGGTGGTCGGGACGAGGATAGCGGTCTGCTTACCGTCGGCTGCAGCCTTGAAGGCGGCGCGGATGGCTATCTCGGTCTTGCCAAACCCGACGTCGCCGCAGATCAGGCGGTCCATCGGGCGGGCGCTCTCCATGTCAGCCTTCACGGCATTGGTGGCAGTGAGCTGGTCGGGGGTGTCCTCGTAGATAAACGATGCCTCCAGCTCGTGCTGCATGTAGGAATCGGGGGAGAACTGAAAGCCCTTTTCGTCGCGGCGTGCGGCATAGAGCTTGATGAGGTCGCGGGCGATGTCCTTGAGTTTGGACTTGGTGCGCTCCTTCATGTTGTTCCACGCGCCGGAACCGAGTTTGTTGATCTTCGGCTCCACCCCTTCTTTCCCGCGATACTTCGAGAGCTTGTGGAGTGCGTGGATCGACACGAAGATTACGTCGTTGTTCTGATAGATCAGCTTGATCATCTCCTGCGTGGTGCCGTTGACCTTGGTGCGCAGCAATCCGCCGAACTTACCCACGCCGTGGTCGATATGCACGATATAATCTCCGTTCTCGATCTGCCCCAGTTCCTTGAGCGAGAGAGCGAGTTTGCCGGAACGCGCGCGGTCGCTCTTAAGGTTGTACTTGTGGAAGCGGTCAAAGATCTGATGGTCGGTGAACACACATATCTTCCCCGAATGATCCACGAAGCCCTCGTGAAGCGTCGCGTCGACAGCTGTGAAAGGGATGTCGTCGTGGCGGTCGGCGAAGATAGCGCGCAGACGCTCCTCCTGCTTGGGACTGTCGGAAAGGATGTAGATGGCGTAGCCGTCGGCAAGGAAACTGCGGAATGACTCGCTGATGATGTCGAAATTCTTGTGGTAGACGCCCTGAGGGGAGCAATTAAAGTCAATGACAGCCTCTCCGGGGGCAGCCGTCGTGTCATTGCCGGCGGTAAATTCAATGCGTCCGAACCGCTCGAACGCTTCGGCAAACTCGTCAGGGTCGACAACGTGGGTCATCGCCGAAGTGTCGCCCTCGTTGGCTATCATGGCTGACTCGCTGAATGTGGAGGTGGCGACCTCGCGGATTCTTCCTATCGTGAACCCGGCATCACGCACAGCGATCAAGGTGTGGGTGTCAATGAAGTTGAGCAAGGATTCTCCTCCCGCAGTCTGCGCGACGTTGGCAGTGATAACCACGGACTCGACGTGACGCTCACTTAACTGCGTCTCGATGTTGAATGTGCGCATCGACTCGATGTCGTCGCCAAAGAGGTCGATTCGATAAGGCAATTCATTGTTGTAGCTGAAAATATCAAGGATGGAGCCACGCACGGCAAACTGTCCCGGCTCATAGACGTAGTCGACCTGCATGAATCCGTTTTCGCGCAGCCATTGCTCCGTGACAGTGAGATCAAGTGAATCCGATTTTGAGATACGCAGCGTGTGATCATCAAGCAGTCGGCGCGAAGCCACCTTCTCGGCGATAGCTTCGGGATAGGTGACGACGGCGCGGAGAGCAGCGTCGGCATGCCATCGGTTGAGAGCCTCCGTGCGCAGAATCTGGTTTGGGGCATCTTCCTGCCCGAAGCGTATGTCGCGCTTATATCCCGACGGGAACATAGCAACCGCCTCCTCTCCCCACAGCCTCGAAAGGTCGTGATAGAGATACCCGGCATCGTCGAGCGAATCACCGATGACAAGAATGGGCACATTCTTACGGCGGGGAACACCATCGAGCATCATCGCAGCGGCAGATCCGGCAAGATTGACGGCACGGGCGCGGACAGGACGGCGGGAACGCGAAGATAGAGCGCCCGCGAGTGCCTTACGTCGGCTATCGGTCAAGAAAAGTTGATTAAGGTCTTTGATATCCATATCAGAAACATAAGGGAGGGATACGCATTATTCTCCGACCCGGGGATTTTCCCGAACCGGAGGAATGAAAAATCGGACACAAAAAAAGGGTAAGCTTACTACATCGCACCGCTACAACCCGGTACCGTTGCTTCGATCAAGACCTGGCGGAGTTCCCGGGGAGCTGGTCGTGTAGGACTTACCCGACCGCAAAGGTACAACATTTTTTGAAACCAACAAAATATTTTTTCGGGCGAAAGAAGAACAGATCAGAGAAGAGTCCAAATAAGGTCACGAAACTTTTTTTACTGGCAGGATGTTGTAAAAACGATGAAAAAGGTTTAACTTTGCAACCGGAAACACACCTCGACGAGCAAATAGACGCAACGGCAATAGTGTTATCGCGGAAATTGTAAGTCGGGATTAACATTAAAAGAAACATCGTCTATCAATTTAACTCATCGTCCATCGTCATGAAGAAAAATGTCATCCTCTACCTCGCACTCATGCTCACAGCAGTCGGCATGCTGTCATTCAGTACCTACACACCTGTAAATGACGTAGATGCCGAGGTACAGGCAATGGTGGAGCGCCATGCCAAGGACAAGCATCTCAATTCATTCGAGCTGGTAGACGATGTGGTGACAGCCAAAGCCCGCTGATTACGCGCAATTCCCACATATCGAGATATTCAAGTGCGGCTGATCCGTTCCGGGTCAAGCCGCGCTTCGCTTTTCAGTACACATTTTTGATAATTCCATGTTTTTTGCCCTGCTTCACAATTTTGCGGTCGAGCGAAGAGGGCGCATATTCCCAATAAGGCCTCATCTTCTCCCTCAACTGAGCTGCGCCGCATAGTTTCTGAGCAAGCACGTCAGAAGTGGTATTCACAAGTGAAAGGTATGCTTCTTCCTGTTGTACCGGGCTCAGTTCTTCCCCCGATAGAAATTCCGAAAAGAGAGAGGGACGCGCCAACAGTCCCCTGCCGACCATCACTCCCGAGTACACCGAGGAGAGAGCCGCGATTTGTGACGGTGAGGAAATCTCACCGTTGAAAATCACAGGATGCTCCAGCCGTGACGTAAAAGTGTCCATATCAGCCAACAAGAGATCACCTTTATATTGTTGGACGGCAGTTCGGGGATGAACGGTCACATGTCTCAACGGCATACTGTTCAGAATATCCGTCAGGCACAATGCTTCCGCCGGATCATCAACGCCTAAACGCATCTTGACAGAAAATTTCACGGAGTCAGCATACGATGGCATTATCTCAGCAATCTCTTCCAGACGGTCGGGATGGCACAACATCCCCGCACCCCTCCCCTTCCGTACCTGAGGTACAAAGGGACAGCCGAGATTCATGTCAATTCGCTTGGCACCTGCCTTGAGGAGGGTATCGACAAGCATGCGCCATTCATCGGCATCACGGAAAATTATCTGTGGTGTCAGCATCAGCCCGCGATTAAGCTCGGAAGTGAAATCACGCAAATCCCTCGGTCTGACCTCCCCTTTCTCCACACGGATGAAGGGTGTGAAATATTCAACAGTGTTCCATCCGTCGCCGAACATATCGTGGTGGACACTTCGCCACGCCGCTTCCGTCAAGCCCTGAAGAGGCGCTACCATCAGCTGAAAATTATCCTGCTTTATTTTCATAATCTATCTGCCATTTTCCACATTTATTATCCGAGAAGGACATCGAGAGCCATCATAAGGAGAAATCCGACGGTGAATCCGATTGTTCCCAAGTTGGAATGTTTTCATTCCTGAAAAACGCATGCAGCTCCGAGAGTAGAGCCAAGAAATGGCAACAAAAGTCCTAATGTGATTCCATTCATAACATGAAAACGGCACGAAAAAGACTTTTGTTTTGCTTATCATATATCAAAATTTGTCCAAAACGAAACCAATATCTCAAAATAATTGAAAAATAATTGACAATTAACCTGTAAATGGAGGATGCGGGATTTGGAGACGGGAGGAAAATTGATTATCTTTGTAGCTTGATTTACAACGGGGCTGAAGGCGGTCCGATGCCTTAAATTTCCAATGTCCGAGCATGAGGCAGATGAAGCGGCTAACAGGAATTGGAAACAAATACGTCGGAACTCAAGGAAAACCAACAAGCCTCCTGACCAATCGACAAGTTCACATAGGAAAATCAACTGAGAATCATCAACCTTAATGAAACGCTACAACGTAGTCAACGACGCGCTGGGATGGCTGTGCTTCGTCATCGCCGCCGTCACGTACCTGCTCACGCTGGAGCCCACAGCCAGCTTCTGGGACTGCCCTGAGTTTATTTCACAGGCATTCAAACTCGAAGTAGGTCACCCGCCGGGCAACCCGATCTTCATGCTCGCGGGCCGCTTTTTCGTCAACTTCACCGGTGGCGACGTCACGAAGGTGGCTCTCGCCGTCAACTCGATGTCGGCTCTGCTGAGTGCCGGCACGATTCTGCTGCTTTTCTGGACAGTGACGCATCTGGTGAAGCGCCTGATCGTGGCTGACGATGCACAGGACGTGACGCTTACGCAGCTTATCGTCATCATGGCTTCGGGCTTGACGGGCGCACTTGCCTACACGTGGAGCGACACGTTCTGGTTCTCAGCCGTAGAGGGCGAGGTGTACGCATTCTCGTCGTTCTGCACGGCTCTGGTGGTATGGCTCATCTTCAAGTGGGAGAATCGGGCTGATCTGCCGCACAGCGACCGCTATCTGGTGCTGATCGCCTACGTGATCGGCATTTCCATCGCAGTCCATCTGCTCAATCTCCTCTGCATTCCGGCGATCGCGCTTGTGGTGTACTACCGCAAGTGGAAAAACACGACTGCCAAAGGATCGCTTATCACTCTCGCCATCTCGGCAGTGGTGGTGGCGCTCATCCTCTACGGTCTCGTGCCCGGCTTCATCGAGGTGGCTCAATATTTCGAGCTTTTCTTTGTCAACACGCTCGGCACGTCCTACAACATGGGAGTGCTCGTCTATGCAGTGCTTCTTGTGGCATCACTGGTGTGGTGCATCCGCTGCCTCTACCGCCAGACTGACCGACGCGCGATCAAATGGTCATTCATCATCAGCGTGATTCTTTCAGGCATCCCCTTCATAGGCGAATCGCTATGGATTCCGGTGGTGATCGTAGGCGCACTGGCTTTCTATCTGTTCTACTACTGCCCGCGCCACACTCTCCCGCTACGAGTGCTCAGCCTGACGGCTCTTTCGATTCTCGTGATGTTTGTAGGTTACTCCAGCTACGCGCTCCTTCTCATCCGTTCGGATGCCAATCCGCCGATGAACCAGAACGCGCCCGACAATGTGTTCTCACTCGGCAGCTATCTGAGCCGCGAGCAGTACGGCGAGAATCCGCTTCTCTACGGACAGTCGTTCAAGTCGACGATCATCTACGAAGTGGACCGCAACAACATGGTGAGGGTGCGCACCACGCCCGGCAAGACGCTCTACAGCAAGGTGACAAAAACCAATCCTGACGAACCTGACCGCTATGTGGCTACCGGTGAGAAAATCAATTACAAGTGGACTCCCGAGATGCTTTTCCCGCGCATGTACAGCACGGCTCCGGATCATCCCGCAGCATATCTGGGCTGGATCGGAGCGGAAGAATCGGATCTGCCTTACGTGGAGGTACAGAACTATCTCTACGAGGACGGCACTCCCGTGACCGACGCCGCCGGCAACCCCTACACCACCTACGCCCAGAAGCCGACGATGATGCAGAATCTCCGTTACTTCATCAACTACCAGCTCAATTACATGTACTGGCGCTACTTCCTCTGGAACTTCGCCGGACGCCAGAATGACCTTCAGGGTCAAGGCGAGCCGAACCGCGGCAACTGGATCTCAGGATTCTCGTTTATCGACGACCGCCGCCTCGGTGATCAGGAACTGCTCCCCGCCGAGATGGGCAAGGACAACAAGGGACATAACGTGTTCTACATGATGCCTCTTCTGCTTGGCATTATCGGATTGCTGTGGCAGGCATTCTACAGCAAGCGGGGCATCGAGCAGTTCTGGGT
>CAMWPM010000018.1 GCA_947176235.1 uncultured Bacteroidales bacterium | reverse complement strand
CTACCGAATTTTTATAGCTCTGATTTTCAGCAGTGGCTGCCAGATAGTCGATTGAAGAGAAATCCGAGAGTTTCGACTGATCGGCAATTGAAACACCGGTCTGCGGGTCAACCGGATACCAGGCTTTCACGGTGGCGGGTGAGGTTGTCTTCCAGTGAAGGATATTAGCTGATTTCTCAATGTTTACACTGCCGTCAGAATTCAAGGTATAACGTCCTGCCTTCTCATCAGCTCCTATCCTCACTCCAATCTCATCACCATTTTTCCAGTTATCTTTGCCGACAGCTCGGCTCTTCATTCCTTCGACTGAAACAGTAAGATCCAGCGGGTATTGCCCGGCAGGTAATGCCGCGCCCTGATCAACGTCATCCTGCGAGCATGACGTGACTGTGACAAAAAGCATCAGTGCTGTAATTGTCCGAAAAAGTATATTGTAATTCTTCATCTGTTCTATTCCTGTAATTTGCGTTATTTTGTCGGATGGGTATTTGTTCGGGATTACTCAACCGTCCAGGAAATATCTGGCTTATCCTTAGAATCCCATTCTTTTATGGTTGCCGTTTCTAAATTCAGGCCTATCTTATCCACTGTAAAGTTGTAGGTGTAAGCGGTGCCCGTCTTCCATTCCTGACCTGCAAGTGAGATGGATCCGTGTCTCACATTATCCGGATCTTCCTTAAATGAATACGTGAATCTGACTGTTGCTTCTGATGAAGCCTCAAAAGCCTGGGGGAGCATTATGAGGGCATCGTTGTTGGCAAACAGGTTGGTTCGTTGGTTGTTGACGACCTTGGAGTCACTGAAGATTATGGTCAGGTTATCATTGCCTTCGTGACCGGCAAATTCTATCACGCGGTCATCGGTCTGCAAATTCTCCTGTCGCTGGGCCGGTGTGACTGCGATTGTAGCCTTTTTCTTTAATCCTGAAATTTCCAATTTGTGAATCTGTATGTAATCATCGTCCTTTATGGTTTTGTCGTCAAGCCTGGGGGCGAAATTGATCAAGGCCAACAAATGATCGAATCTTAAGGATATTGCGCTGGAATTATCGTCTTCCTTGTATAACCGGCGATGGGTAGCTGCGAGAATGTCAGCAAGATCACTTTTGTCTTGACAGTCCTGCATTTCCTTGCCTGAGTAGGTCGGCATCATATAAGCGAACGACAGTTTGGTGCCGGAATATTGTGGTGAGGCTCCCGATTCGAGTGCCGATGACGGGCTTACTGCGACAAAAGAATGCTCATGTTTCGGATACCAATATTGAGCACCGTCATAACGCCAGGCTCCGTCCCGGTAAACTACTGAAGTCTTGTTGAAAGTTACTATGGGATCTGTAACGTCTGTATGGAATTTCATGTCACCATAGACCGAAAATTCACTGATAATTGGGGTTATCGCACGCGATTCGGGTACTACGTCAAACGACATTTCGACGCCCTTGTCAGCTTCCGGCTCATTAACGGCGTCAGAACTGCACGAGGCGAGACACAACATGCAGCAAATTATGAGCACGCTTGTTTGAAATAGATTATATCTCATATTGCAATTGGTTCTGATTGGTATTGTATTTAGCTGTCAATAAATAAGTTTTGGATTGCTATGGCTCCCGATCTATTAGTCCGATCAGACAGCTCGCAATTATCCATTTACAAAGTTATGAATTATTTTCCAGTAACGGAAATTTTGATTCACAAAATAATGAAAAGATTGCTATGAGATCTTAAATCTTCTGTACGTGTACCCTCATCCACAGCTTAGTCCAACACGTAAAAGCGCTCGACGCAACTATCACCTCACTCCTTATGGATCAGATGGTTGAAACTCTTGTGCCGACAGATAAAGCTCTTCGGAAGAAATCGCAGGTCGATCGATTCTCGATAATTTGATTATCAACGCAACCCCAACTTCATGACCCGCTGACTTCGGAACCATCTGACATTTTGAATATCTGCTGTTTCAATGACCCCTTTCTTTCAACCCTCATTTTCCGACAAAAAATTTCCACTAAATTGAAGCATTTTTCAAAAAAAACATTACTTTTGTACCCTATAAGGCGATCAGCCTTGAATATTGCAATATCAAATCTATCATCTAAAATTTTTAAACAACTATGGCTTACGTTATTACTGACACTTGCGTGGCTTGCGGCACCTGTCTGCCCGTTTGTCCCGTTGAGGCTATCTCCGAGGGCGACATCTACCACATCGATCCTGACACCTGCATTGAGTGCGGTTCTTGCGCTGAGGTTTGCCCCAGCGGTGCCATCGAGCCCGGTGCATAATCCATCTCGTCATCTCTCAAAGTGACGGGCTGCCGATTGTGTCAGCTCAACTCACAGCGAGGCATTGCCCTTCAGGGCAGCGCCTCGTTTTTTAGCTTTTCTAAGGTTACGTCATTTAAGCCAATATACTCCCGTTTCAATGTCAGTCAATCCGTTCTTTGCTCCTTTCCTGAAGAACCCCGAGGCAACTCCTCCATTCTCTCAAATCTCCGACCTCCATTACCGCGAGGCGATCGAGCGTGGCATTGCCGTCGCTGATGAAGAGATAAAGAAAATAGCCGAAAATCCCGAGCCGCCCACATTTGCCAACACCGTAGAGGCTCTCGAAGCATCCGGCGCCGACCTCGACCGTGTCCTCTCCGTATTTTATCCGCTTCTGTCGGCACGCGCCACCGACGCCATGATGCAGACCTCCGTCGACATGGCAGGTCCTCTTAGCGATCACTCCACGTCAGTCATCCTCAACGAGCCCCTTTGGCGTCGGGTGAAAGCCGTGTGGGAGCAGCGTGACGACCTCGGTCTCGATCCCGAGCAGATGATGCTCCTAACTTCCACCTACGAGTCATTCGCCCTCAACGGCGCCCACCTGCAGGGTGCCGACCGTGAGCTTTACCGGCGTCTGTCGGCGCGTCTTGCCGAACTCACCACCGTCTTCGGGCAGAACGTCCTCAAGGAGATGAACTCCATTGAAGTGTGGCTCACCGCCGACGATCTCGACGGACTCCCGCAGGCTAAGATCGACGAAGCCGCCCATGCAGCCGCCGAAAAGGGGAGGGCGGGGGAGTACCTTTTCACAATGCACGCCCCCTCCTACGTCCCATTCATGAAATATTCCACCCGCCGCGACCTCCGCGAACGCATGTACCGCACCTACATGAGCCGCAACACCTCCGGCGAGTATTCCAACGTAGAGGTGCTCCGTGAGATAGCAGCCACCCGTGCCCGCATTGCCCGTCTGCTCGGCTCCTCCGACCACGCCACACAGCGCCTCAAGCGTTCGATGGCTGGGTCGCCCGAAGCGGTCCTCGGTCTCCTCGACAGTCTCCGTGACGCATATCTGCCGGTGTGGGGGAAAGAAAAAGAGGAAATACTTGCATTGATCGACCGTGAGGCAGATCCTTCATTCTCCCTCATGCCCTGGGACATATCGTTCTACAGCAATCTGTTGCGATCAAAAAAATATGCTTTCGACGAGGAACAGCTACGACCCTATTTCCCTCTCGAAGCCGTCAAAAAAGGCGTATTCGGACTTGCTGAACGCCTCTACGGTCTGACGTTTGAGCCCGCCACCGACATCGAGACATACCATCCCGAAGTTGAGGTGATGCGCGTACGGGACGCCGACGGATCATTCCTCGGAGTGCTCTACACCGATTTCTTCCCCCGCGCCGACAAGCGTCCCGGTGCATGGATGACATCGTTTGCCGACCAGTGGCGCGACTCCGACGGCACTGACCATCGTCCCGTCGTCACGCTCGTAATGAACTTCAACCTTCCGGCAGCCGACGGTTCCACCCCCGCGCTCCTCACCCCCGACGAGGTGAGCACATTCCTCCACGAATTCGGTCACGCTCTCCACGGGCTTCTCGCAGCCACCCGCTACCGCTCCCTCTCGGGTACATCCGTCTATCGTGATTTCGTCGAGCTCCCCTCGCAGTTCAACGAGAATTTCCTCACCGAGCGTGAGTTTCTCGACAGCTTTGCACGCCACTACCTCACCGGCAAACCGGTTCCACCGGCAATCATCGATTCGATGATTGCCGCGCGCCGCTTCGGTGCCGCCTACGCTTGCCTTCGTCAGCTGTCGTTCGGCTACCTCGACATGGCTTGGCACACGCTTAAAGCTACTGACGAGACCGCCGATGCCCCGGCTATTCCCCCCTTCGTTCCCGCCGATGCCGAGGACTTCGAGCGTGAGGCTATGCATCCAGTCGCCATGTTCCCCGACGTCGACGGTGCCATGATGTCGCCTCAGTTCGGTCACATCTTCTCGGGAGGGTACGCCGCCGGATATTACAGCTACAAATGGGCTGAGGTGCTTGATGCCGATGCTTTCAGTGTGTTCAGGCGCGAAGGAATCTTCAACCGCGACACCGCTGCTCGCTTCCGTCACCACATACTGAGCCGGGGAGGGACGGAGAATCCCGCCGAACTCTACCGCCGTTTCCGTGGTCAGGATCCCACCGTCGACGCCCTTCTGCGTCGCGACGGTATCATCCCCGACCGACAGGCTGACGCCGCAATCTGCCGCTGATCATGTGGCTCTGGCTTGCAATCGGAAGCGCCCTCTCGCTCGGCGTCTACGACATCTTTAAGAAAGTCTCCGTCACAGGCAACAACGTCCTGGGAGTGCTGTTCTGGAACACCACCTTCTGCGCCCTCATCATGCTTCCCTTCATCGGCAGCGATCTCCTGGCGGGCGCCACGGTGCTCGGTGGGGGTGTGAGGGGACACGCTATGATTCTCATGAAGTCAGCCATTGTCCTGACTTCATGGACTCTCGGCTATTACAGCATAAAGCATCTCCCGCTCACCATCACCGGACCTATCACCGCCACCCGCCCCGTCATCGTCCTCATCGGAGCCCTTCTCATCTTCGGCGAACGCCTCAACCTCCTTCAGTGGGCTGGCGTCCTTATGGGATTTGCTTCGCTTCTGTTTATCAGCAGACTGGGGCGAAAGGAGGGCGAACCTGGTGCCCGCACCGGGCTCTGGCTTGCCATGGCGGCGGGAGCCACGCTCTTCGGAGCAATTTCCGCGCTCTATGACAAGTATCTTCTTCGTCATTACGAGCCCCTGCAGGTGCAGGCATGGTACTCTGTCTATCAGTGTGTCATCATGGGCGTCACTCTCCTCATCATCTCCCGGCGGGCAGCAGGTCCCGTGGTGCCCTTCCGCTGGCGCTGGACCATACCGGGCATCGCCCTCTTTCTTTCCGCAGCCGACATGGCATACTTCTATGCGCTGTCCGATCCGTCGGCAATGGTTTCGGTTGTATCTATGATTCGCCGGGGCAGCGTCATAGTGTCATTTTTCTTCGGGGTCATTGCCCTTCACGAACGCCATGTACGCGCCAAGCTCCTTGATCTGGCGCTCCTTATCGTCGGACTGATTCTCCTTGTCCTCGGTTCCCGATAAGCCGTTATTGCCCGTTCGTGTTAAAAAATATTAACCGTAACGATTTTCTGTAACTAAATGCTGCCTCTGAGCGTCAAACGTTCGGAAAAAGAAACAATAAGTCATCACAATGTCAGCTACAATCCCACAGCCCATCATCCGGCTCACCGACGTCAATAAGACGTACCCCGGTGCTGTTCCTGTCCACGTCCTCAAAGGCATCAACCTTGAGATCGGTCGTGGGGAACTCGTATCCATCATGGGAGCTTCCGGTTCAGGTAAGTCGACGCTGCTCAATATTCTCGGCATCCTCGACAACTACGATACCGGTACCTACGTCCTCGACGGCACCTTGATCCGCGACCTCTCCGAAAACCGCGCCGCCGAGCTCCGCAACCGCATGATCGGCTTCGTATTTCAGTCGTTCAACCTCATTTCCTATAAGTCCGCGCTCGAAAACGTCGCCCTCCCGCTCTTCTATCAGGGTGTGTCCCGCCGCAAGCGCAACAAGCTCGCCCTCGAGCAACTCGACCGTATGGGACTTGCCGACCGCGCCCACCATCTCCCCGGTGAGCTTTCCGGCGGACAGAAACAGCGTGTGGCGATCGCACGCGCCCTCATCACCAATCCTTCCATTATCCTTGCCGACGAGCCTACCGGAGCACTCGACTCCCGCACATCCAAGGAAGTGATGCAGGTGTTCCGCGATCTCAATGCCACCACCGGAATGACAATCGTCATCGTCACCCACGACCCCGGTGTAGGTGAGCAGACCAACCGCGTGATCCGGATCGTCGACGGGCTCATCGCTCCTGATAATTCTATCATTACACCCGACAATTCCATTGTAGTTAACCCTACAGATCCAATAATTGTAGAATAACCCGATGCTTGACCTTTTTCGTGAAATAGTACAGGCGCTGTCCAACAACAAGACCCGCACCGCCCTCACCGGACTCTCCGTGGCATGGGGTATCTTCATGCTCATCGTGCTGCTCGGGATGGCTAACGGTGTGACTTCCAATTTCCGGCGCGAGGTGCAAAGCGGTGGCGACGAGAAGATCACCATCTTCAGCGGACGCACCTCCGAAGGCTGGCAGGGCTACAAGGAAGGACGCTTCATCCAGCTTGAGGACGACGACCGGGCAATCCTCGCCTCCCAGAACGGCAACATCGTCAAGGACGTCCATCCAACAATCTATGGTAGAGCCAAACGAATTTCCACCCCCATGGACTATACTTCCGGCTCTTACGTAGGATGCGATCCCTACTACCTCGAATCACAGGGACTCACCATCACATCCGGACGCTTCGTCAACAACCTCGACATGGAGCAGATGCGTAAGGTTATCGTGCTTTCCGAGTCGTCTGCCGAACTGCTCTTCGGATCCATCGAACAGGCTGTCGGCGGACAGGTCGACGTCGATGGTATAGCATTCAAGGTAATAGGCGTCTACAAGAGCCGTTGGGGGGGACGCCAAAACTACGTGCCCTACACTATCGCCGCCGCTCTCAGCCGTCCCGACGGATCGGTCGACCGCCTCGAAGTCTCCCTCAAGAACGTCTTCACCGAGACCGACGCCGACGATGCAGAGACGTCTCTCCGCTCCACCCTTGCCAACGCTCATACATTCAGTCCCACCGACCAGTCAGCCGTGTATTTCTGGAACAACTTCAAGGATCGTTTCACTCAGAACACCGCTGTTGCGATCCTCGAGATCTCCGTTTGGCTTCTTGGACTTTTCACCATGCTGTCAGGCATTGTGGGCGTCAGCAACATCATGTTTGTCTCCGTCAAGGAGCGCACCCATGAGATCGGTATACGCCGCGCCATCGGCGCCAAGCCCCGCAACATCCTGACTCAGATCCTCACCGAGTCCATCGTCATCACCACGCTATTCGGCTACGTCGGTATCGTCCTCGGCATCGCCGTCCTCGAGCTTGTTGCAAGCATTTTCGGTGGATCAGGAGATGGCGCGCAGATATTGGGCGACGCAAGTGTCGACTTCTCCATTATCATCAACGTCACGCTCGTCCTCATCGTCGCAGGAGCCCTTTCAGGGCTGTTCCCCGCGCTCAAAGCCCTCAAAGTCAAACCCGTTGAAGCCCTCCACGCATTATGAAACTCAACACTCCATTATTCGATTGGGAAAACTGGCGTGAAATCGGCGTTACCCTCGCGCGCAACAAGACGCGCACATTCATGACTGCCTTCGGCATCTTCTGGGGCACTGCTATGCTCGCAATGCTTCTCGGAGGTGCGAGTGGTCTGGAAGCCATGCTGCGCTACAACTTCAACGGCTTTGCCACCAACACCGCCGTCATGTTTGCCGAGCGCACCACCATGAGCCACAACGGCTACAACAAAGGCACCTCCTGGAATCTTACGACCATTGACGCAGAGAATATTCGCCGGGGTATTCCCGAATTGAAAGCTGTCAGTGCCAACGAATCGTTCAGCGCCACCGTAGCCTATCGCACACTTCATGACGACTGCACTATTATCGGTGCTGACTCCGAATATCCTAAAGTGTTCGAACCTATCGTCTACTCCGGGCGATTCATCAATGCCGGCGATGATGTCACCGACCGAAAAGTCTGCGTGATCGGTAAAAATGTTGCTGATAAGCTCTTCGGTGCTGAATCCCCTATCGGCAAGTTCATCACAATCCGTGGTATATATTTCAAGATTGTAGGTGTGACAGGACAGACAAGTGAAATCTCGATAGGCGGACGCCTTGATGAGTCAGTCGTGATTCCGATGAACCTCTTCCGCCGTGCATTCAATATGGGTAACAACGTAGGTGCTCTCATGATCGTTGCCCCCGACGGAACCGCACCCTCCGACTTCCGCGAACGCCTTCAGCACATCATCACCCTCACCCATCCCCCCGTCTCACAGGACGATACCAACGCCATGTTCTTCATGGACGTCAGCGAGCAGTTCAAGATGGTAGATAATCTTTTCCTCGGCATCACCCTCCTCGCCCTCTTCGTCGGAGTAGGCACCCTGATGGCTGGTGTGATAGGCGTCGGCAACATCATGTGGGTAATTGTCAAGGAGCGCACGCAGGAGATCGGTATCCGCCGCGCTATCGGTGCCAAGCCCCGCGACATCATCACCCAGGTACTCTCCGAAGGCGTGGTCCTGACCCTTGTCGCGGGACTCGCGGGAATCACCTTTGCCGCCATCGTCCTCTACGTGGTAGCTCAGATCACGGTGCGACCCGACGGCACGATTCTCGCCTTCCAGCTCTCGTTCTCCACAGCCATTAAGATTCTTCTTGCCTTCGTGGTGCTCGGCACTGCCGCCGGATTCATTCCCGCATGGCGTGCCATGAAGATAAAGCCCATCGAAGCCCTCAACGACGAAGTCTGAAATAAAGAATAATAATAAAAAGAATAACGATACAAAAGAAAACTCTTATCCACGATGAAAAAGTTTTTCCGCATCCTGCTTTGGGTGGCTATCGCCGCCATCTTCTTAGGGACATTCATCTATCTTTATGCCAACTCCCGCCAGAAGCCTGAATCCTACGAAATCGTCACTCCCGAAATCGGTGAAG
Source organism: uncultured Bacteroidales bacterium (assembly GCA_947176235.1). Classification (GTDB taxonomy): domain Bacteria; phylum Bacteroidota; class Bacteroidia; order Bacteroidales; family Muribaculaceae; genus CAMWPM01. The sequence goes on along the minus strand of CAMWPM010000018.1, from coordinate 30,571 downwards.
TGTCACGCACCACTATTCTCACCGGCAAGGTTGAGCCACGCGACGAAATCGAGGTGAAGCCTCAGGTGTCCGGTATTATTTCCGAGATTAACGTCGAGCCGGGCGACCTCGTCCATGAGGGCGACATCATTGCCAAGATCAAGATTATTCCCGACGAAGGTCAGCTTGCATCCGCCGAGAATCGCGTGAAGGTAGCCCGTCTTGATGTCGAGAACGCCAAGGCCAAGTACGAACGCACCAAATCGCTCTATGAGAAGAAATTCGAGAGCCGCGAGACATTTGAGGTCGACGAAAACGCCTACCTCAAGTCCAAGGAAGAACTCTCAGCCGCCATCGATGCACTCTCCATCGTCAAGGAAGGCTTTTCGGCTTCCACAGCCCAGTCGTCCAACACGCTTGTCCGCGCCACCACCACGGGTCTTGTTCTCGAAGTACCCGTCAAAGTAGGTAGCTCCGTGATTCAGGCAAACACCATGAACGACGGTACCACCGTAGCCAAAATTGCCGATATGACCGACCTCATCTTCAAAGGTAAGATCGATGAGACCGAAGTGGGTATGCTACGCGAAGGAATGGCGGTCGACATCACCGTAGGAGCCCTTCCCGATATCACTCTCGCCGCCCTCATCGAGAAAATCGCCCCCCTCGCCACTGAGGAAAATGGCACCAACACATTTGAGATCAAGGCTGCCATATCCATTCCTGAAGGAATTGAGCTCCGCGCCGGCTACTCAGCCAACGCCCGCGTCCTCCTTGAGACGGCCACCGACGCCCTCGTCATTCCGGAGCGTGTCCTCACGTTCGAAGGCGACTCCACGTTCGTCTACACTCTGGTCGAAAACTCCGATCCTCAGAAATGGGAGCGTGTGCCCGTCTCCACAGGTATCAGCGATGGAGTCAACATCGTAGTCAAGTCCACTCTATCTCCCGATTCAATCACCACTGCTTCACAGCTCCGCGGAGCACGCTTACAGAACTGATACGTCATGAAATCCCTACGTCTTACAGCAGCCGCCATCCTCATCTCGATGGCAGGAGCCGCAGCCGTGCAGGCGCGCACCTGGACTCTCGACGAATGTATAGCCTACGCAATCGAGCACAATCTCACAGTCAAAGGGCGTGAACTCGAGATGAAGTCAGGCGAACTCGAAATCACCGAGTCGAAGAATGCCTTCCTCCCTAATGTAAGTGCCTCGGCAAGCCAGTCGTTCAACTTCGGACGCGGTCTTAACTCCCAGAACACCTACGAAAATCGCAACACATCCTCTTTCCAGTGGGGGCTTTCGGCAAGTATGCCACTCTTTCAGGGACTTCAGGACGTGCGACGCCTCAAGTATGCGCGCATCAACCTCCGCACTCTCCTCTATCAGCACGAAGCTGCCAAGGATGATGTGACGCTTAACATTATCTCTTCCTACCTGCAGGTGCTCTACTCTCAGGAGGTGCTCGCTACGGCGGAGGCGCAGGTTGAGCTTTCCGATTACGAGGTCGGTCGACAGGAGGCTCTCGCCGAGTCCGGCAAAATCCCTGAAGTCGACCTCCTCGCTGCTCGTTCGCAGCTTGAGCAGGATCGCCTCTCGGTCATTAATGCCAAAAACGATCTCACCAATTCTTTTCTCGATCTCGCCCAGCTCATGCGCCTTGAGTCAATTGAGGATTTCGACGTCGTTCCCTTGCAGTCCACCGATCCTTCGATTCCCTCCGCAGCCGAAGTCTACGATGCAGCCATGTCGCGCAACAATTCCATTCTTGCCTCCCGCAATGGCATAAAGGCTGCCGACGCCTACATCTCCGTCGCACGTGCCGGCTACATCCCCCGCCTCTCGCTCAACGCCGGTCTCGGTAGCTCCTACTATAAGCTCAACGGAATGTACAACCCATCATTCGGAGCCCAGATGCGCAACAACTACAGCACTTACTTCGGCTTCTCCCTGTCCATTCCCATCTTCGACGCATTCAACACCCGCAACTCCATCCGTCGTGCCAAGGTACAGCGCCTCAACGCCGTCCTTCAGCTTGACCAGGCATCCACCGAACTCTATCGCACTATCCAGCGTGCTTATTACAATGCCACCGGAGCACGCGACAAATATGTCACATCCCTCACCACCGAGGAGGCTACCCGCGTGGCTTTCGAAGCTATGCAGGAGAAATACAACATCGGACGAGCCACCCCCAACGAGTTTGAGCTGTCAAAGACCAATCTTCTCAAAAACACCCTCTCCCGCATCTCCGCCCATTACGAATATCTTCTCCGTCATCGTATCCTCCTCTTCTATCAGGGCGACATCAACCGCTGATCCCGATAAATTTTTAACCCGTCAACCGCAGAAAGGCGTTGCATCGTCTCCCGATACAACGCCTTTTCTTTTAATTCATGCTCAGTTGATTTCCGAGATTTCCTTCATCTCGCTGTATTCCTCCCACCCTGGATCCTCCTCCGCGTGGAATGTGAGAGGCAGCATGTCAAATCCCGCAAGAGCTTCATTGAGCTTCTTCTGGAAGATGTGCAGGCTCAGAGTATAGAACACCCAGTTCCTTTCCCCGTCCCCCGTGTAGATGCCTGTAAGCACAGCCACCGGATCCTTCGTGAACGTAGCTTGTAGCGCGTCCTGTACTTGTTCCATTAGTTCCGATGTTTTCAAGTCAGGCATTCCCGAAGCATCAGCTTCATCATATCGCCAGGTTACCTCCACACGCTTGTCAAAACGGGGATTGTTGCGGAACGCAGCCACGTCGCGTCGCCCTGTTACCATGATCAGTCTTCCTGATTCGCTTTCGGTTGGCGACGTCCACCAGTCATTGCTTTCTGCCATGTAGATTTATGATTTTTGAGTTAGTGACAATTCATTTTCACAAAGATAGAGAAAATCGGCAACATTCCATATCTTGACGGGAAGAATTAAACTATTGTCTGCTCCGATTGTCTTATAATTATACAATGATAAATCATTAATAAAATAATAAATCCAACAATTTCGTATTATGAACAAGTCCAACCGTATCGTTCCCGCTCTGCTCATCGCAGTCGGCATTGTCCTGCTGGGTCTTTTCATCAAGCAGGGTATCAACAATCTTGCGTTTAACAATCGTGCAGTTACCGTCCGCGGTCTCGCCACACGTGAAGTGAAGGCTGACAAGGTGACATGGCCGCTCGTTTCAAAGACCCTCGGCAACGAGCTTGTATCGCTCTACGATGTAACCAGCCGTACCAACGATGCTATTATCAAGTGGCTCACCGACAACGGTATTCCCGCTTCGGAGATTTCAGCAAACGCTCCCAGTGTGTTCGACCGTCAGGCGCAGGAGTATGGCTCCAATGATGGTCGTCCCCGCTTCACCCTCACCTCGGTTATCGTCGTATCATCTGCCAATGTCGACAAGGTGTCGGAGCTTATAAAGCGTCAGGGCGAACTCCTTAAGCAGGGCATCAGCCTTAGCCGCGACTATAGCTATAGCGTCGAATATGAGTTCACTGGTCTTAATGAGATCAAGCCCTCGATGATTGCCGAAGCCACTGCCCAGGCTCGTGAGGCTGCCGATAAGTTTGCCGAGGACTCCCACAGTAAGCTCGGACAGATCAAGACCGCCTCCCAGGGTCAGTTTACCATTGAGGACCGTGACAGCTACACTCCACAGATCAAGACCGTCCGCGTAGTCAATTCCATCACCTACTACCTCGAGGACTGATAGACTGAATCTGTTGATTGCAGTAAATCATAAAAAAAGACTACCGCCATTCGGAATCATTCCGGATGGCGGTAGTCTTTTGTAGGGCAGGGGAGTGGTCCCCGGCTTATTAGTCGGCGAGCTTAGCTTTGATAAATTCGCGGTTGAGGCGGGCGATGTTGCTCAGCGAGATGTTCTTCGGACACTCGGCTGCACATGCACCTGTGTTGGTGCAGTTACCGAAGCCAAGTTCATCCATCTTCTTCACCATGGCGCGGGCGCGGCGGGCGCGTTCCACCTTGCCCTGGGGAAGGAGAGCGAACTGGCTTACCTTAGCCGATACGAAGAGCATTGCGGAGCCATTCTTGCACGCTGCCACACATGCGCCGCAGCCGATGCAAGTTGCCGAGTCCATTGCGGTGTCAGCCACTTCCTTCGAGATAGGAGTGGCATTTGCATCGGGAGCACCGCCGCAGTTGAACGACACGTAGCCGCCTGCCTGCTGGATCTTGTCGAATGCGTTACGGTCCACCATGAGGTCGCGCACCACTGGGAAACCGGCTGAACGCCACGGCTCGATCGTGATGGTGTCCTCGTTGTTGAATTTACGCATGTGGAGCTGACAGGTGGTGATGCCCTGCACAGGTCCGTGAGGATGTCCGTTGATGTAGAGCGAGCACATTCCGCAGATACCCTCGCGGCAGTCGCTGTCAAACACTACCGGCTCCTCGCCTTTCTCTACGAGCTGCTGGTTGAGCATGTCGAGCATCTCGAGGAAGCTGCTGCCCGTCGAAACGTTCTCTACACGATAGTTGGCAAACGCTCCCTTCTCCTTGGGAGAACGCTGGCGCCAAATCTTAAGGTTTACGTTTATATTGGTTTCCATTGTTTCTTTAATAAGGGGGTTGGGGAGTTGGGATTATGACTTGTAGTTGCGGGTCTGCACCTGGATGGCTTCATATTTGAGATCTTCCTTCAGGAGGATAGGCTTCTCGTTGTCGCCGGTGTACTTCCAGCAGCTCACGTACATGTAGTCCTTGTCGTTACGGGCGGCTTCACCGTCGGCTGTCTGGTACTCCTCGCGGAAGTGAGCGCCGCATGATTCGTTGCGGTTCAGGGCGTCGATTGCCATCATCTTGGCGATTACGAGGAAGTCCTCAAGGCGGAGTGCCTTTTCAAGCTCGGTGTTGAGATCGTCGGCGCTGCCCACGATGCGGAGGTCGCTGTAGAATTCCTTCTTCACTGCCTCGATTTCGTCGAGAGCCTTCACGAGGCTCTGCAGCGTGCGGCCCATGCCCACGAGGTTCCACATCACATGACCCAGCTTCTTGTGGATCTGGTCGGGCGACTTGGTGCCCTTGATTGCCATCAGTTTGGCGATACGCTCCTTCACGCCCTTCTCAGCTTCGTCGAATTCCTTGGTGTCGGTCTTGAAGTGGGGCACCTTGATCTGGTCGCTGAGATAGTTCTGCATCGTGTAGGGGAGAACGAAGTAACCGTCGGCAAGACCCTGCATGAGGGCGGAAGCACCGAGACGGTTGGCACCGTGGTCGCTGAAGTTGCACTCACCGATTGCGAAGAGACCCTTGATCGACGTCTGAAGCTCGTAGTCCACCCAGATGCCGCCCATGGTGTAGTGGCTGGCAGGGAAGATCATCATCGGAGTCTGATAGGGGTTGTCATCGCTGATCATCTGGTACATGTCGAAGAGGTTGCCGTAGCGGTCGCGCACCACGTCCTCGCCCAGACGCTCGATTGCGTACTTGAAGTCGAGATATACGGCATTGCCCGTACCTACGCCGTAGCCTGCGTCACAGCGCTCTTTGGCTGCACGGCTGGCGATGTCGCGGGGGCAGAGGTTGCCGAATGCCGGATAGCGGCGTTCCAGATAGAAGTCGCGGTCCTCGTCGGGAATATCGGTCGGTTTCTTCTTGCCGGCACGGATAGCTTCAGCATCTTCTTTCTTTTTCGGTACCCAGATGCGGCCGTCGTTACGCAGAGATTCGCTCATCAGAGTGAGTTTCGACTGGTCTTCGCCATGCACGGGGATACAGGTCGGGTGAATCTGCGTGAAAGCGAGGTTGGCGAGATAAGCACCCTTCTTGAACGCCTGGACAGCGGCGGAGCCGTTGCAGCCCATGGCATTGGTCGAGAGGAAGAAGGCACGTCCGTAGCCGCCCGTAGCAAGCACCACGGCATGAGCGGCGTAACGCTCCAGTTCGCCGGTAATGAGGTTGCGCATGATCACGCCGCGTGCACGGCCGTCGATCATCACGATGTCAAGCATCTCGCGGCGGTTGTAGGAGCGCACGGTGCCTTTCTGGATCTGGCGGTTGAGCGATGCGTAGGCACCGAGAAGAAGCTGCTGACCGGTCTGACCTTTGGCGTAGAATGTACGTGACACCTGGGCGCCGCCGAACGAACGGTTGGCAAGCAGACCGCCGTATTCGCGGGCGAACGGTACGCCCTGCTGAACGCACTGGTCGATGATGTTGTTCGACACCTCTGCGAGACGGTAGACGTTGGCTTCGCGGGCACGGAAGTCACCGCCCTTCACTGTGTCGTAGAACAGACGGTACACTGAGTCGCCGTCGTTCTGATAGTTCTTTGCTGCGTTGATACCGCCCTGGGCTGCGATCGAGTGTGCGCGGCGGGGGCTGTCCTGGATGCAGAAGTTGTAGACGTTGAATCCAAGTTCGCCCAGTGTCGAAGCGGCTGAAGCGCCGGCAAGACCGGTACCCACCACGATGATGTCGAGGTTACGCTTGTTGGCGGGGTTGACGAGTTTCTGGTGAGCCTTGTAGTTGGTCCACTTCTCGGCTACGGGGCCTTCGGGTATCTTGGAGTCTATCTGATATTCGGGTAGCTTTGACGACTCGATGTCGGCATAGTCCTTCATGATGGGAGTTGAATCAATCATCCCTTCGAGATTCTTAATATCTGCCATAATCGGGTATAATGTTTAGTTGTTAGCGTTATTATGACCTTCACAGCCCTGGCATGCGCCCTCGGCTTTGCCTTCGCACTTGCCTTCCTTGCAATCGCCGCACTCAGCTTTGCCTTCTTCGCATTTGCCGCAGCATGCGCCCTCGGCTTTGCCTTCGCACTTGCCTTCTTTGCAGTCGCCGCAGGCTGCTTTGCCGCATTCTGCTTTGCCGTCGCAGTGACCTTTATGGCAGTCGCCATGCTGGGCTGCTTTTTCTGCGCAGCAGGGAGGAAGAGCCTCGCCGCAGCAGTCGGCTGCCATGCCGGGGATGCCGGCATCCTTGCCCTCTTCCATCATTTCGATGTACTGACCCACCAGCTGCGGGCAGGTGGTGTAGCGCTCATTGCGGGCGTTGACGGTGAACACGATTGCCTGGATGATGAACAGACCTACTACGATGGTTGCCCACCAGCAGCCGATTTTCTTCAGACGGCTCATCCAGATGTTGCCGTTCCAGCCTGCCGACTGGAACATCGACCAGATGCCGTGGGTGAGGTGGAACCACAGAGCCACGAAGCCGATGATGTAGATGATCGGGGTCCAGATGCACGAGAAGGCGATCTGCAGGAACCATGTGCCGGCAGCCGGAGGTACTGCCATGCCGCTTTCGTCCACTGCGAGGTGGCCGGTGATTTCTGCAAGCTGCATCTTAGCCCAGAACTGGATCATGTGCACGATCAGGAAGGCTACGACTACGATGCCCAGAACGAGCATGTTCTTCGATGCCCATTCCACCTGTGCGGGCTTCTTGTTGACCAGATAGCCTTCATGACCACGGGCGCGACGGTTCTGCACGGTGAGCCAGAGGGCGTAGATAATGTGGATGATGAAGAGAAGGGCGAGACCCGCGCTGGCGATCAGCGCATACCAGTTCGCTCCTAAGAATTCGCAGATAACGTTATAGGCTGCAGGCCAGAATATCGCCACTGCGTTCATCAACACGTGAAACGTTACAAAGAGGACTAAAGCTGCTCCGGTCACTGCCATCACAAGCTTTCTTCCCACTGATGAGTTAGTTAACCACATAGAAGATTTTAGATTTGAGTTATTGATTGATGATATTTGTTGCAGGAGATCTGTTGGAGAGGACAAAATTAACGATTGTTTTGCAATTTATTGTAAACTTTTGTTGGGAATTTTATATGTGTCTCAATTTTATTTTTGCCTGTGAAAAAATCTTGTCACATGTTAGAAAAAAGTTGGTAATATTGATGTGAATTTGAAATATTTTTGTAACTTTGCGCCGTGGTTCGGTTTTCCCACGGAAAAGCGTGTGCCTTTCCGCCTCATTTCCGACCTGTGTTCACATTTCACTAATTCATTCCTTTTTCATGCTTTAGCTGATGATCCGACGTTATTTCACCATAATTGTGGCTTTTATTGCCGCGGCTTCTTCCGCCATCGCTTGCACGAGTCTGCTTGTCGGGAAGAAAGCTTCGGCGGACGGCAGTGTTTTCATCACTTACGCCGCCGATTCTCATAACCTTTTTGGCGAACTCTACCGTCAGCCCGCCGCCGACCATCCCGTTGGATCTTTCCGCGAGGTTGTGGAGTGGGACACCGGCCGACCCCTTGGTCGAATCCCCGAAGTGGCTCACACCTATTCCACCGTTGGCAACATGAATGAGCATGGGCTTGCTATCTCCGAGAGCACGTGGGGCGGACGTCCTGAACTGGTCGACACCACCGGTATTATTGACTACGGTTCCCTCATCTACATCACTCTCCAGCGTGCCCGCACCGCCCGCGAGGCAATCAAGGTCATGACCGATCTTGTCAACGAATATGGTTACGCCTCGTCAGGCGAATCTTTCTCGATCGCCGATCCCGACGAAGCATGGATCATGGAGATGATTGGCAAGGGGGGCAAGTCCAAAGGAGCCGTTTGGGTTGCCCGCCGTATTCCCGATGACTGTATCTCCGGTCACGCCAACCATTCCCGTATTCATCAGTTCCCCCTCGATGATCCCACGGGCGAGACCATCTATAGCCCCGATGTAATTGACTTTGCCCGCTCGCAGGGCTACTTCGACGGCAAGGACGAGGATTTTAGTTTCTCCCGCGCCTATGCCGAGTACGATTTCGGTGCGCTCCGCGGTTGCGACGCCCGCGTCTGGTGCTTCTTCAATCGCCATGCTTCCGGTATGGACCGCTACCTTGAGTGGATCGATAATGCTTCCGGCGAAGTCCTTCCCCTCTGGGTGAAGCCCGACGCACCCCTCACAGCCACCGACATGAAGGAAATGATGCGCGATCACTTCGAAGGCACTCCCTTTGACATGACGCTCGACATCGGCGCCGGTCCCTACAAGGTGCCTTACCGCTGGCGTCCCATGACCTTCGAGGTCGACGGCGAGACCTACACCCACGAGCGCGCCATCGCCACGCAGCAGACCGGATTCTCTTTCGTGGCTCAGATGCGCGACGATCAGCCTGCCGTCACCCGTGGTCTCCTCTGGTTCGGCACTGACGATGCCAACACCTGCGTCTACATCCCGGTATATTGCTCTGTAACCGAAGTTCCTCACGAACTCGCCCACGGCAACGGCGACATGAACACCCTCTCCTGGACCTCCAACTTCTGGGTCAACAACTACGTGGCTAACCAGGCTTACAACCGCTACTCCCAGATGATTCCCGACATCCGTCGTGTTCAGTCAGCTCTTGAGCAGGGAGCCCTTGATGCCACTGTGGCTTTCGAAGCCGAAGCCCCCTCGCTTTCCGATGCAGAGGCTGCCGCACGCGCTCAGGCTATCGCTGACGAATGGGCTGCACGCGCCACCTCCGATTACAAGCAGCTCGGCGACTACCTCTTCGTCAAGTTCATGGACGGCAACATAAAGAAGGAAAAGGACGGAAAATTCCTCTACAATCCCTACGGTCTCCCTGCTTCTCCCAAATTCGGAGGTTACGACGAACGCTACTTCCGGTCCATTGTCAATGATGCCGGCGACCGCCTGCGCGTTCACGACGTCAATCAGCAATAATTCTTCACGTTTTTATTCTGCAAAAATAATACCACCCGACACGGTCTCACCTGTCAAAAAAGCACAATCTCTCTTCGGCTACAAACAAACACGATACAGCGATGCGTACCCCTGAGCAGCTTTCCGACCTCACCCTCCTGGGCGCAACCGGCGTGAAATATCCCACCGATTACACTCCCGGCATTCTCGAGACGTTCCCCAACCGTCATCCCGAGAATGACTACCTCGTCACGTTCAATTGCCCCGAATTTACTTCGCTTTGCCCAAAGACCGGACAGCCCGATTTCGCACGCATCATCATCAATTATATTCCCGACCGTCGTATGGTCGAGAGCAAGAGCCTCAAGCTCTATCTTTTCAGTTTCCGCAACCATGGCGACTTCCACGAGGACTGCGTCAACATCATCCTCAAGGATCTCATAGCCCTCATGCAGCCGCGCTACATCGAAGTGAAAGGCATCTTCACTCCTCGCGGAGGCATTTCAATCTATCCTTTTGCCAACTGGGGCGACCCCGCACATCAGGACCTCGTCAAAGCCCGGATGCTCGCAGCCTTCCCTGATATTCTCTGATTACTTCACTCTCTCATTCATCAGGTATGAAACAGTCACTTATGATTCTTTCTGGAGGTATGGACTCCGTTACGATGCTCCACGATTTCAAGTGGGCTATCGGTATGGCAGTTACATTCACCTATGGCGCCAACTCCAATCCCCGCGAAATCCAATGGGCGCGTTATCATTGCCGCCAGCTCGGTATTGAGCTGGTGGAGATCGATCTGAGCTTCATCGGACGTCATTTCAACAGTTCCCTCCTGCAGGGAGCCGACGCTATCCCCGAAGGCACCTACAGCGATGATAACATCCGTTCCACCGTTGTTCCTTTCCGTAATGGCATCATGCTTTCCGTAGCTGCCGGACTTGCCGAGAGCCGGGGCATGAAACGCATCATGATCGCCAACCATGCCGGCGACCATTCCATCTACCCTGACTGCCGCCCGGAGTTCATCCAGTCGATGGCACAGGCGATAGGGGAAGGCACCTACGTCCCTATTGAGGTTTTTGCTCCTTACACCCACCTCACCAAAGTAGAGATTGCAGAGCGAGGCAAGAAGCTTGGTATCGACTATTCGCAGACGTATAGCTGTTACAAAGGTGGAGAAATCCACTGCGGCAAATGTGCCACATGTATCGAACGCCGCCACGCCATCGCCGCCGCCGGCATCACCGACCCCACCGTCTACCGGGACTGAAATCACTTATTTCCGCCGATTATTAGGCGATGCACCAGAGCTGGTGCATCGCTTTTTACTAATAAGGAAATTCCGATCAGTTGTCTCATCTCTTGTATATTACGGAATTAATCGCTACATTTGCGCCGTAAAAATCACATCCTCACAGTCTTTCTTGCATCATTCCTTCACTAATGAAGTCCCCCTTTCAGTTCTCGGTAGCTAAAGTGTTCAAGGCGCTCGGCATGACGGCGCTGGCTCTTCTGCTGTCGATGTTCATGATGCAGCCGTTCGCTTTCTCCACCACCGCACTCCTCTCCTCCCATGAGAAGAAGGACTTCAAGATCACTGATTTCTACAACATAGTTGCTGAGTCACGCGCCGTCCGCCAGCTCGACGACAATGTGGTAATTGTTAACATCGATAATGCCGATCGTGCCGACATCGCTTCACTCATTGATCAGCTTGCCATTTACGAGCCGGCGGCAATCGGACTTGATGTCACATTCGATTCCCCGCGCGATTCCCTCGTCGACGACTATCTCATCTCCGTCATAGAAGCTTCTCCACGCATCGTTCAGGCTGTTACGGTCAATCCGCTCGGTAATTCCGTCCGTCCCGACTGCTTCACGGTAGGCGAGCGATCCTTTTTCATGGATTCAGCCTCACTCTCCACCCCCGGATGCCCCGCCCCGGCTGTCGGAGCTGTCAATCTCCCGATGAAGATGGCGGGAGGTGTGGCGCGAGAGTTCGCAGTGAAGTATTCTACTCCCGATTCCACCCTCGTCATTCCCTCGTTTCCCGCGGCACTTGCCGCGATGGTCGATTCCGCTGCCCACGCCGACCTTCTCGCCCGGGGCAACGATCTGGAGACCATCTACTATCCCTCGCGCATCTATCGTGAATGGGATGCCACCGACGTTGATCTCCACGCCGATGAAATCCGTGGGCGCGTCGTCCTGATCGGTGCGCTCGACGATCTCGGTGACAAACACGCCAGTCCCCTCGGGCATGCCATCTCCGGAGTCGAAATCCATGCCCGCGCCCTCTCCACCATCCTCGACCGCAACTATGTGACGGCTACTCCCGGATGGTTCAACATTCTTGCCGGTGCGTTCGTCACCTTCCTCTTCCTTCTCCTATATGTCACATTTGTAGTTCCATGGAAAGCCATAGTGCTGCGTATCCTTCAGGTGGTGGTCCTCTACCTCATTCTTGTGATCAGCTACAGGCTCTTTATCGGGAGCAACATTCTCGTTGATTTCTCGTTCACCTTCCTTATGGTCACCTTCGGGCTTTTCGCCTTCGACATCTGGACTGGAGGAGAATCCCTCGTCGATTATCTCGGCAAAAAAATAACCGGCAGACGTTCTTAAACTTGTAATTTCCTCATATCCGTATAAACCACACACTTATATTATGACAAATCAGTTGAAAACCTTTTCTCGCACTCTCTGTATCCTTCTCTTTATGCTTGCTGTGAGTCCATCCATGTATGCTCATTTCAAGGTGTTTAGTGTCAAGGGCGACGTTATGGTCAAGCAGTCAGGCAAGACTGAAAAGGCTGTGGAGGGCGCCGACATTTCCCCCGCGGCAATCATCATCATTCCTGATGGTGGGTCCGTCGAGATTCTCGACACACGCGACTCAAAGACGTATAAGTCAACGACCCCAGGACAGCATTCTCCCTCCAACATCATTTTCGAGGCACGCAAGCAATCGGTAGGCACCGTATCGGCTGTCAACCGCAACCTCAAGATCGGACGCTCCGGCAGTTCTACTGATCGTGATCAGGTCGTTTACCTTGCCAAGGGTAAGGTGACGCGCACCCTCGAAAACTATGACCCTGCTTCCGACACGCTCCAGATCGACAATGAGATGCTCGGTCGCTTTGTCGCACGTCAGCTATCCCGTCCCGAATCCGTCAATCGCCAGCAGTTCCCCGTAGCGATTGACAGCAAGCAGACCCCGGATGGAGTGCTCCAGCTTAGTGTCCGCAACACTCTCGCTTTCCCCGTCTACTTCAACGTCCTCAAGATAGATTCCTCCGATCCTGCGGCTCCCGTCCGCCTTTCCGAGATAGGTCAGCCCGTAGGATGCTATGTTCTCCTCCCCAATCAGGTCACTACCCGCATCCAGCTTGCCGACATTGACCCCGATAGCCGACACTTCGTGGTGATGGCTCACTACTATTTCGAGGTCGACAGGATGCTCGATGCCGTCAACGAGGCACGTGATTCCCAGTCCGATGCTCCACTCGACCTTCCCGTCTACCTCCACGCTCTCTGACAGCGTCGGTAGCCGTATCTTAAATAATTTTTTTAGAATAAATTGCTGAACTTACTCGGAATTACGATCTTTATTACTATCTTTATAGTCCCAAAACGTCCATTGTCGTTTGCTTTGATCGTTCAGAGCTTATTTGTTTAGATAAAACTTCTATTCTTGTAGTTTATGAATCGCATAGTTATATTGCTGACAACCGTTGTTTTAGCTTTCTCTGCAATGGCGCAGAACACCGCTGAATCATTTTCCGCCGGAGCCGAACAGGCTTTGGCAGCTTCCGAATACGTCAAGGCGCGCTACCTCTATCTCCAGGCGTTCAATGCGTTTCAGAAACGTGGAGATATTGAAAAAGCCATTCCTGCCGCAGTGAATGTTGCGGCGCTTTATCATCGTGAAAATTATTATAAGGAGGCTTTTGACATTCTCAACTCGGCTGATGCCATGCTCACGGCTAAGGAAGACGAGACCGGCAACGCTATGCCCGCACTACGCTATCAGTTGGCGCGTGAACGTCAGAAGATGTATTTGAAATTGCGAAAGTCGGATCGTGCGGCTGAACAATTGGAACGCATGAAGTCATGGGCGAATCAGGCTTCCGACAGCTTGCTGACTATTGATCTTCTTGCAGCTTCCGCCCAGCAGTACTACATGTTCGGCGAATCAGAGAAGGGCGATGCCGCCGTCAACAAGCTGATTGCTCTCTACGAGAACAAGAGCGACTTCGACAACGCAGGGAAGTGTTATAAGGATCTTATCGACATGGCTTCCCGCACCGGCAATGCCCGCCTTATCTCCCGCACCTACGATCGCTACATTTCTTGGGCTGATTCCGTGGCTAAAGTGAAGTCCGACACTCGTGCGGCTTCGCTTGAGCAGCAGTTGGAACAGGCTGAAGTGGAAATAGCTGACCGCGACAGCTCCCTCACCGTCAAAAAGACGATTATCGGCGCCCTGTGCGTGCTTGCCGCAATTTTGGCTGCTGCTTTAGTATTCGGTGCCATTGTCCTGCTTCGTTACATTGCATTGAACCGTCGGCAGAAAAAGCAGATCGAAGCGGCTCATGCTCAGAACATGATCAAAACGAGATTCATCTCCAACATATCAGCTCAGCTCGGTCCTACTCTCGACACTCTTCCTTCCGATCTGCCTGGAGTAGCGGCGTTGCGCGAGTTTACAGGGCAGATTCAGGAATTCTCCGATCTTGAAGCCACCGTAGCTGATATCTATCCCACCGAGCCCTCTGACCTGACAAAATTCTGTCAGGGACTTGCTGACGGAATTAAATCCAAAGTCAGATCCGATGTAAGGATTGTCGTCGATGCTCCGAAAGTAAGTGCACCGCTTAGTGAAGAGCCCCTGACGCGTGTAATAGGTCATATCCTCGACAACGCTGCTATCTACACCCCCGAGGGCGGAAAAATCAGCCTGGAAGCCAAAAAACGCGGTCCCCACAATTTCCAGTTCATCATCACTAACACCGGTGAACCCATCCCCCCCGAACAGGCTGCTACGCTTTTCCAGCCATTCTCATCAGTTCACGATCTCACTCAAGGTACCGGGCTGGGACTCCCGATCTGTTCCCTCCTCACCGCGAAGATGAACGGAACTCTGTCGCTCGACGAAAGCTACACCGGCGGTGCTCGTTTCGTCATCCAGCTGCGCCCGTGACGTCGTCCTGGCATCATTATTGACTGAATATTTCAGATTGATCGATTGTTATTGATCGGTCAAATACTTACCGATAAAATTACCCGAAATATTGATTATTTCGGGTAATTTTATTATTTTTGTCGCCTAAATCCCTACATCTTATTGAATCACACATTCTTGCACACAATATTAAGCACACAATGGAAACAAAATTTTTTATGAAATCCACACTTCTGTCACTCCTCGCAGGCTGTGTGGCATTGTCGGCGGTTGCCGCTTCTGACGACGACAACACTTCTGCCGCATCCCACCACGTGACGCGTACTGATTACCTTTTCCCCTCTAAGTCCGCTCCCGATTCATTCATCGTGTCAGGTCCCGCCGTGTTCAACATCATCGGGAATACCGTCGGAGCGCTTCCTTTCACCCCGATCTTCACCACCCCCCGCACTCTCTTCGATGCAGCGGCTTATCCCGCTGGAGGCTCCTTCATGGCGGTGTACGACAATAAGGGTAAAAATGCAGCCGTGGTCTATGACGCTCACGAAGTCAACAACGAACTCCTCAAATATAACGCCAAGAAATATGGCAACCCCCGCGCCGTTGCCTACACTCCTGACGGTATGCAGGTACTGGTGGCTACTGATGATCATGTCAATTTCCTCGACGTCCGTAAGCTACTTCCCGTGTCCGACCCCATGCCCATCTCTTTTGACAAGACTGACCGCTTGAAAGTAAGCGATAACATGTACTACCTCGTAGTAGCTGAACCCACAAAGGTCGATGTCTACAACCTTGAGACGCGGAAGAAGCGTGCGGGGTGGGATTTCGAAACGATTGTCAACGATTTCACCTTCAACCCTGATTGCTCTCGTTTCTATGTGGTGACTGACGACGGCATTCTCACCGCTTATGACACCCGTACTTTCCTTCCGGTCCAGACTCTTGAGGACCTCGGTGACGCCCTCTCTGTATCGATCAACGAGGATGGCAAATACGCCGCAGTCCTTGAATCTCCCGAAAAGATCACCATTATTAACCTTCTTTCGCCTGCCGACCGTCATGAAGTGACGATTGAAGGCGGTATGGGTAGGGAGGCAATGTTTGTTCCCGATAATAGTGGTGACTTCATTCTGGTGTTCACCTCCGCAGCCGGACTCCGCGGACGCCGTCTCCTCTATCTCAAGCCCAACTACGGCAAACTCGTCAACGATGAGGTGAACAGCCGAATGAACGACTGGATGAAGATGATGCCCGGCGAGACCATCGAGGAGTACAATGCCCGTGTCAACGATGAATCCCGTCTTCACATGCGCCGTGTATTTGAGGAAGAGGCTTCCACACGCTTTGCTCCTGATCTCACAAGCATGGCTGCCGTCACCCTCGGCAACTATGACCGCGCAAATGGAGTCCTCGCCGTGGATTTCGACAACATGCCCTCGATTTTCCTCCCCGTTCCCGAATCCGACGTTTCCGGATTCTCCGATGCTTCCACCCTTGAGTTCCGCAACTCCAAGTATGGCGTGATGGCTGACGACAATTTTGAGCTTGTCTATGCCGAGGTGTTCAACTCCGCCAATGGCAAGACCTACGTCTACGATAACATCGACCGCACCCCGCTGAACTTCATGGCAGATGCCGACAATGTCGTTTCCATCGAATTCATCCAGCAGCAACAGATGGAGGAGATCCGTCTCCAGGAACTCCGTGACGAGATCATGAAGCAGGCTAAGACCGAAAATCTCCTTACCGATAACACCCAGATCACTGTCGACTCCCGCATCGAGCCTGATTTCGATGCCAATGGCGAGCGCATCCTTAACTATCACGTCACCGTCACCTACGACGTCGATCCTGAATTTTCTGCTACCGAGGACTTCCGCCCCGGCAAATACCACGTCACGGAATCCAATGCTGCGAGCGCCATGCTCAATCTCGTCAAGCAGGCTTTCGAAGGCGACTTCGCCCAGTACATCAAGGAAGGAAAGAAACTTCGCGTCAACATCTCCGGCACAGCCGACGCTACTCCCATTGTCAGCCGCCTTATCTACGACGGTTCGTTTGGCGACATCGACGCGCTCCCTTACTACAATAACGGTCAGATGACCACCATCACAATGAATAAGGGTCAGCGCATAGCCGAGAATGAGGAGCTTGCATTCCTTCGCGCATTCAGTGTGAAGGATTATCTTGAACACAACATCCCCGCTCTCGAACAGATGAGCCGCACCTATCGTTACGACATCGCCGTTTCCGAAGAGAAGGGCTCTGCCAACCGCCGTATCTCTGCCGATTTCGTCTTTGTCGACGCGTTTTGATTCTCTCTGACTGATTTTATTTGAATTATAACTTTTATCTCTCTCTTAATTAATAAAATTCTTTTTGGAGTAACATTCCTCAATGAAAAAACTGTTTTTAGTAATTACTGCAATCTTGACCCTGACAGTTGCGGGGGCTATCCCGGCAAATGTCCTTTTCCGTGCGGCTGATGACGATGTCGTTTCTTCAGCCACGTCCGCCGATGCCGGAACCGACACCGTTGTCATCACACCCGATTCGATTCTTCACCGCGCATCCGACAACTTTAAGAAGATCACCTTCATGAAGTTTGACGGCGTGGAGGACGATTCTATCTTCCCGCAGGTTATGACGGCTTACCGCGATGTCATTGAGGCAATTGCCGTGCAGGAACCCCAGTCACGCGGTTGGAATCAGTGTAAGGAGATGCTTCGTGAGATCGACCGCGATCTCTTTCGGGGAGCATTCTACTATTCGTCGAAAAACGACGGTCCCAGGCTGACGGAATATGCGCAGGCTTATCTCGACGTCCAGCTTATGGATGAGTTTAAGGACGAAGTGTGGAAAAATGACCCTGCCATGCAGCCCGTTCTTGCCTACATTGCGGCTTCCGGAGCCTATAACGTTCAGGATTTTGAACGTGCCATCAAGTATTTCAAGGTCTATTTTTCTACCGGCGACACCTCGAAGCGAGAGCTTGTCTACACCTTTATGGGGCAGGCTTGTCTCAATTCCGGCAACTACGATCTCGGCATTTCCACACTCAAGACCGGACTCCCGTTCTACCCCGACAACAAGCAGCTCCCCCTCATCGGTATGCAGCTTTGTATCGACGGCGGACGAGCCGAAAGTCTTCAGGAATTTCTCACGGCGGCATTGAAAGCCGATCCCACCAGCGAGCAGCTTCTCAATGTCCAGGGGCAACTCTGGGAGGATGCCGGCAACTACAGTGAAGCGCTGACACTCTACAATCAGCTCGACGAAGTATCCCCCGGCAAGCTCTCCAACGCCAAGCATATCGGGCTATGCTACTTCAACATCGCCGTAAGCCATTTCAACGATGCGGTGATGGAGAAGGACGAGAAGGCATCCAAGAAGAGCCGCCGTCAGGCTAAGAGCTATTTTGGAGCCGCTGCCCAGAAGCTTGAGGAGGTCGTGGCTTCCGACCCTATGTCCGAAAAGTATCTCAAGGCACTTGGCGTCAGCTATCTCTGTCTCGAACAGAAGGATGACTATATGCGTATCAACGAGCGTCTCACAGCCCTCGGCATCGATCCCATTGCTGAGGTGTTTATGCCCACATCCGTAAGCTACAGCGACAACGGTGCCCGTAACTTCGACTATAATTCCGGCGATCTCGCCCGCGTCGATGTCCCCCTCTTCTCCGAGTATGGAGCCGAATACGTGGTCGACCGCCTGAAAAAATGGTCGGCTAAGGGTGAGTTCGAGCCAATGGACGAATATCAGCGTCGTGTCAACGACAAGTCAATTCAGGCTGAGTACCAGCGCTTACTATCCGAAGCCGGCAAGAACTACCTCGACGAGTATGGCAACAAGCTCCGTCTCACCGACATCAAGCTTGCACCATACGATGCCACCAACGAGACGTTCATGGTCGAGACTTCCTACGGACCTGTCTATCTCCACGTTCCCCTCAAGGATCGTGAGGCGGAGCAGTTCAAGCAGACTTTCTCTAACGTGACTTTCCGCAATCCCACCTATTTCATCGACGACAATAGCGTGAAGATTGCATCAATCACTTTTGTCACCCCCACTGGCAAGACCTACGCCTACGACAACTCCCGCGCCGCCACCTACTCCGGTGCCCCCGACATCAACATCGATTTCGCCGGCATCCTTGCCACTCAGAAGCCCGATGCTTCAGCTTCGCAGGCATCCGGCACCTATACGATCACCCGCAAGTCGGATGTCGACGAGAATATCCCCCTCGCCAAGAAAGTCAATCGCAATACTCTCGCTCTCGTCATCGCCAACGAAGACTACAACAAGGCTGTCAAAGTCCCCGCCGCTATCAACGACGGTACGACGTTTGCCGAATATTGCCGAAAGACCCTCGGTCTGCCTGCCGAAAATGTCAACCTTGTCATCAACGCTTCCCTCGGCAATCTCTTCAGTGCCATAACTGACCTAAAGCGAAAGGTCGACGTGCTTGGTGGAGAAGCTGATGTCATCGTCTACTACGCCGGTCACGGTATGCCCGACGAGGCTACCATGGACGCCTACTTGATGCCCGTCGATGCTGATCCCCGCCTTCCCGAGACGTGCTACGGCATGAACCGTCTCTACAAGGAACTGGGCGATCTTGATGCAAAGTCCGTGATGGTGTTCATCGATGCATGTTTCAGCGGTGCTGAGCGCTCCGGCAACATGCTTGCCGATGCCCGTGCGGTTGCTGTCAAGCCCAAGCAGGCTGCCCCCAAGGGCAACATGTTCGTGTTCAGCGCCACATCCGACAAGGAGACCGCTCTTCCCTACGCCGAGAAGAATCACGGTATGTTCACTTATTTTGTCCTCCACAAGCTTCAGTCATCCAAGGGTGATGTCACCCTCAAGGATCTATCTGACTATGTGATCGGCGAGGTGAAGAACCGCTCGACATTCATCAACAACAAACCCCAGACTCCCACTGTCACCACCTCCGGGCGTATGACCGATCTATGGAAGTCGAAGAAAATGAATCAGTGACATGATCCGCTCTTTCATCTCCCGCAGTGCCCTCCTTTGCCTGATGCTCATCGTTGCCTCCACGGTCAGTGTGTGGGCTGATGGGGGAGGGGTGCGCAACATCTCCGGTGAATATACGTTCTACGGCGATGATCACCATTCTCCGCAGCAGTGCAAGGAAGCCGCTCTTCAGGGTGCCATCGCCGAAGCTCTCGCGCGCGAATTTGGCACTGTTGTCTCCCAGAGCATAATGCAGCAGGAGACACTTACCGGAGGCTCTGAGTCCACATTTTTCGATGCCCTCAACGTCAGTGAGGTAAAAGGAGAGTGGATCGCCAACACCCGTGAACCGGAATATGAATTTCTCCCCCCCGGTCCCGACGGCAGCCTCATTGTCAGGTGCAAGGTGTGGGGTAAGGCGCGTCCGGTGTCCAACCGTGCCGTGGAGTTTGACTCCAAGGTGCTCCGCAACGGCACCGACGAACGTCATGCCGACACTCATTTCCGCTCCGGCGACGATATGATGCTCTCCTTCCGCGCGCCGGTCGACGGATATGTCGTTGTCTATCTTCTGGGTGCCGACCGTCGCGTCTACCGACTCTTGCCCTACATGGATTTCAACGAAGGCGCAGTCAGCGTCAAGCACGACCGTAACTACACGTTTTTCCATGCTCCCAGCGGCGATCGCGCCCACGGCACCGTCGACGAGATGACGCTTTACACCGATATGCCTGTTGAACGCAACCGAATCTACGTGATCTTTTCTCCCAACCGCTTCGACCGTCCTGTCGATCAGTTCACGTCGGAAGGCGCTCCCCGCTCCCTCTCCTACGAGGACTTCTCGAAATGGCTTCAGAAAGCTCGCCTCAACGACGATCGTATGAACGTCCGTCTCACCAACATTGACATTTCTGAAAAATAAACCAATCACTCATTAAAATTTTCAAAACTATGAAAAAGATTATCGCTTTTCTTATGGTCCTCGGTCTCATCATTCCTCAGGTAGGTTATGCAGCCGACAAGAACAAGACACTCCAGAAAGCTCTCAAGAAAGAGTACAAGGCTAAGAAGAAAGAACTCGAAAAGGGCGGATGGCAGCTCTTCGGTTCCTCCCGCACCATCGACGTAGCTCTTCTCAAACACTATGATAAGCTCGAAGCTCTCGACGATAACGGCTACGAAGTGGTAGGCACCGCCGACAACTTCAAGTCAAAGAACATCGGTCATCAGATGGCTATCAACAATGCCACCACTGTCTATGGTCAGCAGGCTGGAAGCACCCTCAAGGGTCGCGTGGTAAGCGACATGGGCGCCAACGGCACCGACAATGCCGCTGAGTTCGACCACTTCTACGCTGCTTATGAGCGTCTGGTCGAGAAGGAGATCAAGAATGAGATGACCGAGAGCTTCACCATCATTCGTCAGCTCCCCGACGGCAATTACGAAATGCAGTCGTTCTTCATCGTCGATGAAAACTCAGCTGTCAAGGCTCGTATGCGCGCTCTCGAGAACGCCGCTAAGGAGACCGAACTTGCTCAGGATTTCGCCAATAAGATCTCCGATTTCGTTCGTGGTGGCCTTGACCGCGAATAATTCCGGTAACTCATAATCGCTCGATGCGAAAATTATTAGTCACAATATCATTGGCTGCCGCCGGTCTGCTCCCTGCTTGGGGGCAGACCAACGGTCAGTCATTCGAGGACTTCCGGGCGGAGCTGCTCAAGCGCTACGATGATTTCCGCTCCGACGTCCTCTCCAACTATGCATCTTTCCTTGAAGGCGTCTGGGTGGAGTACGAGAGCTTCAAAGGTGCGGAGAAAAGCACCGAGCCGAAGCCAAAGGTGCAGCCGCTCTTCGATGCATCCACGACTCCGAAGGCACAGCCTGTCACCATTCCGCAGCCTGAGCCTGTCAAGCCGGATGCCGACGCCGTGAAGCCCGCCACTCCCCCGCAGAAGAAAATCGCTCCCGACGTAAAGCGTCCTGACGATGGTTTCCCCTCTGTCGGTGTCCCAACGGTCAATGTCCCCGTCCCCGACAAGGCTCCCGTCACTCCTTCTCCGGTGAAGTCGCAGGAGCCGTCGCAGACGATGATTGAGTATCGCGGAATGGAGGTGATGGTGCCTCAGGCTTCATTCTCTATCAGGCGCTCGCTATCCGACGAACGTGATTTTGCGGCGCAGTGGCGTGAACTTGCTTCCGACAAATCCATCCGCGATGTCGTCAACGGACTCCATCGCTCAGCCGACCGTCTCGGTCTCAACGACTATCTCACCTACGACCTCGTGAGCGAGTGGGTGGAGAAGATGTTTGCCGGCGTCGACGAGAGCTCGCGCCTCTCCCTCGTCCACTACATCATGGCTAATCTCGGCTTCGACGTTCGTATTGCCCGCCTCACATCGGGCGCGCCGATTCTTCTAATCCCCTTCGACCAGAAGATCTACGGCAGACGCTACATGAATCTTAACGATCGCCGTTACTACATTTTCACCGGACCCTCCAACCCCGATCTAAACGGTAATCGCATAGCTACCTGCGACATCCCGTCAACCCTCGATGCCGGACGTCCGCTCGACCTCCGGCTCTCACCCCTCACGCTCCCTTACAAGCCTCATCACTACGAAGTCGCACACGACGGAATCACACTGAGCGGTGAAGTGAATGCCAACATTTTCCCCCTCCTCCATCACTATCCGCAGATGCCCTTGGCGGATTACGCACTTTCTACGGTAGATCCCGAAGTACGTTCCGATGTCGTGGAGCAGCTGCGCCGCCAGATAGGGGAGAAGGGCGACCGCGAATCTGCCGACAAGCTTCTCGCGCTCGTACAGAGTGGATTCGAGTATGCTACGGACGACGAGTACCATGGATTTGAGAAACCCTACTTCTTCGAGGAAGTGCTTTTCTATGACAAGTGTGACTGCGAGGATCGTGTGGTGTTCTACACTTATCTTCTTTGGAATGTTCTCGGTCTGGAGTCACAGCTTTTGGCTTATCCCGGGCATGAGAGTGCGGCAGTCAGTCTCGACGACGGAGTGCCGGGCGACAGCTACAAGGCGGGAGGCAGGACATTCTATATTTCCGATCCCACCTTTATCGGTGCGGTGACAGGTATGTGCATGCCCAATTTCCGCAGCATATCTCCGGAGATTGATTACACCTATAGCCGGAAAAAATAAGTAACCATAGCTCGAAACACGCCAAATGAAAATTATAGCGGGCGCGGGGGAAATTCTTCCGCGCCTTGCTTTGTCTTATTCCGAAAATTTTTCTATTTTTGTGAAAATTTTCATCACACGAAGGATTTATTCCGCCACTTCCGGTCTGAACTAATCATTTCCGATTAAACTAATCAAACTCTAACAATAAATCTCCCACATGAACACTCAGGTTATGAAACATGCGGCCGACAACATGCGAGTGCTGATCGCCGCTATGGTTGAGAAGTCAAAATCAGGGCATCCCGGCGGTGCCATGGGTGGTGCCGACTTCGTCAACGCCCTCTATTCCAAGTATCTTGTTTACGATCCCGAAAATCCCACATGGATCGCACGTGACCGCTTCTTCCTTGATCCCGGCCACATGTCCACCATGCTTTATAGCGTGCTCGCCCTCACCGGTAAGTTCACCCTCGACGAGCTCCAGCAGTTCCGTCAGTGGGGTAGCGTGACTCCCGGTCACCCCGAGCTCGATCCCATGCGTGGCATCGAGAACTCATCCGGTCCTCTCGGTCAGGGTCATGTGATGGCTGTCGGATGTGCAATCGCCGAGCGCTTCCTCGTCGCTCAGTTTGGTGACGTGGTTGCCCATAAGACCTACGCTTTCATCAGCGACGGTGGTATTCAGGAGGAAATCTCCCAGGGTGCAGGCCGTATCGCCGGCACTCTCGGTCTCCACAACCTCGTGATGTTCTATGATTCCAATGAAGTGCAGCTCTCCACCAAGGTGAAGGATGTCACCTGCGAGGACACCGCAGCAAAGTATCGCGCATGGAACTGGAATGTTATTGAAATCAATGGCAACGATGCAGCTGAGATCTCCGCTGCTATCGAGGCTGCCGACAAGGAGACCAAGCGTCCAACGCTCATCATCGGTCACACCGTTATGGCTAAGGGTGCGGTCAAGGCTGACGGCTCTTCGATGGAAGGTGCTGTCTCCACCCACGGTCAGCCCCTCAGTGCGGCAGGTGCCGATTTTGGCAAGACCGTCGAGAATCTCGGTGGTGACGCTGCCAATCCATTCACTATCCGCGAGGACGTCAAGGCTCTCTATGAGGCTCGTCGCGAGGAACTCAAGGCAATCGTTGCCAAACGCCATGAAGCTGAAAAGAAATGGGCTGCCGAGAATCCCGAACTTGCCGCCCGCCTTCAGGACTACATCGACGGCAAGCTTCCCCACATCGACTGGGACGCCATCGAATTCAAGCCCAACATGGCAAGCCGCAACTCCTCTGCCACCGTTCTCGGTGTTCTCGCCGAAAAGGTGCAGAATATGATTGTTTCATCTGCCGACCTTGCTAACAGTGACAAGACCGACGGATTCCTCAAAAAGACCCGCTCCATCACCGCCGCTGACTTCGGTGGACGTTTCCTCCAGTCAGGCGTTGCCGAGCTCACCATGGCTTCGCTCATGAACGGTATCGCTCTTCACGGCGGCGTCATCGCTGCCTGCGGTACATTCTTCGTGTTCAGCGATTATATCAAGCCCGCTCTCCGCATGTCGGCTCTCATGGAGCTCCCCGTCAAGTACATCTTCACCCACGACGCATTCCGTGTAGGTGAGGACGGTCCCACCCACGAGCCTGTAGAGCAGGAAGCCCAGATCCGCCTCATGGAGCAGATGGACAACCTTCAGGGTCACCAGTCCACTCTCGTTCTCCGTCCCGCCGACTCAGCTGAGACCGCTGCATGCTGGAAGCTCGCCATGGAGAACAAGAAGAGCCCCTCCGTGCTCATCTTCTCCCGCCAGGATCTCGAGGATCTGCCCGCCGTGTCAGGCAACCGTCGCGCTGAGGCTCACAAGGCAGAAAAGGGTGGCTACATTGTAGTTCCCGCCGAGAATCCCGCCATCACCCTCGTTGCCAACGGCAGTGAGGTGGCTCTCCTCGTTCATGTGGCCGAGGAGCTCAAGAAGCTTGGGGTGGCAGCTCAGGTGGCTTCATTCCCCTCCATCGGTCTCTTCCTCCGTCAGGACGCCGAGTATCGCCACTCCGTGCTTCCCGTAGGTGGCACACGCTTCGGTCTCACCGCGGGTCTCCCCGCCACCCTCTATCCCCTCATGAAGGATGCCGGTGCATGGGATGTTTACGGTCTGGAACGCTTCGGTGCATCCGCTCCCTACAAAGTACTCGACCAGAAGTTCGGCTACACCGTCGACAACATTCTTGCTCAGGTCAAGAGCTTCCTCAATCTCTGATTTTCCTGAAAAGTCTCATACGCACAGAGCCCCTGGCATCACTGCCAAGGGCTCTGTCATATTTGTGTATGAAAGCTAATTTTGTGCCGGTTATTTAAAGGCTTCTGTAAGTCCGGAAATATAAAGCTCAACGGAACCATCATCATTTCGTCTCAGACTTACGGTTATCTGATGTCCGTTATTTGGAATTTGCAGGAGAATTGACTCATTTTTCCCTTCAAAGGACTCGTACACGGTCTGTGCTCGTTGCTTATCCTGTATGATGAGTTTATACAGATCATCATAGTATTTTTTGCCGTCTGAAAATTTGATGCTTCGATAGTTTGAGTTGCCCGACTGTGACTTCACTATCCTTATGCCTTCAATCCTCAGGTCTTCTCTGTCAAAGACTGTTTCGCATGCAAGTTTCGGCGGTTTCGCCACGGCAATTATTGACGCTGTGATCAATAAGAGAGTTGCAAGTTGACGTTTCATAAATAGTTGTTTATTTCATTGATTATTGATTCTTTGAATTCTTCGTTATTCTTTTCCATTTCCGTGATCTCGCGTATTTCGGCGGCTGATTCGGCAAGACTGGCTGCGATACTCTCCGCAGCTATGCGCTGTGCTCGTTCCCCGGTTATCACTTCGCCATCCACAATCACGTAGACGCTTTCCCGGGCGAGTAATGAGTCAGGATCATTATCCCGGTTACGGAAGAACAGGACAGTTCCTGCTATCAAAACAATGGCAGCGGCAATTCCGCTCCATCGCAAGGCGATGCGAGCCACGCGTATGCCTGCACGCTTTTTGTTAGGCAATGGCTGCTGTTTTGGCATACTATAACCTGAGGCTTCAATCATTGATGCGACAGCCATTGTCTCGCGCGCTTCGTCAATGACAGGTGAGCTTGCTTCGTCGGGCGGGAGTGACGTCAGCACAAGCTCCAGCTCCTTTTCCTGAAGCCTCGACAGTCTGCAGTCAAGATACGCTCTCGACAGCTCCTCAATTTCCTGCAATGTCAGTTTATAGTCGTTATTCATGATTGAAATCGTTTGTATTCTTCCCTGAGTTTTTTTCTCGCGCGGCTCATGTTCATTCTCACCGCGTCGATCGTCATGTTGAGCCTTTCGGCTATTTCTTCGTACTCAAGCTCTTCGAAGGCTGCCAGCCTGAGGACCTCCCTTTGTTGTGGCGGGAGAGCAGAGAGCATCGCTTCCTTCATTGTATCGAAGTCTCCGGGTGTTTCGTCAGGATTCACTATGACGGTTGTACCCGGATATTTCGCTTCCACAGCTCGACGCCTGAGCTTGTTGAGGCATACGTTTTTTAGCGCTGCAAACAATCGGTGTCGTGCTTCCGCGTTCGTGTCGGGCGGACTTGCGTTCCACAGATTGCAGAATGTGTCCTGCACGGCATCCTCCGCATCTGTTTCGTCATCCAGAAGTCGGCAGGCTGCGATGTGAAGCTTATTCCGCAGGGCAGTGAACGTATCGGTGAGTATTTCTTGTCTCATTTCGCTTATAAGACAATCTTACCCTGCAAAACATAACGTCCCACCCTCAAAAAAATTACGTGTTTATTAATTTTTATCATCGGATGGGACGTTTGTTGGTTTAAATGGCTGATAGGTGCTATTCAGTCTGGTTGTCATCGATTACGATGAAGCAGATGTCGCCGAAGTGTTCCTTCCCCGTTTCTTCTCCTTTGAGAATGGCGGGCATGGTGATCATATTCTTCGTTTCAAGGATGTCGAGAAGATCCCACATCACCTCGTGATAAAAGATAATTTGACCCAATTGGGGAGAGGAAATGCCGTGACTTGAACTCCACGCCGCGCAGTAATCCTTTATGGAGCTGCTCAGCTTGTTCGTGATGCGTTGGCAGAGAATGTCAATATTATCGTTATTGTTGGCGTGGAGCACAGGTACAAGGATATTGCCGTTTTCATCCGTGAGACCCCAGGGGACTACTGCATTGATCACATCCTGATTTTCTATTCTGCCTCCTTTTGTCTTATTCACTTCCTTTGCAAAGGCAACAAGATCCTTGCTTCTCATCCAGTAGCCGAGACTGTCGGTCCAGTTCTGACATACAGGTCCGAAGCTGTTGGTACCCACTGTTTCGTGATCACGCTTGTCGTACATTGCCCAGTATGCCCCCGACCACGTCCCGTGATCTTCACAACTCATCGGCGACGGCAACCGGCGGTCATCCCAGATATAATTGTCAAGGAGATAGGAGAATATCAGGCTGTACGTCTGCTTCGAATATCCGCCATCGTCAAAATCAGAAATAAGCTGCGTGATGTCCGTCTCTATTTCCGGGAAAATCTTTTCGGCAAATTCTTTTGATTGCCGGCGGATTTCATCAGTCTCCGACTTCCTGAAAATCTTCATTGTGGTCTTGTATTCGCCGTTGTTGACCGATAGCAGATCTCCTACTTCAAGAAGCCTGAGTTGGCTCTTTGTGGCGGGAATTCCGAGAGAATCCAGTTTAGCCTTGCTCCCGGGTTCAGCGAAGGCACAGAGAATATCCCAGTTGTTGTCCGTGAGGTATTGCGAAGGATGAAAGTTATTGTACGAGCAGAAAGCTATGGATTCAAATGAGTCATACGGTCGTCCAACAATTGAGTCATCCTTAGTCTGACCGAGCGCTATTGACGGCAGGAATGCAATGAGGGAAATTAGATATTTCATTTCGATATATGCCAAAGGTTGGACGGATTAAAAATTTGTAGGTTCGTTATTTCAGGTTCCGGTTCTCCGTCATTTTCTGTCAGGAGCAGCCCAGAATATTTCATCGTCAGTGAGCAGGAAATTCGCATTATCGAAGTAGAATCCGTCAGGTATCAGAGCCACAGTCTTGCCTTTCGGATGGCTCGTCGTGCCTTCCGGTTCCGACTGCTGCATCAGGTTGCACGAGATCACGTAGAGATTCTTTGCCATATAGTAGTCAAGATAATGCTCCTTTGTTTCGTCCGATTCATGATTCCAGTTGGCATCCTCGTTCAGCACGAGGGGCAGATCGTTCTGCAGGCGGTAACGCACCTCGCCGGGATGTAGCAGCAAGCCGTTCTCGTCGGTTACGTATGCGGCGAATGTCGGATCCACCCATATCCATTTGCCCAGCGAATCCGACCATGCCATGGTGATCACGTGGCAGTCGGGGTCATCCTCGTAGGCTTTCGACTGGCAGGTGAGGTAGCGGGCGGGGATTCCTTCGGCAAGCAGGGCCTCGGCAAGCATCATTGCCATGAAGCGGCAGTTGTAGCCGCGTTCCTCTTTCTTTGCTGTCTCGTAGAGATCTACAAGGTTGAAGTGACAGCTGGGCCAGTTGGATCCTCCGTCATGTCTAACGAGATCATGCACCCAGTAGAGAAGATTCTTGATGCGGGAGATGTCATCGCCGTCTCCTGCCACGCTGTCGAGGTTGAAATATTCGCGCGTGCGTGTCAGCAGGGAGTCCGATGGCTCGGCGTAGCTTACTGTCCAGCTGACTGCATTCTTATCTGCTAATGCTTTGTATGGGGATGATTCTTTCAGAATCTGTAGCTTTGTCTTGCCTTCGTCGGGATCTCTGTTGGCTTCGTATGCTGAATCCATCCGCTCGGCGAGTTCCGTCATCTTTGCCTCTTTCAGGATCTCCACCATCTCTCGTCCATTCATGCGCGACATCTTGCCGAGCCAGTCTCTGTCCCCCATGTGCGCTATCTCCCACTCAGCAATTCTGCGCAGTGCTTCCGGCATTCCCGAGCGGCTCATTATTTCACTGATGGGGGTGGAGGGTGCAGCCACGCTGTCAGAAGTGCTTATCAAGGCTCCGTTAATAGTCAGCTTTTCAAGCTTGGGGCAGTCGGGATTGTCTACCAGACCAAGATTCACCACTAATGAATTAAACTGTATTTCCTCAAGATTCGGACAGTTTTGGGCGAAATTCAGTCCTCCGGTGCTGAATATCGGACCATTGAAAATCACACGTCTCAGCTTCGGGCAGTCCTTGATCTGATAGCCGTCGATATGTCCGATCATGCCATCGAATACGATTTCCTCGATTTCCTGCATATTGTCGCGGAAGGATCCGCTCATCACGTAGTCCGTGTCCGAATATTTTATTCGCTTCAGGTTATTGAGATAGTATCTCACCGGACTGAATCCCGGTTCTGTTCCAAGGATATCAGGGAGTTCAAGCTCTTCGAGCAGCGAATCGTTGGCTACTGCGGCATTCCCGAGCACGGTGTTTTTGGGGAATTTCAGTTCGCGGAGCCGGGTTGTGTTGAGGGCGAAGTCACCCACGCTGTCGAGTTGAGCAGGTAGCACCAGCTCTTCGATAGCTGTGTCGTAGAATAGGCAGGGAGGCATGGTGTGGGCTGATGATGCCGAATATGTACTGCCTAACTTTAGGAAATAAGGAGCGCCGGAGTTCTCGAAAGTCACATCGCGCATGTCCACCTTTCTCACTCTCACCGGCGTTTCTTCACCCACCGTATCCCGCCCGCACAGTTCGCGGAGCACGATTATGTCGGAGTTGTTTAGTGTCCCGGTGAGGGTCAGTGCGTCGTTATCTTTGAAATCCGAGTCTTTCACCAATCCGTGAAGAGAGCCGGGCTTCACATCTACCTTTTTAATTTTGGCTTCTGAGGGAAATGAGCATGTGCAGATGGCGACAGCCAATGCAATTGCGGCTTTTGTCAGTAATTTCATTTTCGTGCGAAATTTGATTGTTTTTATAGTTGACGCCTGGGTTAGTTTATAGGGTATGGATAAGGATGCATCGTTTCCTTTCTTCATATAAGACAATCTCATCCACCAAACATAACACCATAGGCAAAATTTTTTTTACAGTCGTACACCCACACCGAGCATAAGGTTGCGGGGATTCTCAAAATTAGCCAGACGGTAGCCAACGTTTAGGAATATCCGTTTGCTTACGAAAGCCTTGAGAGTCAACGACTGATAGAATGCTTTGTCGCCTTTGGGGCTCACCACGTCGTAGCCCAGACCGACGTTGACGGCAAATATCGGCATCGTCAGTTCTGCGTGGGCGGATATTCCCACGCTTATCTGTTTTCCGAATGGCGGACGGCGGAATTTGATTTCATCGCCGTATGTCCCCGGAATCCAGTATTTTTCTCCAAGGCTCGCGCCCTCGTCCCACTGGATTTCAAGCCCGGGACCCACTGCCACATAGCGGTTGAGGTGGCGGAGAGGCGACACCTGGACGCCCAGAATGCCGAACCTCCCGGGGCAGAGTATTCCTTCAGGTGGATCCCCTGCCATTACTGCGCGTTTACGCCACGCACCGTAAGCCACCACGTCCCACGTCCATCTGCCACGGTCGGCTTCCTGCTCCAGTTCCGGGGCGTTGGAGGGGGTGGGGGAGGAG
>CAMWPM010000017.1 GCA_947176235.1 uncultured Bacteroidales bacterium | reverse complement strand
ACCGCGGTGACTACCAGAACGGCTGGGACACCGACCAGTTCCCCATCGACAACTACGAGCTCACTCAGGCTATGATGCAGATCATCCGCAACGGTGGCCTCGGCAACGGCGGTACGAACTTCGACGCCAAGACCCGCCGCAACTCCACCGACCTTGAGGACATCTTCATCGCCCACATCGCCGGTATGGATGCTATGGCTCGCGCTCTTGAGTCAGCTGCCGACGTTCTCGAAAAGTCTCCCTACAAGAAGATGCTCGCCGACCGCTACGCTTCTTTCGACAAGGGCGAAGGCAAGGAATTCGAGGAAGGCAAGCTCACACTCGAGGATCTCGTGGCTTATTCCAAGAAGCATGGCGAACCCGCTGTGACCAGCGGCAAGCAGGAGCTCTACGAGGCTATCGTCAACATGTACGCTTAAATCGCCGTCCGGACCGCCCGGAATCTGATTCACACGCGAAGACTTTCGTTTGTCAGGCTGAATCGGAAATGAATCCGGGGATCTGATCGCGATTCCGACAATCAACAGAAGAGTGACGCGTCACCACACGAGGCGCATTATCGAGTGGCGAGCGCCCCTCTTCTGTTTTTTCTATTCCATTGAGAATATCTATTTCCACCCACACGAATATTTTTTCGCTCCCGCCCCTCTCCCTCTCCCCACTTTCCTCTCCCCCTACCTAATCTGCTTTTTCACTTCCAATCCTTCATCACATCCATGAATACTGTATCAGGGTTTCAGCGACTCTCGTGGGTTCAACGTATCGGCTTTGGTTCCGGCGACCTTGCCCAGAACCTTATCTATCAGACCATCAGCCTCTATCTGATGTTCTACTACACCAACGTCTACCATCTCAACGTGGTGATTGTCGGTACAATGTTCTTCATCGTGCGTCTCGTCGACGTTATTCTCAACCCGTTTGTAGGGACGATGGTCGACAAGACTTCAACCCGCTTCGGGCGCTACCGCGCATATCTTTTGATCGGCGGTATCCCTCTGGTATTCATATTTGTCCTTTGCTTCTGGAACGGATTCAGCGGATCAGTGTTCTATGCCTACGTCTCTTATGTAGCACTGACCATTTTCTATACCCTCGTCAACGTCCCTTACGGCGCACTTAATGCCTCACTGACGCGTGACAACAAGGAAATCTCCATCCTCACCACCGTGCGAATGATAATGGCTAACATCGGTGGTCTGATCGTCGGATTCGGAGTGCCCCGCCTTCTGAAATATTTTGACCCCAACCTTTCCACCGACATGCCCGAGACGGACGGTCCGTGGCTTGCCGCCATGTCTATTCTCGGTATTGCTGCTCTTGTGCTGCTTATCTTCTGCTTTGTTGAGTGCAAGGAAAGAGTGGTGATGGACAACGCACAGTCCTCGCGAGTAAAAATCTCCGACCTCTGGAAGGAGCTTATCGTCAACCGTCCTCTCCGCGTGCTATGCTTCTTCTTCTTCATCTCTTTCACTCTCCTCTTCATCAGCAACTCCACAGCAACCTACTATATCAACTACAACATGCACGGCAATGCCGACATGCTGTCGCTCTTCATGGGTATCGCTTCGATTCCCGCACTGATTTTCATGCCGATGATTCCGAAAATCAAGGATCTGATCGGCAAGAAGGAGCTATTCTATTTCTTCCTTCTGCTTGCAATCGTCGGGATGCTGCTAATCTACATCACCACTGTTATCCCCACCCTCAGCAACTATGTTGTGCTAATCTACATCGGACAGTTTGTCCGCTCTACCGGACTGGCTGTCGCCACCGGCTACATGTGGGTGCTTGTACCGGAAGTTATTTCCTATGGTGAATTTATCCACGGACGCCGTATTTCAGGTATTGTCAACTCCCTCACCGGTCTGTTCTTCAAAGTAGGGATGATGCTTGGAGGTGCTATTCCCGGATGGGTGCTCGGATTCCTTCAGTTCAACCCCAACAGTGCCACACAGTCAATTATGGCACAGCATGGTATTCTATGGCTTTTCACCATAATCCCGGCGATTATGCTGCTTGTGGCTATGTTCATTATTTCACGCTATAACCTTGACGACAACGAGGTTGAACGCATCAACCGAGAGATCGAAAGCCGACGCGAGAAAGAAAGGAAGAATCCCTCAAAGGCTCCTGCGGTGCCCGATCTGAAGGAAGCACGCAATGCACTCCCCTTCCCTGACTGATGCCGGAATATATTTATCGACGCAAATAATAAAAAATCAAAAATAAAAAAACGTATTGTTTCCCTGACAGAACAAAAATTATGAAATCACTTGCTATCACTGTTCTTGCCGCAGCCGTGGCTCTCGGTGCTTGCACCCGCAAGTCCTCTTCCGACAATTCCGTCCCCGCCCTCTCCGAACGTCCCCTTAAAGAAGTCGTAGGCGACCGCTTCCTCATCGGTGCTGCAATCAATACGTCGCAGGCAAGCGGATCCGACTCGATCGGTGCCGCAGTCGTGGCTCACCATTTCAACTCCGTGGTAGCAGAGAACTGCATGAAGCACGAGGTGATTCATCCGGCGCCCGGCGTCTACAACTGGGTTTCGGCTGACAGTTTCGTCGATTATGCCGAGCGCAACAACATGAAGATTATCGGTCACTGTCTCGTATGGCACTCGCAGCTCGCTCCATGGTTCATCTACGATGAGAACGGCGACACCGTTAGCGCCGACGTGCTCAAGGAGCGTATGCGCGAACACATCTCGACCGTAGTAGGCCGCTACAAGGGGCGCATCCACGGATGGGACGTCGTAAACGAGGCAATCGTGGAGGACGGTAGTTTCCGCGATCACTCTCCCTACTACCAGATTCTCGGCGAAGAGCTTTTCCCCCTCGCACTCCAGTATGCCCACGAGGCTGACCCTGAAGCCGAACTTTATCTCAACGACTATGGCATGAACGTACCCGGTCGCCGCGACCGTTACGTTGCACTTATCAAGGATCTTAAGTCAAAGGGTTATCGCATCGACGGCATCGGCATGCAGGCTCACATGGGCATGGATTACCCCGACTTCACGGAGTGGGAGGCTGCGATTGACTCTTTCGCCACCACCGGAGCCAAGGTCATGATCACCGAATGGGATATGTCGGCACTCCCCACTGTCAACCAGGGAGCCAACGTCTCTGACCGCGTTGAGTTTGAAAAGACCCTTAATCCCTATGCCGATGGTCTGCCCGACAGTGTTTCCGCCGAATGGAACGCCCGCATGGCAGCCGTATGGGATATCCTCAACCGTCACGCCGACGACATTTCCCGCGTGACAGTGTGGGGAGTCAACGACCGTGACTCATGGCGCAACAACTGGCCCGTGCGCGGTCGCACCGACTACCCTCTCATTTTCTCCCGCGACAACGAGCTGAAGCCCTTCCTGAAGGAAGCTTCCAAAAAGTAATTAGTCTCACCGTCATTATTCAAAACCAACATAATATCCTTACAAAACTATTATACCCGAATCGATATGAAAGAAATGCGCTATCTCTTCCCCGCCGACTACATGGCTGATCCCTCGGTGCATGTGTTCAACGACCGTCTCTACATCTATCCCTCGCACGACTGGGACAGCGGAGCCGGCGAAAACGACAACGGCGACCACTTCGAGATGAAGGACTATCATGTACTGTCCACCGACGATCCCATGCACGGCGAAGTGGTGGATCACGGAAAGGTGCTTGACCTTAAGGATATACCCTGGGCAGGTCGTCAGCTTTGGGACTGCGACGTAGCCGAAAAGGACGGTAAATACTACATGTATTTCCCCATGAAGGACAAGAACGACGTGTTCCATGTCGGCGTAGCCATTGCCGACAATCCTGCCGGACCATTCATTCCGCAGCCCGACCCGATCCGCGGCAGCTATTCGATCGACATGGCAGTGTTCAAGGAAGGTGACGAGTATTACATGTACTTTGGCGGTCTGTGGGGCGGTCAGCTTCAGCGTTACCGTGACAACAAGGCTCTGGAGAACCCCCATCTCAACGCCGACGAAGAGGATGCTATCCCCTCACGCGTCGTACGCCTCACCCCGGATATGCTTCAGTTTGCAGAAGAACCCAAACCCATCGTGATCCTTGATGCCGACGGCAAACCGCTTAAGGCTGGCGACAACATGCGCCGTTTCTTCGAAGCCTCATGGCTTCATAAGTACAATGGCAAGTACTACTTCTCCTACTCCACCGGCGACACGCATCAGCTCTGCTATGCTATCGGTGACAATCCCTATGGTCCATTCACCTATCAGGGCGTTATTCTCACTCCGGTCGTAGGCTGGACAACTCACCACTCCATTGTTGAATT
The DNA here is from genome assembly GCA_947176235.1 of uncultured Bacteroidales bacterium. Taxonomy (GTDB): domain Bacteria; phylum Bacteroidota; class Bacteroidia; order Bacteroidales; family Muribaculaceae; genus CAMWPM01. Next base: position 37,320 of record CAMWPM010000017.1, on the reverse strand, counting down.
CAAGGGCAAATGGTATCTTTTCTTCCATGACTGCGTGCCTTCAGGCGGCAAGACATGGCTCCGCAGCCTTAAGGTCACCGAACTGGAGTATAACCCCGACGGCACCATCGTCACCATCGACGGCGGAGGCACCGGTAACGAATAATTTTCACCTCCCCCTCCGACATTAATGAAAAGACTCCTTATTTCCACCAGTCTGATGCTCGCCATCGTCGCTTCGGCTAATGCCGCAGCTGACGATGGCAGCCGCTTATGGCTGCACGATATTCCGGCGGCTGATGCTGCCACATCCGGCACCGGTGATACCGCTCCCCTTGACATAGCATTCAGCGAACTGAAAGCCGCCGGTCTTGCCGACAGTGTTTATCTTGTCCGGTCGAATGACAATAAAGATCTCGGACCAGAGGGATTCTGCATTACGCGCAACAAGGACATAGCGCTGATCAACAGTCCATCGGACAAAGGATTGCTCTACGGCACCTACCGCTACCTCCAGCTTCACCGCCTGGGTGTGGCTATCCCGGCTGACGGCATTTCTTCCGGTCCGAAGTTTCCTCGACGCATCCTGAATCATTGGGATAATCTCGATGGGACAATCGAACGTGGCTATGCAGGGCATTCATTGTGGAAATGGGACGAACTGCCTGACTCTCTATCCTCTCGCTATCGTGAGTACGCTCGTGCCAACGCCTCGATAGGAATCAATGGCACCGTGCTTAATAACGTGAACGCTTCACCAAAAATGCTTTCGACAGACTATCTCAAAAAGGTAGCGGCGATTGCTGACGTGATGCGTCCTTACGGAATGCAGGTATATCTGTCGGTCAACTTCGCCACTCCGATGGCTCTTGACAGTCTCCCGACCGCCGATCCTCTGGATCCTGCCGTGGCAGAATGGTGGGAACGCAAAGCTGATGAAATCTACTCTCTCATTCCTGATTTCGGAGGATTTCTCGTTAAAGCCAACTCCGAGGGCCAGCCCGGACCTCATGATTTCGGCAGGACACACGCAGATGGTGCCAACATGCTCGCCCGCGCCCTCGCTCCTCACAACGGCATTGTGATGTGGCGCGCATTTGTCTATTCCCCCTCCGACCCCGACCGTGCCAAGCAGGCTTACCTCGAATTTGAGCCGCTCGACGGTCAGTTCGACCCCAACGTGATCATTCAGATCAAGAACGGCCCGATTGATTTTCAACCCCGCGAACCCTACAGTCCGCTTTTCGACGGGCTTCACGCCACCCCCACGATGGCAGAACTGCAGATCACACAGGAGTATCTCGGACATGCCAATCATCTGGCATATCTCGCACCGATGTGGAAGGAATTTTTCAATTATGTCAGTCCCGACAGCATGGTAGCGGTGGCTGGCGTAGCAAATATCGGTGACGACGTGAACTGGACCGGTAATCCGATGGCTCAGGCCAACTGGTGGGCGTTCGGGCGTCTGGCGTGGGATCCCTCCCTGCTCAGCAGGGATATAGCCGACGAGTGGCTGCGCCTTTCAGTACTGACGTCGGAGCCTCCTGCCGACGTCCATTCCGCACTCGTAGGCATGATGGAGACGTCGCGTGAAGATGTCGTCGACTACATGATGCCTCTCGGTCTTCACCATCTGTTTGCGTTCGGTCATCATTACGGACCCGAGCCATGGTGCGACATTCCCGGTGCGAGAGCCGACTGGCTACCCGTCTATTACCACCGGGCTGATTCCGCGGGACTTGGGTTTGACCGCAGTTCCACGGGCAGCAATGCGTCGGCGCAGTATGCCGAGCCATTCCGCAGTATGGTTGACAGCATATCGACGTGTCCCGACCGCTTCCTTCTTTGGTTCCACCATGCACCCTGGAATCACAGGATGCAGAGCGGAAAGACTCTCTGGGAAGAACTCTGCTACCGTTACGATGCGGGAGTGAAGGGTGCCGACAATCTTCTGGAGGCATGGCGTACGGCTGCCCCCTGGATTGACCCGGAGATTTATTCCGATGTGGAGAAGCGTCTGCTGACGCAGACCGTGGATGCTCGCTGGTGGAGGGATGCTTGTCTCGAATATTTCCGCACCTTCTCAGGTCTTGACTATCCCGCCGACATCGAGCAGCCGCAGCGCAAGCTCCCGGACATGAAAAAAATTGACCTCGGCATATCAAATTACGAAAATCCGTCAATCCCCCTCCTCGATTCCAAACGATGAAAAAACTTCTTCTATCCGTTACCGTTTCGCTCCTTGCCGTCATCTATATGTCGGCAGAGGCGCCACGCTCATTTGTGACCAACGTCAATGATTCCGTCCCTCTCACCGTCTACCTTCCCGATGATTCCGTCGCAACCGGAATGATGATCATTGCCTGTCCGGGTGGTGGTTATGTCTACAAAGCCATCGGGCACGAAGGTCATGATTTCGCGCCATGGCTTCTCGAGCACGGTATCGGACTTGCAGTGCTCGACTATCGTCTGCCTGAAGGAAATCCGTCGATTCCCCTCTCCGACGTCTGGGCTGCTGTCACATCTGTCCGCACATCCCCCGAAACAAAAAGATATGCGGAAAAAATAGGGCTCATGGGGTCGTCGGCTGGCGGACATCTTGCAGCCACTGCCACTGTGCTCGCTCCTGATTCCATCTCCCGCCCCGATTTCCAGCTTCTGTTCTATCCCGTGATCTCGCTTGACGATGCCACGATCACCCACGAGGGATCCCGCGATGCACTTCTCGGTACTGATGCCTCGCAGGAATTACGTACCCATTACACTCCCACCCACCACGTCAACTCCTCCACCCCCCCCGCATTCATCATGCTGAGCAATGATGACTGGCTCGTTCCGGCAGCTAATGGCGTTGGATATTATCAGGCACTCAACAATGCCCGCACCAACTCCGTTCTCCACATCTATCCCACCCTTGGTCACGGATGGGGAGTAAGGGAAACTCCTTTCAGCAACCTGTGGAAGCAGGAACTCCTCTACTGGCTGTCGACACTCTGATGCTTAGACACCGTCCACTCTGATTTCTTACCATTACCACCGACAATGATGTCAAAACTTCGTCGACCCAATCTGCTCATTCTCATTCTGATAGCAATAGCTCTCGGAATAGGGGCAGGCTATATTTTCCCTGACTGGCTATCACGTATTTTCTTGACGTTCAATGCCATATTCAGTCAGTTTCTCGGCTTTGTCATTCCCCTCCTTATCCTCGGATTTGTAGCTCCCGCGATAGGAGACATAGGTCAGACAGCCGGTAAAATGCTGGTTTTCACAGCCATACTTGCCTATGTAGCTACAATTTCAGCCGGATTGCTCTCCTATCTGACAGGAGTCACATTTTTCCCCCACATGATCGAGCCTTCCGCCTATGTGGATGATGTCGCGTCGCAGGCTGTTGTCCTCTCTCCCTATTTCACCATTGAGATGCCCCCGGTTATGGGAGTGATGTCGGCACTCGTGCTTGCTTTCATTCTCGGACTCGGATGTGCCCGCCTTGAGGGTAAAGCAAGCGCGACTCTCTGTCTTGTGCTTGATGCTTTCCGTGACATTATCTCGCTCGTGATTTCCAAAGCGATCGTACCACTCCTCCCCCTCTACATCTTCGGCATTTTCCTCAACATGACCGTTACAGGTGAAGTCGGTCCGATATTATCCACGTTTATCAAGATAATCGCTGTGATATTCGCCCTTCACGTCTTTGTTCTCGTATTCCAGTACACGGTTGCCTCATTTTTCTCCCGCAGGTGCCACAATCCGTTCCGCTTGCTCTGGACTATGATGCCGGCTTATTTCACAGCACTTGGCACACAGTCATCGGCAGCCACGATTCCCGTCACGCTCAAGCAGGCTATAAAAATGGGAGTGAGCGAACCCGTCGCCGGATTTGTCATCCCGCTTTGCGCCACAATCCACATGTCTGGTAGTACATTGAAGATAGTGGCATGTGCGCTCGCTCTGATGATAAGCCACTCGATGCACTACGATTTCGGCATGTTCGGCTACTTCATCGCAATGCTTGCCATCACCATGGTGGCAGCTCCCGGTGTCCCCGGTGGAGCTATCATGGCTGCGCTTGGACTGCTGTCTTCAATTCTTGGATTCAGCGAGGCTGACAATGCCCTGATGATCGCCCTCTACATATCGATGGACTCGTTCGGAACGGCATGTAACGTGACCGGCGACGGCGCGCTCGCAATAATAGTCGAGCGTTTCTTCGGTAAAAAAGAAACGCCCGTCAATAATGCAGAAATCCCGGACTGAGACCACTGCATTCAGGCTTGTATTGTTTTTCCAGGGTTACATTTTCAGTGCCCGTTCTACTTCTGCCATTATCTGATCTTTAGCCATTTCGCCTGACTGACGCCATACCTCACGACCGTCAACATAGATAATGAATGTGGGGACAACCTCTACATTATTCTCATCGTCAAGCCCCTGATATTTATCGATATCAAACTGATAAACATTCACTTTGCCGGCGAGCGACTGCTTGATTTCATCCATCACGGGCATCATCTTCTGGCAATGAGGGCACCATGTGGCGAAAAATTCAACGAGAACTACAGTAGTGGAGCGTATCGCATCCTTGTACGTTAATGGTTTCATAGTTTTAGAGCTGTTATTTTGGTTACTTGTTTCACCATCATAACAGCTCTGATTATTTTGCGGTTTCCTTATTGACAAACTTTAACCACTATCCCGCAGTCTTCCACGAGACAATAGTTCCGACAGTAGAATCAGCGTTTAGCCTCGAATGCCTCAATGTCGGCACGCCGTGAGAGCAGGTACTCGATGTCGTCAAGTCCTTCAGCGAGACATTGTTTCTTGTAGGGATTGATGTCAAAGGTCTCGCTCTCACCGGTAGCAAGGTTCGTGATCGTCTGCGTAGGAAGATCCACCCTCACTTCAGTCGCAGGATCAGCGGCGATCGAACGGAAGAGTGATGCGAGAAATCCCTCGCTCACCACCACCGGCAGCACGAAGTTGTTCAGTTCATTATTCTTATGAATATCGGCGAAAAAGCTCGACACCACGACGCGGAATCCATAGTCGGCAATCGCCCATGCGGCGTGCTCGCGCGACGATCCGCAGCCGAAATTTTTTCCTGCCACAAGAATCTTTCCCGAATATGTGGGATCGTTGAGCACGAACGTTTCGATCGGTCGGTCATTCTCATCATAGCGCCAGTCGCGGAAAAGGTTACGTCCGAATCCATCCCTCGAAGTAGCTTTGAGGAAGCGTGCGGGGATTATCTGATCGGTGTCTATGTTCTCCATGGGCAGGGGAACACACCGGGAGGTGACTGTTGTGAATTTTTCTTTCATGATTCTGACTGATTAGAGGGTACGGGGATCGGTTATGACGCCGGTGACGGCTGCTGCGGCTGCAACCAGCGGTCCTGCAAGGATCGTACGTGCTCCCGGACCCTGACGCCCCTCAAAATTTCTGTTGGACGTCGACACACACAGTTTGCCTGCCGGCACCTTGTCATCATTCATGGCAAGACATGCCGAGCAGCCTGGCTGACGCAGCTCGAAACCGGCTTCTTCAAGCACCTTGTCGAGTCCTTCCGCCTTGATCTGCTCCACTACTTTCCATGAGCCCGGGACGAGCCATACGGTCACGCCGGCTGCCTTTTTCCGTCCCTTGACGATCGAAGCGAACTCACGGAAATCCTCGATTCTGCCATTGGTGCAGCTTCCGAGGAACACGTAGTCCACCGGAGTGCCGACAAGCTTCTGTCCTACCTTGAATCCCATGTAGTCAAGCGATTTCCGGTAGCTTGCCAGTCCCGCCTCATCCGAGGAGTCGGGCGCAGGGATTTCGTCGTTGATGCCCATGCCCATTCCGGGATTCGTGCCGAAGGTGACGCGAGGTTCTATATCTTCGGCATCAAAACGCACTTCCTTATCAAATTTTGCCCCCTCATCACTCTTCAGCCCTTTCCATTGAGCCACAGCTTTATCCCACTCCTCGCCTTGAGGAGCGTAAGGACGTCCTTTGACATATTCAAGTGTCGTCTCGTCAGGGGCAATCATGCCACCCCGCGCTCCCATTTCGATCGAAAGATTGCAGAGGGTCATGCGTTCCTCCATGTTGAGCGCGCGGATAGCTTCTCCGGCATATTCCACAAAATATCCGGTGGCGCCACCGGTCGTCATTTTGGAAATAATGTAGAGAGCGATGTCTTTGGCGGTCACTCCGGGGCGAAGTTTACCGTCGACAGTGATACGCATCGTCTTGGGTCGGGGCTGCAGGATACACTGCGTTGCCAGCACCATCTCTACCTCACTCGTCCCGATGCCGAATGCAATCGCTCCGAATGCGCCGTGAGTCGACGTATGACTGTCGCCGCACACTATTGTCTGGCCGGGCAGTGTCAAGCCGTTCTCCGGACCTATCACGTGAATGATGCCGTTGCGCGGATCGCCGAGACGGAAGAGCGTCAATCCGAATTCCTCGGCATTCCGGGTCAGCGTATCCACCGAGTTGCGCGACACGGGATCTTCTATAGGAAGTTCCTGATCTTTGGTAGGTATATTGTGATCGGGGGAACAATAAGTGCGTTCCGGACGAAACACCTTCAATCCTCGTCGACGCAGACCGTCAAAAGCCTGGGGCGACGTCACCTCATGGCAATAATGTCGGTCGATGTAAAGTTGTGTCGGACCGCCTTCGATCGTGCTGACCACGTGGGCGTCCCAGATTTTATCAAATAATGTCTTTGGCATGACTCTTTATCTTTGATGATTAGCGCACAAACTTGTTTATTGCGTCAAGGAAAGCCTCCGCACTTGCTGCCACAATATCGGTGTTGGCAGAGAATCCGTAGTAGCTCGCTCCGTCATATTCCACCGTCATGTGCACCTTGCCCACGTCGTTGCTCCCCTTGTTGATAGCCTGGATAAGGAATTCCTTCACCACCATCGTGCGGCGGATAATAAGCTTGATCGCCGACAGCGCTGCGTCGACAGGACCATTGCCCGATGCGCACGCCTCAAACTTCTCTCCTGCAATGTCAAGTCCGACACTTGCCACCGAATGAATTCCCACACCCGAAGTGACCTGCAGGAAATCGAGCTTGATCCGGTGCTGCTGAGCGTTATGTTTTCCAGCGAGCATCAGCACGTCGTCGTCGTTGATCTCTTTCTTGCGGTCGGCAAGCTTCAGGAATGATTCGTATGCTTTGTCAAGAGCGTCTTTGTCAAGGTCAATGCCAAGCACATGCAGACGATGCTTGAGCGCCGCACGGCCCGAACGGGCTGTCAGTACAATCGAGTTTTCGTCCACTCCAACATCCTTCGGATCAATGATCTCGTAGCTCTCACGGTTCTTTAGCACACCGTCCTGGTGGATACCCGACGAGTGGGCGAAGGCGTTGCGACCCACGATAGCCTTGTTGGGCTGCACGGGCATGTTCATCAGCGACGACACCATGCGGCTCACACCGTAGATCTTTGTTGTATTGATATTCGTGACGATATCAAGCTCCTTGTGGGAGCGGCATATCATCGCCACCTCTTCAAGTGACGTATTGCCCGCACGCTCTCCAATACCGTTGATTGTCACCTCTGCCTGACGCGCACCGTTAATCACGCCCGACATTGTGTTGGCGGTCGCCATACCCAGGTCATTGTGACAGTGTGTGGCTATCGTGACGCGGTGAATGCCGTCCACATGCTCCATCAGATATTTGATCTTTTCGCCGAATTCCGACGGCAGGCAATAGCCGGTCGTGTCAGGGATATTAACCACCGTGGCACCGGCTTTTACCACAGCCTCTACTACGCGCGCCAGATATTCATTGTCCGTGCGGCCCGCATCTTCGGCGTAGAACTGAACGTCCTCCACAAATTTCTTTGCATACTTCACGGCGGCTACTGCGCGCTCAATGATCTCCTCACGTGTGGAGTTGAATTTGTAGCGTATATGCGAGTCCGACGTTCCGATTCCGGTATGGATGCGTTTGTGTTTGGCATACTGGAGTGCTTCGGCTGCCACGCGTATGTCATTTTCCACCGCGCGCGTAAGAGCGCAGATAGTGGGCCAGGTCACTGCCTTCGATATTTCTACCACTGAATTGAAGTCGCCTGGACTCGACACAGGGAAGCCGGCTTCGATCACGTCTACACCAAGTTCCTCAAGGGCTTTCGCCACTTCAATTTTCTCCACAGTGTTGAGCTGGCACCCGGGCACCTGTTCGCCGTCGCGTAGCGTAGTGTCAAAGATGTATAGTCTGTTTTCCATTTATGTTTGAATTCGATAATTTCAGTTGTTGTGAAGCGATAGCAAAAAGTGGTGCAAATTTACTCAATTCGCGCCACTTTATCAAGCGATTTTTTATAATTTCTTCTTCAGCCGAAATGAATTTTAATCATTCAGCCTCTATTTGTGAGACATTTTAAGCAATTGGAAATATCAGAATGTCACGCCGAGTCTCAGCGAAATCAGGTGCAGATCCTTGAACCGGTGGATCGTCACGTAATCCTCCTCATCGATCGTCGTGACCGAATGGCGGCATACGAGGTTATAGCTCAGGATTATGTGGGAGCCGAAGTTTTTTCCGGTGGCGAGTTTGAATCCCACGCCTGCATTCGCGTAAAATCCCCACTGATGATTTCCGCTTATTTCATTCGACGACATGCCCGTACGCAGTTCCATAAAGACCGGTTTCGGTCGTGTCGAGAAGCTCGTGCGCACAAGGGCATACACCGGAAAGAGCCTGGACGAATTAGTTGTCATTATGCCGATAGAAGCACCGATACCCACCAGCGATATTCCGGGAGTGCGGTAACCGAAACAGGCGTCGAGCTCTACATACGTCATGTCGCGTCCCGACATATCCACCGAACTGCCCAAGTCAAGTCCCCACGTGAAGCCCGATCGATGATCAAACTTCAATTGCTCCGACGTAGCATTAGTCTGTGTGAGTGCTACGCTGTCAGGGATGTTTATCACCTCCTCCGTCACGGTCTCCTTCAGCACCACGACATCCTGTGCCGACAGTCCGACTGCCGCTACAACTGACAGGATAAAATATGTTATAGTCTTTTTCATAGTCATTTTGATTGGTTATTGCGCCACCGATCTATCATTTCAGTCATGTCAGCCGGCACCGGACAGGTGAAAAACATCTCCTCGCGGGTCACCGGATGGACAAACCCAAGCGTCCGGGCATGTAGCGCCTGACGCGGACAGATCTCGAAGCAGTTCTCCACGAATTTGTGATAAGCTCCCGAATTTACCCCGCGAAGCACCTTGTCGCCCCCGTAGCGGGCATCATTGAAGAGCGGATGACCGATATGCTTCATGTGGACACGTATCTGATGCGTGCGTCCGGTCTCAAGACGGCATTTCACCACCGTGACGTATCCCAGAGATTCCACCGTTTCATAGTGCGTCACCGCGTGCTTACCCTCACTTCCGTCCGGAAAGACCGCCATCTGCAGCCTGTCCTTCGGATTTCTGCCGATGTTGCCGGTAACTGTGCCGCACGGAGGATCCGGCTGACCCCACACCACCGCCACATACTCTCTCCGCGTTGTCTTGTTGAAAAACTGACGGCCGAGATCCGTTTTGGCATCCGGTGTCTTTGCCACGACAAGTAATCCCGAAGTATCCTTGTCGATTCTATGCACAAGCCCGAGACGCGGATCATTCACGTCGTAATTAGGATTATTTCTGAAATGCCATGCGAGAGCGTTGACGAGAGTTCCGTGATAGTTGCCGTGCCCCGGATGCACCACCAGTCCCGCCGGCTTGTTCACCACAAGCACCGTATCGTCCTCGTACACTATGTCCAGAGGGATATCTTCCGCAATGATTTCAAACTCGTATCGGGGATGATCCATCACCACCGTCACCACATCGAGCGGCTTGACCCTGTAATTACTCTTCACGGGCTTGCCGTTCACGAGTATGCATCCCGCGTCAGCCGCCTGCTGAATGCGGTTACGTGATGCATTCGGCATCAGGTTCACCAGAAACTTGTCCACACGCAGAAGCTCCTGCCCTTTTTCAGCCACAAAACGGAAATGCTCATACATTCCGCCCTCGTCATCGGGCATCTCGGCTTCTTCAGCCTCATCTTCAGTAGGCGTCCCGGCTGCCGACTGTGTTGCGGCTGTTGCGTTATCGCTCGCCGGTTGCGTGGCTGACTCTTCTTGCTTCGTCAGCGTATCATTCAGTTTCATCGGAGGTGATCTCTATTTCTTCCTCGTCCGTGTCATATCCCGATCCCACTTCCAGAGTGATGACTGCCGAAGCGGGAATGCGAGTGCCGGGACGCACCTCAAGCCCGTTGAACTTGGCGGAAAGCACCAGGTCGCGGTACTCCGACGGAACCGTGACCACCGACACCTTTTTCACTCCCAATCCCTCGAACATTGACACCCCCTGACGCATCGACACGTTGTAATAGTCGGGCACAGTCACCATCTTCGGTGAATATGCCACGATAGTCAGGTACACCGTACGCCACGGCTTCACCCACGCTCCGCTATGTGGCGATTGCTCCACCACCGTACCGGGGGCGTACGTGTCGTCAAATATTGAATCGGTAAGTTCTGCCTTAAGATTTCCTGATTTCAACACGTCGCGGGCAGCCACGTAGCTCATGCCCTTAAGGTCGGGCACTTTCTCCTGGTCGCCATGATGTGTCCAGACTGCGAGGAAACGGAGTATGAGCCATGCCACTATAAAGGCAGCTATCACGATCAGCACGAAATTGGTGAGTATCGGATGGAGGCGCATATAGGCTATAGCGCGTTTTATGAATGATGTCTTGTCGTTCATGTAGGTTTTCTCGACTTTTTATTTTATTCGGAGGGAATATGGAGTATCTTTAATGATGCAAAGTAACATAAAAAAAAGCACATCGCCAAACGTGACGATGTGCTTTAATCCTAATCTTCGCATTTCTTGCGTTACTTCACCGCAACTTTCATTGCATTGCCGTCAACGCTAACGATATAGATGCCTGCCTGAAGTCCTGTCAGCCCGTAGCGGCGTCCCGTCATGTCGTACACCTCGGCCTTGTCATATTCGCCATCGACGATAACGCAGCCTTTCCCGCCTATCACCGTGTAGGCGCGGTCAGCGTCTTCGTCTGTGATTATGGAGTCGATTCCGGTGGTGACGGCTTTGCTGCCGAGCGCCACGAAGCAGTTGCCGGGTACGGTCACCTTGATGCCGTCGCCTGAATCGGTCACCTCAGGCACGAACGAGGAGTGGAAACTCTTGGCGAGCACTTTGGCGTTTGATGCATTGATCAGACTGGTCTTCGCCGTTATGTCCATGCTGGCTGTGGTGGGATTGATAAGTGCCACCACTTCCTGATCGCCCTGACGCAGAGTGAGGATGCGGGGCTTTGTCACGTCGTCAGCCATTCCCTCGGTCGAGAAGTCGGCTGTGCCGTCAAAGAGGGCGGGATTGGCACGGCGTATGTTGATAAGGTCACGGAAGGTGTCATGCAGCCCCATGCGACGGCTGTCATTCAGGTAAGTGTCCCACATCACTTTTTTGTTGCCCGTGTCATTGCCGCCTGAGTTCTTGGTGTTCTGGTCGTCGGCAAGTTCGCCAAACTGCCAGATCATCTTTGCACCCGGGGTGAGAAGCATCTGGGCGGCGGCGGAGCCTATTCTGCGATAAGCATTGGTGGTGTTCTTGGAGATCGCGGCATTATCCGATTCCTTCGCCATAAATGCCACTCGTTGCTCGTCATGGCTCTCCATGTAGCTCACAGTTGTGCCGGGAGTGCGTCCCCATGTCTTTGCATCGAATCCGCCAAGACTGCTCTGGTCAGCAACCATCTTCACGTACTGACCCGTCTGCCAGTTGAGATTCGACCAGTTGAGCTGACCGTCGGCTCCCATCTCGTTCTCTTCCTTGGTCCCGGCAAGATTTTCGTTGATGTGGATTCCGCGGGGATTGACAGCTTTGATTGCGGCATGAAGCCTCTTCATGCGTTCTACGCGGCTCTTGTTGTAGCCTTCCGTGCCGGAAGTACGATAAGAGTCATTATCGCCCAGACCCTTCACGAGGTCGAATCGGAAACCGTCGACGTTGTATTCCTCCATCCAGAATTTCAGAGCATCCACCCACTGCTGTTCCACAAGGGGATTATCCTGATTCCAGTCGTTCAGCACGCTGTAGTCGTGAGGGGCGGTTGCATTATAGAAAGGATTATTGGATGTACCGCCGTACATCTGGTACCAAGGATGGAGCCAGTCACTCTGATTCAGCACGATGTCAAGAATCACAGCCATTCCGGCTTTATGACATTCATCCACGAATTTCTTATAATCGGCGGGAGCTCCGTAAGCTTTGTCGGGAGCGAAGTAGAAGTTGGTGTTGTAGCCCCATGACAGGTTGCCGTTAAATTCCATTATAGGCATCAGTTCCACGGCATTTACGCCGAGTTCCTTGAGATACGGGATGCGTTCGATTGCGGCGGCAACAGTCCCATTGCCGTCAGCTGCACCTTCTTTTCCGGTAAAGTCACGGAAAAGAAGCTCGTAAATCACAAGTTGCTGAGGATCGGGAATATTGAAGTCCGGTACTTCCCAGTCGTATTCCCATCCCCCGGGAGTATAGACAGTCAGGGGTATGTCAGTCCCATTCAGAGCATCCGGGTAGGAGGGGCAGTCAGGGAACACCGCCGGATCAAGCCACTTGTCATTGTAGGGGTCAAGCACAAGCTGTGAATAGGGATCAGCCACCCCCTTCACTCCGTCCACCAGGTAATAGTAGAGATAGCTCTCCCCTTTTTTCAGTCCGTCCACAGTGATCCAGAAGTAGCGGTTGGCCTGATAGTCCTGATAGTACATGCGGTTGGCGGCTGTCACCTTGTAGTCATTCCATGAAGGTACTATGGTCATTGAAGTCTTGCCGGGAGCCGCCACGCACAATGTCACCGTTCCGTCCGGATTCTCCGTGTATCCCATGCGGGGAGTTCCGCCCGGGAAGGTCTTTGCTTCGGAAGCTTCGATGTACTGCAATTCTGTGGTTGCTTTCGTGGTTTCGCCTCCGGCGGTTACGGTGGCGGTTATGGTGTAGGATCCTGCCGTCTGGAAGTCGTATGAGGCAGTCAGCTCCTTAGCGCCGCTCTTCTCGGCGATTTTTGTGCCGTTAACGTCAATGGTGATCTCTCCCGCCTCTGTTGATGATGCAGTGAAGTTGACTTTTGTTGGCTTGATGATCACAGGAGAATTAAGGTCGGTCGACAGACTGATCTGAAGTCCCTCGGGGAGCACGTCGACGAAGATGTCCGTATCACCCACATCCTTTCCCTGCTTCTGGCAGTCGGCTGAGCGAAACACCACTGCGATTTTCTTCACGTGTTCGTTGGCGTTATTGATGTTGAAGTAAGTTCGGATATCACCGATGTTTAGAGTCCAGTCATCCGTATTTCCCACGCGCGTGAGTTTGCGGTGATCTTCATTAAGAGCCCACTCCGCAGGAGCGTATTTCCAGTCACTGTTGCTGTTGCTCAGTGTAGTGATCACGCCGATATGGGCGTAGACCTCCGTGCCGGCTGCCACTCCGGCAAGTCCGCGGTTTCCGCGATCGGCATGGAAAGTCAGCACCACGTCCTTGCTCGACTCCTGGAGGGGCGAGGGGGTGGCGGTGACAACGTCTGCCGCGCGCAGTGAAGTTGCTGTCAGCATGATAGCCGCGAGCAACCCGAAGAAAAATTGAGTTTTTCTCATTGCAATAAGTTGAAAAAGGATGTAAGTATGATAAGAAATTTCAGTATATTAAGGAGCGGAGTTTCTCCTCCGTTCCTGCAAAGATAGTAAAATTTCAGCCGATTTCCAAATTATCTGCCTCTGTGTTTTGGCAGGAGTCTCTCCGGTTTGTCATTGAGGATGAGAGCGTCCGGGAAATCGGTCTCCGCGAGAAGAGGATAAAGGTTGGAATAGTCGGCGATCATGAATGATATGTGGGCATCGCTTCCGAGCGTCACAGGCACCTCATATTTCTTGCATAATCGGAGTAACTCCAGATTATTGCCACGTGCCACAGTCTTATGGCGTGCTGGATGAAGTGAATGGTTGTTGATTTCCAGATGTGTGCCGTGCTCGCGGGCGGAAAGCACAATCGGCTCCATGATAAGCTCAGCGGCGCCGTCGGCAGGGTGCGATATGATGTCAATCAGAGGATTGGATATCACCTTTATCATCGCCTCCGTGTTCTGTTCGGCGGTCCCGGGCGTCCAGCACTGGGGATGGATTCCGGCGATGCGGATGTCGAGCGACCGCATTTGGTCATCCGTCATGTCAAGAGTTCCCTCAGTGTCAAGTATGTCAATCTCGGCACCGAGCAGAAGCTTGACGCCGTACATTTCACGGGGCACGACGATAAGGTTTTTGAAATAGAGCCAGTCGCATGAACCCGGGATACGTGGACCATGCTCCGTGATGCCGAGAATTTCTATTCCTTTCTCGGAGGCGGCACGAGCCATCTCTTGTATAGTGGAATATCCGTGCCCGGATGCCACTGTATGGGTGTGAAGGTCAGCTATTGGTCGCATGTCATTATGAAATGATGATGAGCGCTTGTGCACTCGTGGATCGTGTGATTTACTATAAGATGGCGCGTTGCCATTTCTGCTATTGTCGACATTTCGTGCGACACAAGCACTATCGACGTCGTCGGTGCAAGGCTCTCGAGCAGACGGTAAGTCTCGTGCTCGAAATGCTTGTCAAGATAACTGAGCGGCTCGTCGAGCACCAGCACTCTGGGGCGGCTGATAAGCGCCCTCCCGAGCAGTGCCCTCTGAAGCTGACCTCCTGAAAGTTCGCCGATAGTGTGGGAAGCGTGTGTACGGAGCTGCACCAGATCGATTGTTTCTTCCACCCTCTCCTTTTTGTCAGCTTTACTTAATCCTGCTGCCCCGAGAAGTCCGGTGGATATTACGTCACTCACGGTAAGAGGGAACTTGGAATCAATGGAATTTTTCTGAGGAAGATAACCGATTGGAAGCCGTTTCACCTCGTCACCGTCATTGTCACGGTAAGTCACTGTGCCCGACGTAGGGTTGAGCAGTTTCAGCATTATGCGTAGCAAGGTGGTCTTGCCGCCGCCGTTCGGACCTGTTATGGCTATGAAATCATGGGATCCGACACTGAGGTTTATGTCACTCAGCACCTTTTTCCCCTCCCACTCCATTGTTACGTCGTCGAGTGTTATCATCGTCTGCTTGCGTTCTTGAATGCCATATAGAGTTTTATCATTTCGCCTTCCCAGTCAGCATTCATCGGATTGATGGTGACAGTCTCGGCATCGGTAGCCTGGCTGATGGCTTCAGCTCTTGCAGGGTCAAATTCGCTCTGATAGAAATAGACCCTCGCATCTTCAGCCCCCGCACGGTCTATGCCTGCTTTCATGCTCATCACCGATTCCTCTTTTCCGGGATTGCCGAGCACAAGTTGATTCAGATCGTAGTCACGGGCGAAATAGGACAGCGACGGATGCCACACCACAAACGTCCGCGGCACGTTATGACTTGCGAAAAGATGTCGGAAATCCCGGTCCATCGAATCCAGATTATTTATCAATGCCCCGTAGTTGCGGCGGTAGGTATCCTCGTTCACCGAATCAGCTTCGATAAGGGCGTTGAGAGTATTGAGCGCCATAATGCGCGCATTTTCCACCGAACTCCACACATGCGGGTCTGCATCACCGTCGTCATGGTGATGGTGAGCGGGGTCATTGCAGGCATGCGTCCCTGTCAGCCGTTTTACACCTTCCGACATACTGCTGATTGTCAAGTCCTTCCTGTTGGATTTGAGCCGTTCGGTAAGTGCCTCCTCGAACGGGAGTGTTCCCATCGGCAGATATGCGTCGCTCTCCTGAAGTCGGAGCAGCTGATTCACTGTAGGTTCAAATGTCTCCGGGTCAGCGGTCGATTCAAGCAGACAGTTCACTTCCGCAAGCGTGTCGGCTATCGCTTTTACAAAATACGTCTGGGGAGGGATGCTTACAGTCAGAATCGGGCGCTGACGCTGACGTTTTCTGCCGTTTCCACCGGCACACCCCGCAAGCCATGCCATCACAGCTATCGAAATGAAACCGAGAATTATATTTTTTAGTGTCATGAGTGTTATTTTGCTGGAATATTAGCGTTTTGAGTGCGTTTTTTTCGGCTCTTCACGCTATCGTTATGCAAATTTAGCAAAAAATAATGAAAATAAAAAACTCACTGTTTTGCATTTATCGCTTCCATTATGTAAATTTGCACTGAATTCATTAGAAATTCTCACTTCCCAATCATTAAACTAACCTTGCAACATAATTTTCTATGGCACGTTTACAACTCGACAATCTTGACATGAAAATCCTCGGGCTCCTTGCCGATAACGCCCGTAAGCCTTTCCTTGAAATCGCACGCGAATGCGGTGTTTCAGGTGCCGCAGTCCACCAGCGTATGGCTAAGCTTCAGAGTATGGGTGTCGTGAAGGGCTATCAGATGCTTCTCGATCCTGCGGCTGTGGGGTATGAGACGTGTGCCTATATGGGATTCTTCCTCAAGGATCCTTCCCGTTTCGACGAAGTGGTCAAAGAACTCGAAAAGATTCCCGAAGTCGTGGAATGTCACTTCACCACCGGTCAGTATGATATGTTCATCAAGCTTTTCGCACGCAACAACGACCATCTTCTGAGCGTCATCCATGATCGCCTGCAGCCGCTTGGACTGGCTCGCACCGAATCAACGATTTCTTTCAAGCAGGTGTTCAACCGTTCCGTGCCCATCTACAGTGAAAACTGAAAATACCGACGATCTCCTTTTTGAAGCGGTAAGGCTGGCTCGGCTTGCCGGACAGATTCAGCTCCGTCACTTCCGCTCCCGCTCTATGGGAATAGAAGTGAAACAGCAGAATGACTTCAACGTTGTCACATCGGCTGACAAGGAATCGGAAAGTCTGATTATTTCAGCCATCCGACAGGCTTATCCCGATCACGCCATCCTGGCTGAGGAATCGGGAGCGACTGATGGTGAGGCAGGCTACCGCTGGGTGATCGACCCCCTCGACGGTACGACAAATTTCAGCGCCGGACTTCCGATATTCTCGGTCAGCATTGCGGTCGAGCTTGATGGCGATCCGATTGTGGGCGTCGTCTTTGCCCCATATCTCGACGAGCTTTTCACTGCCGTCAAAGGTGAGGGCGCATGGCTCAACGGCAATCCGATATCACCTTCCGTCACCACCTCACTCTCAAGTGCCGTTGTCTCCACAGGATTCCCTTACGATAAAGCTCAGAACCCCGACAATAATCTTGACAACGTGGCTCGCGTCATGCCGCTTGTACGTGGTCTGCGGCGCCTTGGATCCGCGGCTGTCGATTTATGTTATGTCGCTGCCGGATTCCTTGATGGTTACTGGGAACTGAATCTCAACCGCTGGGACATTGCCGCCGGATCGCTCATAGCCAGGGAGGCAGGTGCTTGTGTCACGTCATTCCGCGATGACAGAGGGTATTCTCTCATTGCTGCCACTCCGGCTGTCCATCCTCTTCTTGCCCAACTTATTGAATAAAATCTTTTGTGCCGTTCACGATGTTGAAATCAGCAATTTCCGTGAATGGCTTTTTTATCTACTACATCCATTTTTTAATGACTCTTTCACGCCGTATTTCCGCACTCCTGGTTGCCTTATCCTCCTTCGGCATAGTCTCGCAGGCTACCGTAAGTGATGATTTTGATGCATCTTTCGCCGATGGCACTCTTCGTCTCGACTACATGTTCACCGGTAACGCAGCCGACGGGACAACCATTTCAGTTGATCACATGTCGGTAACACCCGGCTGGTATGGTCGTCGACACAACCTTAAGTCAGTCCCCCTCGAAGGCAACGGACAGGTGGTCGTAAGAGATGCCGCCACCGACAGCATCATCTACATCACCTCATTCTCTTCCCTCTATCACGAATGGCTTGCCACGGAGGAAGCGGCGGAGGTGACACGCAGTTTTGAAAACACGTTTCTCGTCCCTCAGCCTCTTGACAGTGCCAACGTGACGGTAACGATTTTCAACAGTCGCCGTGAACCGGTGTCAACTCTCACCCATCGTGTCGATCCCTCCCGCGACATCCTTATTGCCCGCCCCTCCGCCGACAATCCCATTCCCCACCGCTACATCCATCGTAGCGGTGATCCCAAAGAAAAAATTGATGTTGCCATCATCGCCGAAGGCTACACCGTGGAGGAAATGGACTCGTTCTATCACCACGCATCCCGAGCCGTCGAGAGCATTCTGAGCCACGAGCCTTTCAAGTCGATGGCCGACCGCTTCAACTTCGTTGCCGTGGCATCCCCCTCACGCGATAGCGGTGTTTCCGTCCCACGCCTCGGACAGTGGAAGGACACTGCCGTGTCGTCTCATTTCTCCACATTCTATAGTGACAGGTATCTCACAACTTCCAATGTCAACGACGTCCATGATCTTCTTGCAGGAATCCCCTACGAGCATCTCGTCATTCTTGCCAACACCGACGAATACGGCGGAGGAGGAATCTACAATTCCTACACTCTCACCACCGCCCGTCACCGTATGTTCTGGCCCGTAGTTACCCACGAATTTGGACATAGCTTCGGAGGTCTTGCCGACGAGTATTTCTATCCCGACGACGAAATGGCGGCCCTCTACCCGGTCGACATAGAGCCTTGGGAGCCCAACATCACCACTCTTGTCGATTTCGACTCGAAATGGAAGCACCTGATTCCCGAAGGTACCCCTGTCCCTACTCCCGTCGAACGCGCCGGTGACTATCCTGTGGGGCTCTACGAGGGGGCCGGCTACTCGTTCCATGACCACTACCGCCCCGCCGACCTTTGCCGTATGCGTGTCAACACCGTCGACTCGTTCTGTCCCGCGTGTATCGACGCTCTGGCCCGGCTTATTGAATTTTACACCGCTCCCGCTAAAAAATAAGAGGTTTTTGTTGCAATCTTTGCGAGTTTATTCTTAACTTCGCGCTATCTACCTCACATACCTAAAAAGAACACGATTTATATATGGTATTTAACTTCCGCATTGTTTCCGACGAGGTCGACAACTTCCGTCGTGAAATCAAAATTGACGCTGACGCTACCTTTCTCGACCTGAAGAACGCTATCTGCGAGGCTGTCGGATATGACAAGTCAATGATGTCATCTTTTTTCATCTGCGACGACCGATGGGAAAAGGAGCGTGAAATCACCCTTGAGGATATGGGCGATGACAATGCCGACGACCTCTATCTGATGGAGGATAGCATCCTCAGCGACTTCATCGACGATGAAGGGCAGCGACTGATGTTCACCTTCGACTATATCACCGACCGTTCCTTCTACATCGAGATGAAGGAGCTGGAGCCTAACAAGAAACTTTCCGAACCGCTATGCACTCTCTCTCGTGGCACCGCTCCTGCCCAGACCATCGACCTTGATGAGTTTGACGCAAAGGCTGACGCAGCAGCTGCTGCAATGCTCGACACGGACATGGATGAAGAATTCTACGGCTCCAACGAGTTTAACCCAGACGAATTCGATGCTGCCGGATTCGACGAACTTACTTTCGACGAGTAAACAGCCGTAGACATATTATTTCTTCCGTCTTTCTGCACTGAATGAAGTCCGGATCGCTGTACGATATTTAGCCGGAAGCCTGTCGCATCTGATCCTCTGCAACAGGCTTCCGGATCTTCCTCTCTTCATTTCCTTCATTTCATCACATTTCTCTTTATCATCTACCATTCCTTATTTTTATCCAACGGATTGAGCTACTATGAAGATTATTGCTGACAGCAGTTCCACCCGCACCGAATGGTCGCTTGTCGATTGCGACACCGTCGTGGAGCATGCCTACACACAAGGTCTTAACCCCTACTTCCTGTCACGTCGCGAAATTTCTCACAGTATCCGCCTCGAACTCCCCGAGACATTCTTCAAGCATCGATGGGAACACATTTTCTTCTATGGCGCCGGATGCGCCAACGAGGATAAGAACAAAATAATGGAAATGTCACTGGTCGCACAGTTCAAGACACCTGTCACAATCGAGAGCGACCTGCTCGGGGCTGCAAGAGGCTTGTTTGTCAACACACCCGGTATCGCCTGCATTCTCGGCACAGGTTCCAACTCCTGTGTCTACGATGGCTCTAAGATCACACGCAACGTCCGTCCTGCCGGTTTCATCCTCGGCGACGAGGGTTCAGGCGCCGATCTCGGCAAACAGTTTGTGGCGGACTGCCTTAAGAATCTTGCCCCTGTAAAGCTGCATCACGAATTCTTCGAAAAATTCTCTCTCACTTCCGATGCCGTGATGGATGCCGTCTACACCGCCACATCCCCCAACCGCACCCTTTCTCGCTACGCCACATTCCTTGCCGATCATCTTGACAATGAATATGTCGTTAATCTCGTCACTCGTTCGTTCGAACGGTTCTTTGACCGTAACATCGCCGCCTATGCCGAATTCCGTCACCTTCCTTTAGGATTCGTCGGTTCCACGGCTATCATGTTTGCCGACCTGCTCAGGAAGGTTGCCTATACACGCGGACTGGAGATCTCCAAAATCGCCCGCGCATCAATGCCCGGTCTAATCAAGTTTCACACCGATTAAAACGATACGACAATGCCGAATCTCACGCCATGACGGCGCGATGCCGGCACGCCTCGGTAATTCACTCTCCACACATAGTCCACGCTGAAAAAGCGCAGGATATTCTCTATTCCCGCATACGCCTCTATGTACGGATGCGGCATGTCGGGCATACAGTCATTGCTCGGGAAGACGTAAAGACGGTCATTGTAGCGCGGATCAAATTTTCTGCCGAGCTTGCTGTACCATCCTCTCACCCCCACTTTTTCTCTCAGTTTCAGTTTCTTGACAAGGGGAATTCTGTTAAGGATCAGACCGTCCAGACGGTAAGTGAAATCTGCCATGCAATATCTGTCACCTAAGAATTCCATTGGATTCGCCAGTGCAAATGATCCAGGTTGCCAGATGTAGGAGATATTGGCTGGTGCCATCAGAAGGTGCGTATAGGGCACAGGCGTCCAAAGTTTTCCTCCGGCTACGAATATGTCGGCGTGTCCGAACGCCGAGAACCACACAGCCTTCCGCAAGACAAGTTCCGTCAGATTGTATTTGAACGAACCGCAGGCGCTCCCCGGCAGACTGAATCTCTGTATCAGCGTGATCTCCGTATGGTCACGGCTCAGGGGGATTCGTTCGTTTCGGCGCTGATAATATTTTTCCCCGCGCGCCCATCTCAGTTTCACCTCGCCGTAGTTAAGCCAGAAGTCGCTGTGATTCACTCCGCCCTGCGTCACAAAGGGCATGTAGATGCTGTGAATCTGACGCTGTGCCTCTATCTTGGCGGTAATCGAGAGATTGTTGTTAAGTTCCAGCGTATAGGTAAGCGCGCCTTTTCGCTGATAGGTGATCATGTCGTTGCGTGTGCGCGTCAGAGCCGTGAACATATTGTCGCCGAACACTCCGTAATGTTGTCCAACATGATCCACATCGTAGTCATACGACGCTCTTATCGAATGTATCGGGAACTCCCTTGAATGGACCTTCTTCTCGTTGAACGAATATTCCACCTCCCCCGCATATTTCCAGATATGATCTTTCGTTCCGTAAGCCACAGCTCCACGCAGAAACCAGTGACGGCTGAAAGGTGCCATTGTCATGCCTCCCACCTTGAGGCGCCAGCCTTCCAGATCGTTGTGACTGACGAAAGTGTAGACAGGTCCGAAATCCCACTTACTGTCCTTTTTCGCCGTGCCGATATATCCCGATGCAAACACTTTCAGCACCTTCTCCCCCCAGAAGAACGTGGGGACCGTGCGCAGCCTCGTCATCATTCCGCCCACGTTTGCCTCAGTTTTGGTCATGGCTCCCGTACGGGCACTCTCCCAATAGGTCGAATCCATCTCTGTAGCTGTGCCGAGAGTAAGCGACGGACCCAGTATGTCATACACCGACATATCTTCCGGAGCATCGAACGTGTGATTCGTATAGTCGATTATCCGGCGCCCGTACAGACCGTCAGTTCCGGGCAGCACGCTCGCCGAGAACGTCAGATGATCCTTCGTCTTGAGTCGGCTCCCGTCCGGAGCCTTCTCGTAAGCCTGTTCAATCTGGAGCTTATCGATGAAATTGAGATTGATTGCTGCCGGGACACCCATCTTCACTTTCCTCACGAACATCGCCGTATCGCCCTCTTCCACATACAGTCGTCCCGAGAATCCCATCGTCGCGCCGTTTCTCGGCGTGAAACTCAGCTCTATCAGCTTCATGTCGCCGTCAGTCACCGTGTCGGTCAGGAAATACATATAGAAATCAGGCCCGATTTTCGACAGCGGACTCACGAATCTGTAACGGAAGAGCGGCACATCATTATCATATAGATTCACCTCACGCAGTATGTCGTCAAGCATCACCTGCACGCTTCCCCCCTCGTCTATCATGTCGTCGATGCCGCTTGTCGTCAGACCTGTCACCACCTCCTTCTCATCGCTTGGATCACGTCGGAAGTAGACGTGCGAATTCTTTTCTTTGACAATAAGGGGTAGCACCGGTTGCTGCGTAAAGATTGAGGTGTCCAGATGTTCTTTCAGAAACGACAGACGTTTTCCCTCCCTCACGTGCGCAGTATCGAAATTATTGAAGCCCAGCGAAAGCACCTGATAGCGGTCATACTGGTAATAATCATGATTCGACCTGGGATCCGCTATGTTTTTTGCCGCGCGCAGACGATTCACGAAATCCACCGCAGGATTATTTTTCTTGCTGTATTTCTGTCGTTTGGCTTTCACCACCACTTCTTTCAACCCAACCTCACGGTTGAGCGTGTCGCCGTGTGTCCAGCCTTTATCTTTCTGGCCCCATGCATCCTGACTGATGCATACGAGCACCATCGGAAGCAGAATCATGAAAGCATGCAACAATATATTTTTTCTTTGTATCTTCACAGTCTTTGAAAGTTTATATCTATCTTTGTATCCTATGGGAAAAGAAATCGAACGAAAGTTTTTGGTCATTGACGAATCCTGGCGGTCAATGGCATCCCGGAGCGTATCAATCGTCCAGGCGTATCTGTCACGGCGCGCCGATGCAGTCGTACGCCTGCGCATCGCAGGTGACAGGGCATTCATCACCATCAAGGGTGCCAACCGGGGCATCGTCCGCAACGAATGGGAATACCCCCTCCCTGTCACCGACGCCAGGCAGATGATCGAGGCAGGACTGCCCGAGGGGACTGTCATCTCCAAGACCCGTCATTACCTTCTGATGCCCGATTCCCACCTCTGGGAAATCGACGAATTCCACGGAGCGCTCTCCGGACTCGTTGTCGCCGAAATTGAGTTGTCCGATTCTGCCGAGTCTTTTGAGAAGCCTCCTTTTATCGGTCGTGAGGTCAGCGACGACCCGCGATACTATAATTCAGCTCTGGCAGCAGCTTCCGCCCCACCTCAGCCTACCGGGTTTTAAGCCTCTCCACGCAGGGAAAGTGCCACCACGTTCTCCACGTGATGCGTGTGGGGGAACATGTCCACCGGCTGCACAGCCTCCACGTCATATTTCGCGTGCAGAAGCGCCAGATCTCGTGCCTGCGTCGCCGGATTACAGCTCACGTACACGATTCTCTTTGGTTCAGCGTTCAGTATCACGTCCACCACATCCTGATGCATTCCTGCTCGCGGAGGATCCACAATCATTACATCCGGACGTCCCTTCTCGGCGATGAAATCGTCTGTCAGCACATCCTTCATGTCTCCTGCCAGAAATTCCGTATTTTCGATGCCGTTCACCGCCGAGTTCACCTTGGCATCCTCGATTGCCTCCGGCACATATTCTATTCCGATCACCTTTCGGCACTTTCTCGCCACAAAGTTCGCTATCGTTCCGGTTCCGGTGTAAAGGTCATACACCAGTTCGTCACCCTTTAGATTGGCGAAATCACGTGCCACGCAGTAGAGCCGGTAGGCTTGACGCGAATTCGTCTGATAGAACGACTTCGGTCCCACTCTGAACTTCAGTCCCTCCATCTCTTCCTCAATGTAAGGCTTCCCGTGACAGTTCACTACGTCCAGATCTCCGAACGTGTCGTTCTGCTTGGTGTTCACAACGTAGTTGAGCGACGTGATTTCCGGGAAATTCTCTTTCAGAGCCTTCATCAGCTTATTGATAGCCTCTGGATTTTCCTCACCCACTACCATCACGAGCATCACTTCGCCCGTCGACGCTATCCTTATCATCATCGTCCGCAGGAATCCCGTCTGGGCGCGCAGGTCGTAGAACGTCTGACCGTTCTCCTTTCCCCACGCCTTTACAAACAGGCGCAGCCGGTTGCCGAGATCATCCTGGAGGTGACACGCCTTGATGTCAAGCACCTTGTCAAACGCGCCGGGTATGTGGAACCCCGCCGCATCACGGTCAGGGAACTCCGCGCCGCTCGACAGTTGCTCGAACGTAAGCCACGACTTGTTCGAGAACGTGTACTCCATCTTGTTCCTGTACTCCCATATCTGTTCCGACCCGAGGATCGGGCTGATTTCCGGAAGCGGAATCTTGGCTATGCGCTCCAGGGCATCAGTCACCTGCTGTTGCTTGCACTTTATCTGGAAGTCGTAAGGCAGATGCTGCCACTTGCAGCCGCCGCACGTCCCGAAATGCTCACACTTCGGCTCTACACGGAGTGCCGACGTTTTTTTTAGCTCCACGATATGACCCTCGCTCCACGACGACCGCTTGCGGTCTATCTTCACGTCAGCCACGTCGCCGGGTGCCCCGAAAGGTATGAACACCACTTTGCCGTCAACTCGCGCCACCGATTTCCCCTCGGCAGCCACGTCAGCGATTTCCACGTCCGTGATTACGGGCAGCTCCTTCTTTTTGCGTCCCATTTATTATGCTTTTGTTCTTTTTCTTGATTTGATTAAGTATTCATTAGCAGCCCAGCCGTCAGGCAGGGCTTGATTATGTCAGTTCACGATATTGCGTCCAGGATGCCGCGGCTTCCTACCATCCAGAGGCGGTCTCCCTCCTCAAGCGGCTCCTTGATCACATTGGTGATCGTTTCTCCCCCGCGCTCGATGGCGAGGATGAAAGCCTGATAGCGCCGGCGCACGTCAATTTGCTCGATTGTTTTTCCTAACAGTGGTGATGTTCCCGAGAGCGACACCGACCTCAGCTCGAAGTCGCGGGCATCCGCACCACCCTCGCTGTGCTCCTCATGCTCCATCACCGGCAGAAGAGCCTCAAGCTGGGCGTCAGTGCCTACCACGCCCACCACATCGCCGGGGAAGAGACGGGCGTCGCCTGCCGGCACAGGGATAAACTGCTGTCCGCGCTGTATGTTCACCACATTCACGCCGTAATCCTTCTGGAGACCGGAATCGATCAGACGCTCGCCCACGAACGGCGCGTTACACCCTACATGCATGTACGCTAAGTGCAGGTCGCTCACCAGCGAATTGTTCTTGCCGCTGCGCCGCAGCTCGCGCTCATTCAGGTTATTGATGAATTTTGCCTCGATATTGCGCATTCCGTTCATCACCTGACGTGAGAACACCATCAGTATCAGCACGATAAATACGATTCCGGCTACGATGCCGACCGCCAGTCCGTAGACACTCGTGATAAACGAGATCACAAGTCCAAGACCGATCAGCACTCTCACCACCGACATCACCACAAGCGGGACTTCGCCATGATTGCCGCCGGATGCAGCCAGAAGCTCACGCTCCCCTTTCTTCGACACCGGAAGCGACAGTGCCATGAGGAACGGTGCGATAAACGCAAGCGTGATCAGTACGCCAAGGAGTTTCCCGACACTCGGTATCATTTTTGCAAGCCATGGCGTGAAATATTGGCTCGACACCAGTGATATTGCTATGATGATAATTGAGAAAAGCATCATTCGCCAAGCGTATCTCTTTATCAGCGAACCCCACATCTTGCGCGTCGTGTTGCTGCCGCCCTGCTGAGTCTCCGCCTCTTTATGGAATCGTTCAAGCAGTGAATGGAGGCGGTTTGGCAGCATTTTGTCCAGAAGCCGGTAGAAAGGCTCTGCCATTTTGATGAAATAGGGGGTAGTGAAGGTAGTGATCACCGACACAGCCACCACGATCGGATAGATCGTCGCGTCAAGCACGCCAAGCGACTGACCGAGCGATGCGATAATGAAGGCGAATTCACCGATCTGCGTCAGCGAGAAGCCTGACTGGATAGCCACCTTCAGCGACTGACCCGTAACGATCAGTCCGAAACTTGCAAACACTATCATGCCTACGATCACCACGCCCGACAGAAGGAGTATCGGACCCCAGTATTCCACCACAACCGTCGGCTGTACCATCATGCCTACGGAGATAAAGAACACCGACCCGAACAGATCTTTAACAGGCATTGTCACGCGTTCGATTCGCTCGGCATAACTCGTTCCCGCAAGGATGGAGCCCATTACGAACGCGCCAAGTGCAAGCGAGAACCCGCATGCCACCGAGAACACTGCCATTCCAAGACACAGACCCATCGACACCACAAGCAGTGTCTCATTGTTCAGAAACACTCTCACGCGGTTAAGTACCGACGGCAGAACGTACACGCCCACTACAAACCATATTACCAGGAAGAACACGAGCTTGCTCACCGAGAGCAGAAGCTCGCTTCCCTCCACGCTCTTGTTCACGGCTATCGACGAGAGCACTACCATCAGAAGCACAGCAAACAGGTCCTCTACGATCAGCACGCCGAACACTATCGACGCGAATTTTTTTTGCCTCAGACCCATGTCCGTGAATGCCTTGATGATGATCGTAGTCGACGACATCGAGAGCATTCCGCCCAGGAATAGACAGTTGATGCTGGAAAATCCGAGGAAATGTCCCACCAGGAAGCCCGACATCATCATGCCCGTGATTATGATGATCACCGTCACGATTGCCGACCCGCCCACGTTCATCAGCTTTTTAAAGCTGAATTCCACGCCGAGAGAGAAAAGCAGGACGATAATTCCAAGTTCAGCCCAGAAGTCAATGTTTGCTTCTGTTGTTACTGACGGAATAGGCGTGAAGTTAGGGCTGGCTAGGAAGCCCGCCACGATGTAGCCCAGCACCACAGGCTGTTTTAGCCATTTGAACACCACCGTGACCACGGCACCTAACAGTAGAATGAACGCAAGGTCGGTTATCAGACTTTCCATTGTCTCTTTTTCCTGATTGGTTATTAACTTTTTGATGGCGTCAGTCGCGTTTTCGCCCGGCTGACGGATCAGATGCTCACCTGTGTGGCAAGCGAGATGGCGGCGATTGATTTCACACGCCGTTTCATTTCGTCGAACAGACCGACGTAATCCGTCTGTTCCTTGATTAGCACGATAAAGTTGAGGCGGGTCACCTCCACATCGTATTCGTATTCCACGTACACGTTGCTCACGTGCACCTGATTTCTTCTGAATATCTCCTTGAAGAGCTCGATGTCCGTGACAATACCGTTCACCTTCACTCTCACGATCCGTGATTCGGCGCCCACTTTTATCCGGTGTTCAATGCTTTCGAGTTGCACCAGAATAAACATTATCAGCGCCGTAGCAACGACGGAGATCACATACATTCCGGCACCCACGGCAAGTCCGATGGTTGCGACCATCCAGATGCCCGCGGCTGTCGTCAGTCCGCGCACCGAGCCTTTCATCTGTATGATGGCTCCCGCGCCCAAGAAGCCGATTCCTGACACCACCTGTGCCGCGATTCGCCCCGGATCGCCGTTCTTCAGTCCTAAATATTCCTGAGGGATATAGATTGAGAGAATCATCGCCAGAGTGGCACCCATGCTGATGAGTGCGAACGTGCGTATGCCGGCTATCTGCCCTTTCCGCTTGCGTTCCATGCCCACCACGGAGCCGAGCAATAGGCTCAGCAGCAGCTTGAAAGCCGAGGATAAGGTTGTCACGTCCTGGCTCCCGAGCTGCTCGGCTATGTAGCCGAACATCTGCTTGATGACCTCCATTTCGCTCATTGTCCCGGAATCACTTTTTCATTGTGAAATGACGCGAGGCAAGACGGTAGTTGTCTGCGAACAGTTCCACCGTATAGTCGCCGGGAGTAAGCGCCGTATTCACGTCCCAGTAGATCGTGATGCCGCCTATCTCTTCTCCCGCATATTCTATCGTCTTTTTCGCTGTGCACTGGAGGGATGCGCCTTCGAAGCTGAATGTGCCTCCGTTGCCGAGCAGGGCGCCCTCGGGGCTGGTGATGCGGGCGTAGATCGTCTTTTCGCCCACAGGGGTTGAGTTGTTCTGCGGGATCGTGAACGTGATCATAAGCTGCTTGGCTTTTGTGATATTCTTCTCCTGCTTGCCGTTTTTCTTCAGACCCGTCAGTGTCAGCCCCGTCACATTAAGCTTCTCGGCGAGCACCATGCGCTCAGTCAGCGTCTCGTTTTTCTTCGATTCTGACTGCACACGCGCCTCAAGCTGACGGTTCTGGCTCTTTATCTCCGTGTTTTCTGCACGAAGGCCTGCATTCTCCTTCCCAAGCGAGTCTATCTGTGCCACATAATGGCGCAGGATACCCTTGAGCGTGGTGATCTCGTTCTGCAGTTCTTTGATGCGCTTTGCATTGCGTGTTTTCTCATTTTTGAGTTCCTGCATAAGGCGCTCCACTTTGGCTTTTGCCGCCGTGTATTTCTGCACGATCGAATCATTCACGAGGAGTTGCTGCTGGTTCTCATACTGGCTGAACTCATGGTTCAGCGCCTCATACTCGTTTGAGAGCTGGAGTTGCTCGTTGGCAAGCTGCAGCTGTTCGTTCTGTTCTTTCAGCTCGCTCACCTGAGCCACCTGTTTGCCGCCCCAGATTAATAATCCGATGATGGCTATCGCGGCGATCATCCCAAGGATTATGGTCAGTCGCAGACGTTTCAGCTTTTTCTGGTCTTCGTCCATTGTTATCGCTTTTTCGGTTCGGGTCATTGTTTTTTATTGCGGTTCTCGGCTGTCATCACTGCCCGCGGCCGTGACAGTTCTTGAATTTCTTGCCGCTGCCGCATGGACAGGGATCATTTCTTCCCACCTTCGGGGCGGCGCGCATAGGCTCCGGACGGGGTCTTTCACCCTGATGTGCCGAGGCGGCTACGCGCTGTGCATTCTCTCCGGGCAGCCCCTCGCGGCTCGTGCGGTAGCGCGAGTAGTCATTGGGGCGTTCGGGCATGGCGGCCTTCACCTCGGGTGCCTGGCGACGCTGGGGAGCGGGTGCGCTCTGTGCCTCTGCATTTTCATTCTGTTGGGCATTGGCTTCCTCCTCGCGGGGTGCCTGACGCGGCGGGATGTAGATCTGTCCGCGCATAAGCGTCGAGAGTGCCTTCACGTTCAGATTGTTGAGCATAGCCTCGAAGAGATGGAACGATTCCACCTTGTAGATCACCAGAGGATCCTTCTGCTCGTATGAAGCGTTCTGCACCGACTGACGCAGCTGGTCAAGTTCTCGGAGGTGCTCTTTCCAGAGTTCATCGATGCTCACAAGCAGGATCGCCTTGTGCCATTCTTTCACAATTGAGCGGCACTCTGTATCGTAAGCTTCCTGCAGGTCGACAGGCAGGTTGAAGAGGCGCTTGCCGTCGGTCATCGGCACAAGAATTTTGCCCTTCATGCCTCTGTTTTCCACGCAGTCCTTCACCACCGGAAGAGCGATTTCGATGATACGCTGGCTCTTGCGCTGAAGGGCTTCGTTGGCGGCGGCATGAAGTGCGTCGATACGCTCCTCCTTGCTCATGTTGCCGAATTCCTCGGCGGTGAATGGAGGCTCGATCGTAAGGCTTCTCATCACCTCCATCTTGAAGTCGTCGTAGTCGGGATAAGTCTCGTAGTTGTTCACCAGATTCTCCACGATGTCGTAGAGCATGTTGGCGATGTCGATTCCCACTCGCTCTCCGAGAAGCGCGTGCTGGCGGCGTCCGTAGATGTATGTACGCTGCTTGTTCATCACGTCGTCATATTCAAGCAGGCGTTTGCGGATTCCGAAGTTGTTCTCCTCCACTCGCTTCTGGGCATTTTCGATGGCGCGGGTCACCATTTTCGATTCAATCATCTCGCCCTCTTTCAGTCCCAGGGTGTCGAGCATCTTCATCACTCGGTCAGTTGCGAAGAGGCGCATCAGCTGGTCCTCGAAGGATACGTAGAACACCGATGAACCCGGATCACCCTGACGGCCGGAACGTCCGCGAAGCTGACGGTCGACGCGGCGTGACTCATGGCGTTCTGTACCGATGATGGCAAGACCTCCGGCATCCTTCACCTCCTGCGGCAGCTTGATGTCGGTGCCTCGGCCGGCCATGTTGGTGGCGATTGTCACCGTGCCCGGTTTTCCTGCGAGTGCCACAATTTCCGCCTCCTTCTGGTGAAGCTTGGCGTTGAGCACATTGTGGGGAATATGGTTGATCGTCAGCATTCGGCTCAGAAGCTCGGAAATATCCACCGAAGTTGTTCCCACGAGCACGGGACGTCCCTTTTCCCTGAGAGCCATAATCTCGTTGATCACGGCTGCATATTTCTCTTTCTTCGTCTTGTACACGCGGTCGTTCATGTCGATTCGCGCTATCGGACGGTTGGTCGGAATAGTCACCACATCCAGTTTGTAGATGTCCCAGAGCTCGCCGGCTTCCGTCTCTGCCGTACCGGTCATACCTGCAAGCTTGTGGTACATGCGGAAATAGTTCTGCAGCGTGATTGTGGCGAAGGTTTGCGTGGCGGCTTCCACCTTCACGCCCTCCTTGGCTTCGATTGCCTGATGAAGTCCGTCGCTGTAGCGTCGACCCTCCATGATGCGGCCCGTCTGCTCGTCCACGATCTTGATCTTGTTGTCGTCGATCACGTATTCCACGTCTTTCTCGAAGAGCGTGTAGGCTTTTAGGAGCTGCGTCACGGTATGCACGCGCTCTGCCTTCACGGCGTATTCCTGCATCGCCTCGTCTTTTTTCTCCTGACGCTCGTTCAGGTCCTCGATATGCTCAAGCTCCGACAGGCGCGCTGCTATGTCCGGAAGTACGAAGAAATGCGGGTCGTTCGATTTGCCGGTGAGTTCGTCGATACCTTTATCCGTAAGCTCCACGCTGCGGTTCTTCTCATCAATCACGAAGTAGAGCGGATCGGTCACCGTCGGCATCTCGCGCTGATTATCCTGGAGATAATATGCCTCGGTGGTCAGAAGGATATTCTTCATGCCCTCCTGACTCAGGAATTTGATCAGCGCGCCGTTCTTCGGCAGTCCCTTGTACGCGCGGAACAGAAGGAGCGCACCCTCTTTCCTCACGTCTTTATCCTCGCTGGCAAGCTTGGTCTTTGCCTCGCTCAGTATCTGGGTCACAAGGCGGCGCTGGGCGTTCACCACCTTCTCCACGTTGGCTTTGTATTCATTGAACATCTGGTCATCCCCCTTCGGCACCGGTCCGGAGATGATCAGCGGTGTACGGGCGTCGTCGATAAGCACCGAGTCCACCTCATCCACGATCGCATAGTAATGCTTGCGCTGCACCATGTCCTGGGGCGACATCGCCATGTTGTCGCGCAGATAGTCGAAGCCGAATTCATTGTTCGTGCCGAATGTGATGTCACAGTTGTAGGCGGCGCGACGCTCGGGGGTGTTGGGCTGGTGCTTGTCGATGCAGTCAACCGTCGACCCGTGGAACATGTAGAGCGGGCCCATCCACTCCGAGTCACGTTTCGAAAGATAGTCGTTGACGGTCACCACATGTACGCCACGCTTTGAGAGCGAACGCAGGAACACCGGAAGCGTTGCCACGAGCGTTTTGCCCTCACCGGTAGCCATTTCTGCGATTTTGCCCTGGTGGAGTACTACGCCGCCGATAAGCTGCACGTCATAGTGCACCATGTCCCAGTGTATTTCGTTGCCACCGGCTATCCAGTGATTCTTCCAGATAGCTTTGTCTCCTTCGATGCTCACGAAGTCCTTCCCTTGGGCGGCGAGCTCGCGGTCCAGGTCCGTGGCAGTTACTTCCACGGTCTCCGATGCCGCGAAGCGGGCTGCGGTCTCTTTAAGGGCGGCAAACACGGTCGGCAGATTCTCGTTCAGGAGATCTTCGATCGTGTCAAGTATATTTTTCTCATGGCGGTCTATCTGATCCCACAGGGGCTGACGCTGTTCGAAGGGCAGATCATCCACTTCTTTCTTGAGGCGGTCTATCTCCTCCTGGTCATGTGAGGTAGCTTTGGCTATCGCCGCACGCACTTGGTCTATTTCGGCGCGGAGGCCGTCGTTGTCGAGTCCTTTCATCTTCGGCTCAAGAGCCTTGATGCGGTCCACGATGGGCTGAATCTCTTTCAGGTCGCGCTGCGACTTATTTCCGAAGAGCTTGCTCAGAATGCTGTTAAGTGACATTTTTTGTATAGTGTTTTTATTTTTTTCGTAATGATGATTCTGTTCTTGCGAGGATTCCCGCTCCGGATCAATTCCCCGGTGAGGCTTCCGGTCTCCTCATTTAGGCGTTATGTATGTGGCAGGTCCGCGTTATCTGAGACGGAGAGGAGCCACCGATGCGCCGTTCGGCGAACGGATTCGAAGCAGACCTGCAACGGTCGGAGCCACCACGCGGGCATCCACTGGGATCTCAATCACCTCAGGTTTCAGTCCCGCACCAAGAAGGAACGCCGGAGCGGTCGAGAAGGCTACTCGCTCCACAAGGTGATTCCCGGCATTGGTGTTCCCCGCGTTCACGGGATTGAAGTCGTCCACCACCTCCCAGCCCGGAGCGATAGTCACGAACACGTCTCCGCATGTATCGTAGTGCGTGTTGCGCTGCAGGGCGGCTGAATTGTGATGCACCTTGCCGTCAAGTATGTCGTCGATGGTGTAGCTGTAGGTCACGCCTGCCATCCTGTTCAGGAAGCGGGCGGTTTCCACACGCAGGTTATTCAGATCCTCCCCGCGTTCTTTCACCAGATTATGGTTTAGGAAAAACTGGTTGTCATGATAACCGCTCACCCATTCCCCGTTGCCGAATTTCGCTATCAGGTACATGTTCAGCAGCGAGATGGCACGTCGGGTCGAGAATTCCCCGTGTGGCACGTTCCATTTCTCCTCGTCGCGTCGTGTGCGGGGTGCTACTGGAGTTCCGGCGATGAACACAAGCGTGTTTTCCATTCCCGGTCCGGCATCTATCGCCGAGAAGAGCTTTGCCAGATCTCTGTCAAGCTTTATGTAGCCGTCCATCACCTCAAGCTTGTTGTCTGCGTCTTTACCGCTCATGTAGGGCTGCACGGTGTAGCTCAGATTGAGCATGTCGATGGCCTCGTGCTGTCCCAGCTTTAGTGTCGTCAGATAGTCGGTTGCGAGTTCTGTCACTTCCGCATTAACCGATGGCGACTGCTTGTAGAGGCGATAGCGGTTCGGATCCGATCGCTGGAAGCGTATGCTGAACGGATATGCACGTCTGAACGATGGGATGTCGGGATAGCGGTCCACGCTCATTGACGGTGTCCACGCAAGCGTGTCAAGGCGGCTCGACACCGGATTCGTCCGGTTATGGTACTGCATGGCGTTCGGACGCTCCTGGTAGTAGCTCGATGTCACCCATTTCCCTGACACGTCATTGATCCAGTAGGCGCTGTTCGACGTATGTCCTGCCATTGCGATGGCTTGCAATGGGTCGGGGGCTATGGTGTGGGCGTACCCCAGACCTCCGCCGTCAATTTTCAGTTCATCCGTCAGCGTCGACACCATCATTGCCTCCGGTGAATAGGTCTCGTCCGAGAAGTCTCCGGGATTTTCGCCCTTGAAGAACACCGGCATCAGCCTGTGCGTATCGCGGTCATAATGATGGGCTGATCCTATTCCGCTCACCGACGGCTCGGCACCCGTGTAGATCATCGCGGTCGACGCCGTGCGGTCAAGAGGTGTGCCGTAGTCGATGTCGGTCAGCGTCACGCCCTGATTCAGCACCCTCTTCAATCCATCTTCGCCGAAGTAGCATTTTAGCAGCTCGATGTAATCCATCGACATCCCGTCCACCATGATCCCCACCACAAGCTTGGGGCGGGGAGCCACACTGTTCGGCTGGGCGGAGACACTGAGGGTGACGATGGTTGCCACCATCGCCGCCGCAAGCCGGCACCCGGCTGCCATATTTATTTTTGTTTCTTTAAGCACTCTCGTTTGTTGATGTAGAGATAAGTTATTGCACAAAGCATGTCACTGACAATCAGCGGATAAAGCGCCACATTCAGTCTTTGCATGCCGCTTAGTCCCGCCGCCGTCAGCGCTAATAAAGCTACAAAGTTAATAATTTGGTAGAAATAAACCACTTTCTTGCAATTTTTTAACCATATTCCTATGGCGGCTATGAAGCAGAAGGGATTCATCATCAGGTACTGCCAGTTGGGCGTCGTGGCTTCATGTTCGGAGACGAAAATCAGGAATGTCAGCAGTAGGCCCGCGAGTCCGAACGCTCCGTAGAGGATGCTCGTCCACCATTTCGTCAATTTCCCGCGCGTCACGTCCGTCGCCGATATTATCGCGGTGGCAAGCATTATTGCCGTCATCACGGTGATTGGCTGGAGCGGCAGTGGGGTCGGACCGCCTGTCGCTGCTGTCTGGTTTCCTTCCACTGCCACCGCTGTTTCAGTCACGACTTGCCGTCCGTCCTCTCCTTTTGCGCCCTCCATCATATCCTTGAGCATGATCGGGGCGAAGGAATGTTCGCGGTTGGTAAGCCTGTAGTCTATTCCGCTGCCCAGAGCCAGATCGATTCCCAACTGGTACCAGGGATAGTTACGGTGATAGTACGTCATGTCGTCGCGGAAGCTGCTGCAGTCGGCGGGAAGCGAGTTCGCGCCGAGCGTGATTTTCTGTCCCATTGCATTCTCCAGATAGCGCAGTGGGCGTGTGGCGCAGTTGTCTTTCACGTAGTTGTAGCGGTAGACTCGGTTGTTCCCGGTCAGCGTGCTGTCTATCAGTTCTGTCAGTCTGATAGCTTCTGAAGGGGTCAGATTGATTTTCTGCTCCTCCACTCTGCGGCTGTGGCGTGCATACGAGGCTTTGAACAGGTCGTAGGGAGCGATTCCCATCACGTAATCCGTCTCTCCTTTCACGAAGCGATAAAGGAAATTGGGCGAATTGAAGTCAAAGACGCCCCAGTTCACAGCCACGTCTCTGCCGTCATTGAATTTAAGGCGGAGAGCTGTATGCCCTTCGAGCTCGTAGACGTCCATTCCGGGGTAACAGGTCACAAGCCATACTTCCGGTGCCTCGATAGCTGCGTCTACAGCTTCGCTTTCCATCTCTTCGGGCGAGTTATTGCTGCGCGGTGTCGAGGTAGCGACGGGAGTCTGAGCGCAAAGTATCGTCACGCTTGCCGCTATCGCTGTCATTATCGCTGCTATGTATCTTTT
This sequence comes from uncultured Bacteroidales bacterium, assembly GCA_947176235.1. Classification (GTDB taxonomy): domain Bacteria; phylum Bacteroidota; class Bacteroidia; order Bacteroidales; family Muribaculaceae; genus CAMWPM01. Next base: position 1,939 of record CAMWPM010000017.1, on the reverse strand, counting down.
TGTCATCGTCGTTGTCTTTTGCAAAGGTTTTTTAGTCCTGCAAAATTAATGCCGTTTTGCACCCTTTCATCTGTCAAGAAAGCACAATTGTTCATTAGCGGCGTTTTTTGTCCCGCAAATTTACCACTTTCGCCTGACCTGACGAAATTTTGAATCCCCATTATTTGCTCATGCGCGGTTTTATACTTACTTTTGACAAAATTTTCCCTTAATTGGCTCCGTCATGACTTATCATCTTCGCTTATTCCGCATATTTTTGGCTCTTTCCTTAGCCCTGATTTTTCCGCTGACGGCTTCGGCTCAGTCTCTTGACTCTGCTTCCGATCTGCTCCGCCAGGGCGACTATGACGAGGCTATCCGTCAGTTCCGCGAGATCGCGGCTTCTAAGTCCCGCGATGCCGGACAGGCTTGTATCCTTCTCGGTGATGCGCTCCTGCAGACTGGCGACATGCAGCAGGCCCGTGAAGCCTACATCAAGGCGCGCGACAAGAAGGTCAACGATGCTTACCTACGTCTCGCCGAACTCGCGCTCCTCGCCTACAACACCGAACTTGCCTCCGACGATCTCGAGCTGTATCGCAAGGGACTCGGAAAGGGACGACGCGCCCTCCCCGACGAAAGCGGTGATCTGGAGGACCGCATCGACCGCATTTCCACCATGCTGGAGCGCGTTGAGCAGCTCGTGATCATCGACAGCATCAACGTCGATGCCGACCGTTTCTTCGAGTATTATCGTCTCTCACCCGAATCGGGTCGTCTCCTAAGCCCCGACGTCCTCCCCCCATCCTTTCCCCGCGCCGACCCCACTGTGGTCTATTGTCCGGAGAGCGGACGCGAGATTATTTGGGCTGCACCCGACGCCGACAATAATTTTCAGCTCGTCAGCTCCATCTGCCTGTATGGCGACAACTGGGATGCCCCCGTGCCGCTCGGCGATGTCCTCAACGAAGGTGGCGACGCCAACTATCCGTTCCTGATGCCCGACGGCGTGACGCTCTATTTCGCCAACGACGGAGAAAACTCCCTCGGCGGTTATGACATCTTCATCACTCGCCGCGACGGCTCCGACTTCCTGCAGCCGCAGAATCTCGGTATGCCTTACAATTCCCCCTACAACGACTACATGCTCGCAATCGACGAGTCTAACGGTATCGGGTGGTGGGCTACCGACCGTAATCAGATCCCGGGAGAGGTGACGATCTACGTGTTCCTCGTCTCCGACATGCGCATCAACTATCCCGTCGACTCCCCCGACCTCCCCGACCGTGCTCGTGTCACATCGATCCGCGACACATGGAAGCCGGGAGCTGACTACACTCCGCAGCTCCGTAAGATTGCTGCGATTCGCACCTCAGCTGAGTCCGACGACGCCGACCGCTCCTCTTTCGTCTTCACTCTCCCCGATGGTCGCATAGTCCGCTCCCTCGACGGCTTCTCCTCCCCCACGGCACGCGATGCGATGCGTCAGCTCATCGTTGCCCGCGCAGCCCTTAAGTCTCGGCAGGCTCGGCTCGACGCTCTCCGACGCACATATAGTGGTGGAAATTTCTCCGTCGCCCCTGACATTACCGACCTTGAGCGCGAGATTCTCGACGCACGGCGTGAGCTTCGTCGCCTCTCCAATCGCGTCGTCACCCTTGAGATCCCCGACGCTGCTCAGTAGTCAACCGATTATCCCCCCGATCGCTCCCGCCTATCACTTTAGCCAATGCGCCTCACATCACCGTCATCCCGCCGCATTTCATCTTTTTCCGACCTGCTTGAAGGAAGCCGTGACTACACCCTTCACTCCCACACGCAGTTCTGCGACGGCCGTGCCCCGATGGAAGTTATGGCTCGGGCTGCCGCCGACGCCGGATTCTCCCGCTACGGATTCTCCCCCCACTCCCCCCGGGGGGGTGGTGACATGTCCGGGCGCGCGGGGGGGGGGGGGGGGGGG
>CAMWPM010000016.1 GCA_947176235.1 uncultured Bacteroidales bacterium | reverse complement strand
GAAAGCAAGATTACTTTTTCCATTGCAAGAAATGTGATAATGATTGGTTTATAAAAGAGTTAAGGCTGTCGTGATGACAGCCTTTTTCTTTTTTTCACCTTCTCAACTTTCCGCAATAATTTTACATTTTTTTTGATTTTACTTCGTATGTCTTTGCATCCTCCGGGTGATCTGCGGGAGTTGCAGTGACAGTGTACGAAGTACTTGTGTCCACCTTAATGAGATCTTTTGCATCGGAGGCTCGCATTTGTCCGTCGATATAACATATTCCGATCATCCCCATCATTTTTATTATAACTACAGGTTTCGACAGTAATTCATCCGATTGTAATGGTCGCGATGGAGTATCCTCACCATAGACATCCATATACACTGTCGGATTAATCACTTCTTGAATCATGGATTTCAGATAACTCTTAGGTTCTACCGGCTTCGACTCACCGTCAGTTGTCTCCAGAACATCCACATAGTTTGATGTACTGAGCGATAAGGCAAGACTATAGTTGTCTAACGAATTTACATCCGACACAAGTTCCTCCGCGGTTCTATCTTCCGCCGGGGTTAAGAGGAGCTCCACTCTCTTTGCTGTGCTCCACATTGCTTTCTCTTCATCACTTAAGTCCTCGGTCGCTACCTTTTTCTTAAGGTCTTTTTCTTTAATCACCTGATATTGTGACTCGGGAATTTTCTTATATTTCTTGATAATATCCCTGACGGTCAGTGCCTGGGCGCCCAGACATGTAATAATTAGTGTGATGATAAATGTTACGCGTTTCATTTTGCTATTTATGTATAATGTTGATTAGTTGGACTCGTTATGTAATGATTCTGCAAGAGTGTCGACGTTGATTTTTCCTTTTAGCAGGATATATGTTGGCTCATATTTGTCCTTGACTTTGATCAGAAGCATGCTTAGTGTTTCACCGTCTTCGTTGAAGACTCCTGAGATTTCAACGTTTTCTTCATCACTTGTCACTTCCGTAATGATTTCCATAGGATATTCCGACAAGATCTTGTCGCATTTTTTCTGGACTTCCTCTGCCACACGTGGATTCTCACATTGGATAAGTTCGATCGAAGAAAGATCTTTTATCATCCGGGAGTAGTCTACACCCGATTTATCGCCGTCAAATTTCACGGCAGTGCCGGCAAGCCTAAGCATTGTTTTGCCTATGAATATTGACGTGACACCCTTTATCGATGACACTTCCGACAGAGTGCGTTGTGCACTGCACGAGATCGGCAGAATGCACAGTACGATCCATAATAAAAAGTTAGTTGTTTTCATTGCAATATTGTTTTAGTAATTTCCTTATATGATTCTATTGAGTTGCTTAGTTGCGCAATCGCTTCGCTCGATTTGGTTGCGCTATGCGCTAAGAGATTGCCGATCTCCTCTGCAATTTTTCTCACCTCCTCAGGATCTGTGATCTCTACGAATCCGTCGGTTTGGTCGGATTCTCCGTAAGATGCGAGTTCTTTGTTCGTATAATTTTGATGTACGTTTTCTTCGCTAAGTTTGCTGTCTACCTCCGGCTGTGTCAGGAGAGCGGTCTCATCCATTGTAGGAGGTTTGCTTATTATTAGTTCTTTAGCATCAGCAATATTCTCAGCGCTTGGAGTTATCAGACTGTCAGTGTAAGTCGGTAACTTGAAAAATACTGCAATTGCGATGCATGCCGCAGCGGCTATTGACACGTATCTTAATATTACGCCCCGCTTTCCTGTGCGATTCATTTGCTCGTTCTTAGGTACAAGCTCTATGATGCCGTCGAGTTTTTCTATCAGATCCCTCGGGACTTCATCCTCTGCAAGCTTGGGATGTAACTCCTGCATTGCTGTAAAATACGTCCGGTCCGACATTAGATCTTCGGGAATATCGGAATCGTACGACCCGACGAAGAACGCCTCAAGTCGTTCCTCCTCCTCTCGCGTTGTCTCCGCAAGATAGTATTTCTCAAGCAGTTCTCTGATATGCTGTATGTTATTGTCCCGTTTCATTGTTCAGATACTCTTTAATCTTTTTTCTTCCTCGGCTGATTATTGTCCTGACGTTTTCCGGAGTCTCACCCGTTATTTCACATATCTCGTCATTTGTCAATTGACTGAAAATACTCAGAATGAGAATTTTACGTTGTTTTTCTTTAAAGATAAGAAGCAATTTCGAGATGAATGCACTTGTTGTAGTGAAGGAGGCTTCCGTATCAGCATTCATCCCATCGGCAATCGCTCCAAGATTGTCGATGTTTTCGAAATATCTTTTTGAGCTTGATCTCAGGCGGTCTATACAGGTATTTCGCATTGTCCTGTTGCAGAAAGCCTGCGGATTATCCGGAATCTTTAGCTCTTCATGATTTTGCCATAGTGAGGTGATCGCATCCTGCACGGCATCCGAAGCATCATCATGGTCACGGAGGATCGCCAATGCCGTTAAGTACATTCGCTTATAGCATGGCAGTAATATGCTTTTGAATTCTCCGCTTGTCATGATTGTGACAGTTCTTTTTTCCAGTTTCGTTATTAATTCTCTTCACTATAATGACGTTCGTATGATATTTTTTGTGACACAATAATCTAAAAAAATTATGTTTCCTCTCCCAATTATCTAATCACAAGGCGCTGTATCAAATTTTGGTACAGCGCCTTGTCTTATATAGAATATACCGAATTGAAAATCTGTAATTTTGATCCGGCTACTCCGCCGGTTTTTATTTTTTCCTTTCAAGAATTTCGAGTACTGTCCATGGCTTATCGATCAGTTCATCTGCTGTAACCCCTTCCGATTCAATAGTTTCTTTGATAAGTTTGAAATCCTCTTTTTCAAAGTTGTTTTTGATGTCACTCAGAATTGACTTGACCTTTGGAATCTTTTTGGATGGTATGTATGTGTAAAGTAATGAAATGCGGTCACCATTATCCTTGATCTGCATGTAATATAACCAGGCATCTTTGCGCGTCGTACTGCTTTGAAAATAATTTGATGGCACAGCCGCGGTAGTTTTTTCATATCTTCCGGGCACCATATAGCATGTCATCTTGTCACTCGAATAGCAGAGATTTGCCAGTACGGGAGTTTTATCTACTTTTTTAAAGAATCCATTCCACACGTATATCGGACGTAACGTCATTTTTTCGCCGTCTAAGTAAGTTACGACAAGCGAATCAATATCAGTCAATTTGTATTTCTCCTTCTTTCCGTCAACCGTCTCGCTCACTGAAATATCCTTATTAATGTAGTGAAGATTACTCTTCAGGAATCCATTGATTACACTCCCGTCATTCAGAGTCAAAGCTATTGAGGGGAGCCGTAATGGTTCCTTCTTTTTGGCAGCCGCAACGCCGATGCTTATTAACGCAAAAAAAATCAGGATAATTTGCAAATTCTTTTTCATGACAATCAATTATTGGTTTTACTTCCGTTAAAGGTACCAATATCACCCAACACTCCCAAATTCCTTCATGAATATTTCTTTCGATATCTCAAATTATAAACATAGGTTTATTTTTTCTCAAAAATTTTGTCATTTTCTCAAATTAAAATGGGTAATCTAAATCCCTAAACACAATTTTCAATGCGCTGATATTTCAATAACCTGATCTTACACTCATAGCTGACATAACGGGGAAAAAGAACAGCCACGATATCTTATGTGATATCGTGGCTGTTCTTAATTTTCGAAGTATTGCAGAAACTTAAAGATTAACCATCAGTTTCACAACACGACTGTTGACGGTTTAGGTCAGAGGGGGAAACTGTATATGAACTTCGGAATTATGCGTTCCTCCGCTCATCCCTTAGCCAAATTATTCAGCTGCGGGAGCTTCCTCGGTGGCTGCTGCTTCAGCCTCAGCCTTTGCGGCGGCCTCTGCTTCTGCCTTGGCAGCTGCGATTTCAGCCTTCTTCTTGGCTACAACCTCAGCCTTTGCCTGATTCTTGGCCTGCTCCTCCTCCAGACGCTTCTTGGCGGCGAGTTCCTTCTTATCGGCCATGCTTGACTTCAGAGCATCTACTGCGGCCTGCTTCTTTGCCTTCCAGGCATCAAAGCGACGCTGTGCCTCTGCTTCGTCAAATGCGCCTTTCTTCACACCACCCTGAAGATGCTTCATCAGCATTACGCCTTCGTTCGAAAGAATCGAGCGGACGGTGTCGGTAGGCTGGGCGCCTACATTTACCCAATACAAAGCCCTCTCGAAGTTGAGAGTTATTGTAGCAGGATTAGTGTTCGGATTATAAGAACCTATCCTTTCAATAAATCTACCATCTCGTGGTGCCCTGCTATCGGCGATAACAATAGGATAAAACGCATAGTTCTTGCGACCATGACGCTGTAATCTAATTTTTGTTGCCATTAATTGAATTAATTAAATTGGTTTTGTAGTGGTTTTTTGCGACTGCAAAGTTACGACTTTTATTTTGTCTGACAAATCTTTTTTACTTTTTTTATCCTGCGAAGCCTCTGTTTCTCGGCTTTTTTAAGATTAACGATTCCTTTATTTCCTATTTTTCATGACTTATAGTTCAAATTTGGCTTTAACTTATTCAAAATTTCAAACTATTTCAAATTTATTTTTATATATCCCATTTCCTGTGGAGAAATGGCTGGTCTAATCAGGCAGTTCCATGACCTTAATTTTTGAGCTACTCTTTTACTAACGTTCTAAACATCTACCTCTTACATATTGATATCAATTTTTTTGCAATAAAAATTGAAAAAAAATTTCCAAATTTGTAACCTGTTTTGCCTTTTATCCGTCTAAAGTATGTAATCAATCAAAAAAATTTTAATAAAATACTGAAATATTATGATTAAAGCTATCTGTTCATTTATGTTATGCGTGCTCGCCTTTGGGTTCTCATCCTGCGAGTTTGAAGGAGATGAATACTCCCGCTATCGCGATTTAAAACGAGAAGTTAATCAGCAAAAAAGAAAGATCGACGATGCGCTGAACTCTCCGCTTCAATCCAATGCGATTATTGTAGTTCTAAGTCAGAACGGCGATACGATTGCCAAGCGCACTGAGTTCATCGACTCTATCAATGCTGCCAACGTCACGAGCATTACCTACCGTATGCCGGAAGAACCGGAATTTGTACCCGAGAAAAACAGGATCAGAATAATCGCGGCAGTTGTGATTACTTCAATCGTCATTCCGATTGCATTGATTGTTTTCATCACATTGATGGTGATGCGGTATGTATCCGCTCGCAATCGTCGTCGCAATGCCATTATCGAAAAAGCGATCGAGAACAATTATCAGCTTCCTCCGGCATTCTATGGCGGAACCGTTACCGAGGTTCGTCATATATATGTCAATGATCCGAGAAACATGAATTCCGGTTCATCAGGTACCGAAAATATCCCCCCTGTTCCGGGCTCCGAACAGTCTGCATCCGACCAGGCTACTGAAGGGATCGGATCATCAATTCGACGCACTGTGATCTGTAATCAGAAGAAATTCAATAATGCTCTGATGTTGCTTGCCATAGGAATAAGCCTATTTATCTTCTTTATGTGTGTCAGAACTCCCGAAATGGCGGTCATTGCAGGACTCACGTTGATTCTGATTGCTGCCGCAAAGCTTGTCAATCTGTTCATCATACGCAACTGATTCTCCCCTCCCTCATTCACCAATTCCACTCCTGTCCTGTAAATAATCTTCCGTAATGCTTTCACGCTTAGAAGAAATAGCACTTGTCACCCGATGCATCGCGACCGACGATCGCGATGCCTTCGGGCGACTGGTCGTGGAGCATCAGGAAGGCCTGCGGCGCTTCATTCTCCATCTCACTGGTGGTGACGCATCGCTCACCGACGACATCGGACAGGAGACATTTCTCAAGGCTTATATCTCCATAAAGTCATTCAAGGCGATTTCAAGCTTTCGAACCTGGCTTTATCAGATTGCATATAATCAGTACATCAACGAGTTGCGCCGTTCATCCCGCCTCTCCGACGACTCCGTCGAAGATCTCGCTCCATCCCTTCAGCCAGCCGCCGAGTCGCATGATTCGGCTGTCGACGCAGCGATGGATGTGGAGCAGTGCCTGAAACTTCTGTCGCCCAAAGAACGCACGGTCACACTTCTCTTCTACCTTGAAGGACAACCCATAAAAAAGATAGCAAAAATCACCGATATTCCCGAAGGAACAGTCAAGGTATATCTTGCCCGCTCCCGCGCCAAGATGTCCCGTTTCTTAACCAACGATTCTCTGATATGAAAGATAACACCAACTCCTCCGATTCCCGCCTCAACGTTGACCGTCGCATTTCCGAAATGCTTGACCGACGTCTCTCTAAGGCTCCGGTCACCCCCTGGTTTACCCGCAAGGTAATGAACAGGCTTCCACCCAAGCGCCGACCTTTGTTCTCGGTGGTGGAAATCTGCTCCTACATTATAGCTGTAGTGACTGTAATTGCAGTGATCACCCGTCGTGTCAGCAACGTAATCGCCCAGCCGGAAGCCACTACCTATGGCGATCTCCTTTTCATTATTGGCATGACGATGTTTGCCACAATCCTCTGGGCGTTGATAATTATCCCGATTGTAAAACGTGAATGAACGGGGGCTTATTTGGCTATTAATTACTCTTAATGATATTGACTATTTGAAAGAAAATTTCTAATTTTGCGCTATGTATTGCTCCTTAAAGACAATCATGGCGCTGATAGGTGCCGTTGCTTTCGGTAATGCCTCATGGGCTCAGACCGGCAGCAACGGCTACAACTTTCTTGACATCACTTCTTCTGCACGCATCTACGGTCTTGGTGGAATCAATATATCCACAATCGATGATAATCTTGAGGTATCGGATCAAAATCCCGGTCTACTTGGACCGGAGATGAGCGGACAGTTCGCCCTCAATTATTCCCGTTATTTCTCCGACAGCAACATTGCCGGAATCCGTTACTCCCATTCGGCAGGCGAATTGGGCGCATGGGCTGTAGGGATTTCTTACATGGGTTACGGCGATATCAAATCCACTGACGTCTCCGGTGCCGAACTCGGAAGTTTCTCGCCCAAGGACGTCACTTTCTCCGGATCTTTCGCCCACGATCTCTCTGAGCGGTGGCGCGGAGGTTTCACAATCAAAGGCGTCTACTCATCCTACGATATATATACGGCATGGGCTATTGCCACTGATTTAGGTGTCAACTATTACGATCCTGACCGTGACTTCTCATTTTCTGCTGTCGTAGCAAATCTTGGAGGACAGGTAAAGAAATTTGACGAGCGGTCCACGTCTCTCCCCACCGATGTTCGTCTCGGTATCACCAAGGGGCTTGTCAATGTTCCGTTCCGTTTCAGCGTCACGGCATGGCATCTGACCCGTTGGAATCTCCCCTACTTTAAAGCGGTTGATGCTGACAGTGGGGAAGAACTTGTAAAGAAAGATTCATTCTTCTCCAATCTCATGCGGCATCTTGTGTTTGGAGTGGACTTCGTTCCATCTGACCGCTTTTACATCTCTCTTGGCTACAATTACAAGACGCATACTGACATGGCACGTTATTCCAGATCATTCCTTTCAGGGTGGTCGGTGGGTGCGGGATTCAATGCCACAAAAATGTCTGTTGGGCTGGCTTTCGCCCAACCACATTCCGGAGCATCCGTCCTTATGCTCAGTTTGTCACTCAATATGTCGAAATTTCTCAATTAGCTTCTGATATACTTCATCCAACCACCTCACGACGATAATGACTATGAAACGTCCAATCACCGTAGCTCTCGACGGCTACTCCTCGACCGGCAAAAGCACCATGGCTCGCCAGCTTGCCAAAGTGACCGGCTATCGTTACGTCGACAGTGGCGCAATGTACCGTGCTGTCACACTTTATGCCATGCGCAACGGTATGATTGCCGCTGACGACACTCTTGACATTCCGGCTCTTGTGGCTGCTCTTCCTATGATTTCAATTGACTTTGAAGTGAATGGCGACAGGCAGTCCACGCTTCTCAATGGAGAGAATGTCGAGCGGGAGATTCGCACGCTTGAAGTCTCGGCTCACGTTTCGCCTGTTGCGGCAGTCCCACAGGTCCGCCACGCCCTTGTTGCCATGCAGCAGGCTATGGGACGCGACGGAGGCATTGTGATGGACGGCAGAGATATCGGTACCACAGTCTTCCCCCACGCCGAACTCAAGGTTTTTGTCACGGCATCAGCCGAAACCCGTGCGCGCCGACGCTTTGATGAGCTCAAGGCAAAAGGTGAGGATATTAACTATGATGATGTGCTTGCCAATGTCGTCAGCCGTGATCATATTGATGAGACCCGCGCGGAGAGTCCCCTTCGCAAAGCTGACGACGCTGTGCTCCTTGATAATTCGGAACTTACCGTCGACGAGCAGAACAAAATCCTTCTCGACCTGTTTAACTCCCGTATCAATGGTGATTGAGATTGATTCCGGATCAGGGTTCTGCTTCGGGGTTGTGACTGCCATCCGCAAGGCGGAGGAAGAACTTGAGAAGTCGGGGCGGCTCTACTGTCTCGGTGACATCGTGCACAACAGTGCCGAAGTGGAGCGGCTGCGATCCAAGGGACTTATCACCATCTCTCATGATGACCTTGAAAGGTTGCATGACGTAAAAGTGTTGCTTCGTGCCCACGGTGAACCTCCATCCACCTACGACACAGCCCGTCGCAATAACATCGAGATTATCGATGCCACTTGCCCGGTTGTGCTCCAGCTGCAGCGTCGGATTAAACAGCAGAGTGATGACGCATCAAGTGATGCCCAGATTGTAATTTACGGTAAGCGCGGACATGCGGAGGTCAACGGACTCGTCGGACAGACCGACGGGCGTGCTATTGTTGTAGAAAACGTGGATCAGCTTGACAAGCTTGATTTCTCCCGCGACATAGCCCTATATTCCCAGACTACAAAACCGATTTCCGGATTCAAGCAGGTAATTGAAGAGATCAACGCCCGCAAACCGGCTTCCACCAAGTTCATGAGCTACGACACAATCTGCCGTCAGGTTGCCAACAGGGTGGATTGTCTGCGTCAGTTTGCAGCTTCCCACCAGTTGCTGATTTTCGTAAGTGACCCCAAGAGCAGCAATGGAAAGTCACTTTTTGCAGAATGTCGGGAAGTCAACCCCAATTCCCATTTTATTACGGATCTTAGCCAGCTTAATCCGAAGTGGCTTACCGACGGGATTGAAAGTATCGGAATATGCGGTGCCACTTCCACTCCACGTTGGCTTATGGAGCAGGTGCGTGACACCATAATTGGACTGACTGATAATAATTCTGACGAACAATGAAAAATTTCTTTATTGTATTTCTGTTATTTGCCTTCATCCCTGTCCTGACTGGATGCGGAGGCTCTGCCTCCGGTGCCCGTCTGGAGAAGGCTCGCCGGCTCGGCATCGAGGAAGCTCGCAAGGTTGTTGAGGCTCATCGTCGTTCTGAATTTGCCGCCGAGCGTGCTATCCTTCACTCCCGCTCGATCCTCACCCTGCTCAATGATGAGGATGTAAGGCTTGGCGACGCATATCTCGAAGCTTTTTCCGGTGAACTTGAAACGTCTGATTCACTGCTGCTTCAATCCATTATTCAGCACTAATACTTTAATTCTTATCATTATACTTACATTTCCATGAAATCTTCTTTATTATTCAGATCATCGATTGCCGTAGTTGCATTCATGGCAATCGGGATTAGTGCGGACGAAGTGTCGGCACAGACTCGTAAATCAGCTCCTGACGATGTGATCCTTCATGCCTGGAGCTGGTCGTTCAACACTATTGCCGACAACATGAAGGATATCGCCGAAGCCGGTTATGATTTTGTCCAGACATCCCCCGCGCAGGCGTGCTATGTCGGGGATAACGGCGGACGTGCTCTCTTTAGCCAGCCGGGCGATTCAGTACAGGGCAAATGGTACTATTATTATCAGCCCACCGACTGGACTATAGGTAACTATGCTCTTGGCACACGTGATGAATTCAAGGCTATGTGTGACAGTGCGGCGCGTTATGGCGTGAAAGTAATTGTTGATGTCCTTCCCAATCACACCGCTGTTGATCATACTGCCGTCCTTCCGGGACTCGACAATGCAGTGGGCGGCCACGAAAATCTTTTCCATGCCAATGGTCTTACTGATATTATTGATTACAACGACCGCTACGAGTGTACGACAGGAAAAATGGGAGGTCTTCCGGATGTGAACACCGAAAATCCTGATTTTCAATATTATTATCTCCAATACGTAAACGATTTGATTAACCTCGGTGCTCGCGGCTTCCGCTACGACACGGCTAAGCATATCGGGCTGCCGAGCGATCCCCTCGATGCTAAAGCCGAGCGCAATAATTTCTGGAACATCGCTACGGGACGTGAGGGCGTGAAAGGTCTGTCGTTGCTGATGCCGGATTCAATCTTCCTATATGGGGAAGTGCTTCAGGACCGAAATGTCAAGGAAGCAGAGTACGCTGAGTATATGGGTCAGACGGCAAGTTCTCTTGGTCACGCGCTCCGCAACACTCTGCGAGCCGGCAATTTCAATGCCGACGACATTGTTGACTGGCATCATCCTGCTCTCCCACGCCAGCTGGTCACATGGGTGGAGTCACACGACACTTATTGCAACGAGCATGAATCCGCCGGCTTGACCGACGACCAGATTCGTGCAGGATGGGTATATCTCACCGCCCGCGATGGCGGCACTCCACTTTTCTTCTCCCGCCCCGACGGCTCCACACGTGACAACTACTGGGGTAATAACGTGCTCGGCGCCCGTGGTAATGATGAATTCCGTCATCCTGAAGTAGTGGCAGCCAACGCATTCCGACATGCAATGGCTGGCAAGCCCGAACGCATCGCTGCCTCTAAGGATGGAAAAGTAGTGATGGTTGAACGTGGTTCGGACGGCACTGCGCTTATCAATTTCACTGATAAACCTCAGTCAGTGAAGCTGACCACCGTACGTCCCGACGGAACATACACCGACCGTGTCCATGGCATCGTATTTACTGTCAAAAACGGAGTTATGACCGGTAAACTCTCCCCCTCTTCCTCATATCTTCTCTTCTGATATCCGCTATACATTCATCATAATAAGGGACGGTCACAGGAATGCCTGACCGTCCCATTTTTTTAACAAAACTTTAACACAAATTACTGCTAATCCTTAGGTGTAATTATCTAAAAATTTCCGTAATTTTGTAGTCGCCAATCCAAGGCTCCGTTTCATCACAAATATTATCTACCTCACAAGTCTTTTTCACATCATGATTCTTACCCTCGTACTCCTATTTGTTGTGGGTTATCTTGCTATTGCTCTTGAGCATCCGATCAAGGTCGACAAGACCGCCTCGGCTCTTCTTCTCGGAATGCTGATGTGGATTGTCTACTCTCTCGGTGCTGATTCAATTCTGCCCGCCATTAATCCTGAGGCATTGAAAGCTTATGTGGATAAGGCTGGGCTTCATGGTGAGTCGCTTCACATGCAGTGTCTCGAATATATCGTGAATATCGAGATCATCGAGCATTTGGGAGAAATTACAGAGACTCTGTTTTTCCTGATCGGAGCTATGACTATTGTCGAACTGATCGACGTGCATGGCGGATTCAAGGTTATCACTGATAATATTTCATCACGCAATAAGCGCAAACTCCTCTGGATTATAAGCTTTACAACTTTTGTCCTATCAGCGGTGCTTGATAATCTCACCACCACAATTGTCATGATAATGCTTCTCCGCAAGCTTGTCCGCTCAAAGCACGACCGCTGGCTTTATGCCGGAATGATCGTCATTGCAGCCAACACCGGTGGTGCTTGGTCGCCAATCGGCGATGTGACTACAATAATGCTGTGGGTGAAAGGCAATGTGACTGCCATGGCGCTCATTCTTTATGTGTTGATTCCGTCTCTTATCGCTATGATCATTCCGTTGATCATGCTCTCAAGTTCACTTAAGGGTGAGCATCCCGTAATGCAGCAACCTAAAGACGAAGTCGATCCCACATCACCACGCGAACGTATGTCGCTTTTTGTGCTCGGAATCACCGGACTGATTTTTGTCCCTGTATTCAAGACACTCACTCATCTCCCACCGTTTATCGGAATGTTGCTTGTCCTCGGTATCATGTGGGTATTCACGGAATGTCTATACAATGGCAAAATGCTTGATAAGGCTAAGGAGCACCGTCTCCCCCGCGTCATTTCCCGCATCGACATGCCTTCCATCCTGTTTTTCCTCGGGATCCTGATGGCAGTTGCTGTACTTCAGGCTACCGGAATACTCTCCACAATGGCTTCCTGGCTCGACGCCAATGTCCACAACATCTACATTATCAACGTCCTTCTCGGATTGCTTTCGTCGATTGTCGACAATGTTCCGCTGGTGGCTGCGGCGATGGGCATGTACCCTGTCGCAGATGCTGCATCCACCGGTTATCTCGCCAACTTCGTGGTTGACGGGACATTCTGGGAGTTCCTCAGCTACTGCGCCGGTGTTGGAGGTAGTGTTCTGATTATCGGTTCGGCAGCCGGAGTGATTGCCATGGGTATTGAGCGCATAAATTTCGGATGGTATCTCCGCCGCATCTCCGTTCCGGCACTCATCGGTTATCTGGCAGGTGCAGCGGTCTACTTCATCGAGAGCGAGTTCATCAAGCCTCTCCTCGGCTGATTATCCACCGTTTTTTACAGCTTAAAGTCATTTTTCTCGGGCTTTTTGTTTAATTTTGCAGAATAAATCACTGACAGATCCTTATTCATCATCATCATGAGCGATCAGCGTTACAACCTCAGAGGTGTTTCTGCCTCTAAAGAAGATGTCCACAATGCCATAAAAAATGTGGATAAAGGTCTTTATCCAAAAGCTTTCTGTAAGATTATCCCTGATATCCTCGGAGGTGATCCCGATTACTGCAACATCATGCATGCCGACGGAGCCGGCACTAAATCCTCCCTTGCCTACATGTATTGGCGGGAGACCGGTGATCTCTCCGTTTGGAAAGGCATAGCACAGGATGCTCTGATCATGAATATCGATGATCTTTTATGCGTCGGAGCAACGGATGGCATTCTCGTGTCATCCACAATCGGTCGCAACAAGATGCTCATTCCCGGAGAGGTGATCGCTGCCATCATCAACGGTACGGAAGAATTGCTTGCCGAACTTCGTGAAATGGGAATTTCCATCTACAGTACCGGCGGCGAGACTGCCGATGTAGGCGACCTTGTCCGTACAATTATCGTTGACTCCACTGTGACATGCCGAATGAAGCGCTCGGATGTCGTCAATAACGCAAATATCTCGGCTGGTGACGTTATCGTAGGTCTTGCTTCCTACGGACAGGCATCTTATGAGAAATCCTACAACGGCGGCATGGGCAGCAATGGTCTCACATCAGCCCGCCACGACGTCTTTGCAAAATATCTTGCAGTGAAGTATCCTGAAAGCTACGATGCCGCAGTGCCTGATGAACTGGTTTATTCTGGCTCGGTTAAGCTTACCGACGATGTGGAGGGAGCTCCCATTGATGCCGGAAAGCTCGTCCTCTCCCCCACGCGCACCTACGCACCGGTCATCAAGCGGCTGCTTGACACGATGCGCCCTGAAATTCATGGAATGGTGCATTGCTCCGGTGGTGCCCAGACAAAGGTAATGCACTTCGTGGAGAATAAGCACGTCATTAAGGACAATCTCTTCCCCATTCCGCCCCTCTTCGAGCTTATCGCCAGGGAGAGCGGCACGGATTGGGCTGAAATGTACAAAGTGTTCAACATGGGGCATCGCATGGAAATCTATGTAAGCCCTGAGAATGCAGCCAAGGTAATGGGAATCGCAGGTGAATTCGGGATTGATGCCCGTATCGTTGGTCGGGTGGAGGACGCCCCCGCCAACCGTCTCACCATCATTTCAGAAAAAGGTACGTTTGAATACTGATCTGTGGCACGCGATTCCGGTTGCTTTGATACTGGCTTCTGCTACAATGTCATGCAGTCGGGCGGGCGGACAGTCGGAGCATCTCCGCACGGCTGTTCTCCCAGACACTCTACGCGTCGGTACGCTTTACAGTCCCACTTCTTATTTCGTTTACCGTGACGAACCGATGGGCTATGATTATGCTCTTGTCCGTCAATTCACCAAGGATCGTGACATTGTACTTGAACTTGTCGTGGGGAGTTCGCTCCCCACGGTAATCGAAATGCTTGATTCGGGCAAAATCGACCTGATTGCGGCAGAGGTACCTGTAACTGCGGAGTACCGTAGTCATGCTGTGCCATGCGGTCCCGACAACCTTACCTCGCAGGTGCTTGTCCAGCCAAAACGCAGGGGCCGTGACACGGCGACACTTGTAACTGATGTTACCCAGCTTGCCGGTAAAGACATCTATGTGGAAGAGGGGTCTAAGTACCAGTATCGTCTTATCAACCTTAATGAAGAAATTGGAGGAGGAATCAACATTCATCCCATTGACCGCGACACGCTCATCACCGAAGATCTGATTGCCATGGTATCAAATGGATCGATTCCTATGACGGTTGTTGACAGCGACATTGCTCAGATCAACCGCACATATTATCCCAATCTCGATATTTCATTGCAGCTCAGCTTCCCCCAACGCGCTTCGTGGGCGGTTTCACCAAAGCATCCATGGCTTGCTGATTCTATCAACGCATGGATGCAGACTACTGAACACGCTTCACTCAACGCTACGCTGCTGAAAAAATATTTTGAGATGAGCAAGAACACTCCTCGTCAGGCGATGGCTCCTGCTATTGATTTCTCCCGCGGATACATATCTCCATTTGACACAATCTTCCGTAGGGTGGCGTCGGCTATTCATTGGGACTGGCGTCTGCTCGCTGCCCAGGGTTGGACTGAGAGTAGATTTGACACGGCAGTCGTTTCATGGGCTGGTGCGAGGGGAATCATGCAGATTATGCCACGTACTGCGCAAGCTTTCGATCTTGATAAGTCATTGATTGACAATCCGTCCGCAAACATCGCTGCAGCTGGACGCATACTCGAATATCTGGATAAATCATTGACTCCCAGCGTCCCCGACCCCAATGAGCGCATAAAATTCTCCCTCGCAGCCTACAACGCAGGGCTTGCCCACATCAAGGATGCCATAGCTCTTGCGCGGAAATATGGCAAAAATCCCCAGAAATGGGATGGAAACGTGGCGGAAATGTTGCTCCTCAAGTCTAACCCCGACTACTTTAACGATCCGGTGTGTAAATTTGGATATTTTCGTGGCAGACAGGCTACTGCTTATGTAGAGTCCGTGATGGATTTCTATCATAAGGCATCCCGCTCAATTCCGGTGTGACACCATAGGTTTGAGATTAATAGCCTTTTTGCTATGCACAGAACGGTTTCAGACTGGACTTGATCTGATATAGTGGAAATAGAATTACTTGAAGTGAGCACGCGCCTGCTCCAAAGTCTCCGGACGTCCCACATCGATCCACACGCTCTCCTCCGGCTGTTTCCATGCTCCAATATTTAAATGATTGATATTTCCAAGATAAAAAGGCATTATGGAGAAAACGTCACCCTTTTCCTTCCGCCATATCTCAAGCCTTTCGAAGAATTTCCGGGGAGTTATGACATGCACACCGCCGAAAGCCAGACGTTCAAGTCCATGAGGATCAAAAGCCTCGGGGCTCTGCTCCCCTGTTGAAAGATTCATCCAGCCTTTCAATCGGAGTGATTCCTGTTCAAAAAACAAGTAACGTGAGGTACTGCGGTCAGCACCAAGCAATGTGACATCTCTCCCTGCCACAATATGATCCTCAATCATTGCACTATAATCAATTGTAGAGAATATGTCGGCATTGTGAACGATAAAAGGCTCGTTGTCGGGAGCGTCAAGAAGAGTCCTCGCTTTTGCTATACCGCCACCGGTGTCAAGAAGGAGATCGCTTTCATCGCTGAATTCAATTTTGACACCAATATTTTGCGAAGAAAGGTATTTGACAACCTGATCAGAAAAATGGTGTACATTGACAATTACGTCGGTGACTCCTGCACAGTCTCTTAAGTGCTCTATCACGCGCCGTACCATAGGAATCCCCCCCACCTCCACCATCGCCTTGGGATGATTGAGCGTGAACGGTTTCAGACGTGTGCCGAGTCCGGCGGCAAAAACCATTGCTTTCACTATCTTTCAGACTAAGTGTTTACTTTACGTTGAACGTCTGCTCAATATTTTGTTCCCGATGCACCAGCTCTACTTTCACATTAAATTTCCTGTGAATATGTTCCGCCATGTGTTGTGCCCCATAGACTGACCGATGTTGACCTCCCGTACATCCGAAGCACACCATCAGATTCGTGAAGCCACGTTCCTTATAACGCTGCACACTGGCGTCGACAAGTTCGTAAGCATGGTCAAGAAATTTCTCCATCTCGCCATCCTCTTCAAGGAAACTAATTACAGGTGCATCCAGACCGGTAAAGGGCTTATAACGGTCATACTTACCGGGATTGTTGACGGCACGGCAGTCAAACACGAATCCTCCGCCGTTGCCCGAGGTATCGTTCGGTATACCTTTTTTATAGGCGAAACTCATCACTTTTACAGTCAGCCGACGTTTTTCAAGTTCGTCACTGAATTGCTTGAGTCCGACAAGTTCATTAAGCAGTTTGCTTAGATAAGGATACTCAGGATAAGGATGCTGCAGAAGGGAGCGGAGATTTGCGACAGCGTAGGGCACACTCTGCATGAAGTGCGGTTTCTTTTCGAAATAACCTCTGAATCCGTAAGCACCGAGAACCTGAAGAGTGCGGAAGAGGACAAAGTGGCGCAACTGCTCCATAAAGTAAGCTTCATCCACCGGCTTATATTTTCTCAAGGCCGAGATATATTCCTTGATAAGCTCCTCACGTAGAGTGTCCGGAAAATTAGCTTTTGCTTGCCACAGGAACGATGCCACATCATAGTAAAACGGGCCTTTACGTCCACCCTGGAAGTCGATAAACCAAGGTTCACCATCTTTGATCATCACATTGCGCGACTGGAAATCACGATACATGAATGTACTTGATTGAGAGCGCATCAGCACTTCCGCCATTGCCATGAAATCATCTTCCAGCTTATCCTCCTGGAATTCGAGACCCGTCGCTTTTAGAAAACAATATTTGAAATAGTTCAGATCCCATAGAATCGACCTCACGTCAAAATCACTTGCCGGATAGCACACTCCGAAATCAAGGCCGACGGCTCCTGCAAACTGAATATCGGGCAATTTCTGAATGGTTTTGATCAGCAGCTCGCGTTCCTCAGTGCTGAACGAACGAGTCGCTCTCCCGCGCTCTATTTCTCCGAATAGCGTCTTATCTCCAAGATCTTCTTGAAGATAAGTCATTTCGTCGGGACTGACAGCCACCACCCTTGGTGTCGGAAGACCCTTGTCTGCGAAGTGGCGTGCAAGGGTGAGAAAAGCATGGTTTTCTTCAACTACTGTCCCCAAAGTGCCTATCAATGAAGGATTTGCGCCTGTAGAATCTGCCAGACGATAATATCTGCGGTTCGAGCCGGATGCCGGTAACTCATTGATAATGTCCGGCTTAACTCCGGTCACTTTTTTGTATAAATTGGATAATTTGGTTATTGCCATGATGATTAAGGATTAGTGGATGAAGCATGTTCCGAAGCCGGAATTGAACAGTCTGCACATCTTGATCTCGAACATGACTTAAATCGAGACTGCGCAAAGATTATCATTTCACAAAATTAGTAAAAAAAGCGACATCCGACCAATCAAACGAACACATTTACCAAATTTTTTTAGTAATTTCGCACAAGAATAATCAGAACTTCAATTGTGACACCGCCAAGTATGTCCGAGAACTCTCTTTTAAGCCGCCTTGACGGCATTGAAGCCCGCTTTGATGAAGTGTCGACACTCATCACAGATCCCGATGTGATTGCCGACATGAAGCGCTACGTCCGCCTTACAAAGGAGTATAAGGAACTTGAACGACTCACTTCCGCCACCCGCCGCTACCGCACCTTGCTTGCCAATATTGAGGAAGCCCGCTCCATTCTGTCATCTGAGACTGACGAAGAGATGTGTACAATAGCAAAAGAGGAACTTGAAGAGGCTCAGCGGAATATTCCTCGACTTGAGGAAGAAATCAAACTTCTTCTCATTCCTGCCGATCCTGAGGACGCAAAGAATGCGATTGTCGAGATCCGAGGAGGCACTGGTGGCGACGAAGCAGCCATTTTTGCAGGGGATCTTTTCAAAATGTACGCCAAGTACTGTGAATCACGAGGCTGGACAGTTTCTGTCACGTCTTATAGCGAAGGACCTGCCGGTGGATTTAAGGAGATTATCTTTGCAGTGAGCGGTGAGCAAGTATATGGTACTTTGAAATACGAAAGCGGCGTTCACCGCGTGCAGAGAGTCCCGGCTACCGAGACGCAAGGACGAGTGCACACCTCTGCTGCTACAGTGGCAGTCCTGCCTGAAGCCGAAGAGTTCGACGTCGAGATCAACGAAGGTGAAATCAAATGGGATACATTCCGTTCGGGAGGAGCCGGCGGTCAGAACGTCAACAAAGTGGAGTCAGGAGTGCGACTACGCTACATGTGGCGCAATCCTGTGACGGGAGAGAGCGAGGAAATCCTTATCGAGTGCACCGAGACTCGTGACCAGCCTAAGAATAAGGAGAGGGCGCTGAGCCGTCTGCGCACATTCATCTACGACCGCGAGCATCAAAAATATGTTGATGATATAGCTTCACGACGGCGCACACTTGTTTCAACGGGTGACCGCTCGGCGAAAATCCGGACCTATAATTATCCCCAGGGACGTATCACCGATCACCGAATCAATTACACCGTCTATAATCTTCAGGCGTTCGTCGACGGTGACATTCAGGATGTCATTGACCACATAATTGTTGCCGAGAATGCTGAAAAGCTCAAGGCTGCCGAATTATAATTTCATTCAATAAAATCGATACACTCAACTTATCAAATAAAATATGACACGACAGGAACTCATCGACAACATCAAGCGTAAAGGTAGCTATCTTTGCGTAGGTCTTGACACTGACCTCAATAAGATTCCCCGCCACCTGCTGCAATCCGAAGATCCTATTTGGGAATTTAACAAGGCAATAATTGACGCCACGGCGCCCTACTGTGTAGCTTATAAGCCCAATCTCGCTTTTTATGAAAGTCTGGGTGCTCAGGGCTGGATCACCCTTGAGAAGACGATCCGTTATATCCGTGCTGTTTATCCCGACCAATTCATTATCGCCGATGCAAAGCGCGGCGACATTGGCAACACATCCAAAATGTACGCCCGTAGCTTCTTCGAGCATCTTGATGTTGATTCCATCACGGTTGCGCCTTACATGGGCGAGGACAGCGTGACACCGTTTCTCGGCTATCCCGGTAAATGGGTGATCCTGCTTGCTCTCACTTCCAACAAAGGAAGCCACGATTTTCAGCTGATTGAGGATCGTGACGGACGCCGGTTGTTTGAGAATGTCATCACCACCTCGCAGAAATGGGCAGGTGATGAAGAAATGATGTACGTGGTCGGAGCAACTCAGGGCGAAATGTTCAAGGATATCCGTCGTGTTGCCCCGCGCCACTTTCTTCTTGTCCCGGGGGTCGGAGCACAGGGTGGCAGCTTGCAGGACGTGGCACGTTACGGAATGATCGACGAAGACTGCGGCTTGCTTGTCAATTCCTCCCGCGGCATCATTTATG
This sequence comes from uncultured Bacteroidales bacterium, assembly GCA_947176235.1. GTDB lineage: Bacteria > Bacteroidota > Bacteroidia > Bacteroidales > Muribaculaceae > CAMWPM01. Next base: position 22,017 of record CAMWPM010000016.1, on the reverse strand, counting down.
CCTCACAGGAGGAAGATTTCGCTCAGGTAGCCGGAGTGGAAGCCCGTGTCCTGCGTGATCAGATGGCAGAGACTCTGCGCGAGCGTGGCATCATTTGATTATTTCACAAAATTTTCATATCAAGTTTAAGAAATAATCGTTAAATTTGTCGGCACAACCGGAATATTGGTTATCTCTGAATAGAAATTCAAATTAAAAACCTCATAAATTAATTCAAAAATGGCATCAATCGACAATTACAACTTCAATGGCAAGAAAGCCATTGTGCGTGTTGACTTCAATGTGCCCCTCGACGAGAACGGCAACATCACCGACGACACCCGTATCCGCGGCGCCCTCCCCACCCTCAAGAAGATTCTCGAGGACGGTGGTAGCCTTATCATCATGTCGCACATGGGCAAGCCCAAAGGCAAGGTTAATCCCAAGCTCTCACTCGCTCAGATCAAGGACGCTGTAGCTAAGGCACTCGGCCGTGACGTAAAGTTTGCAGAGGATTGCGCCAACGCTGACGAAGCCGCCGCCAACCTTAAGCCCGGTGAAGTTCTGCTTCTCGAAAACCTTCGTTTCTATCCCGAAGAAGAAGGCAAGCCTGTAGGCATCGATAAAGAAGATCCTGCCTACGAAGCAGCTAAGAAAGAAATGAAAGCCCGCCAGAAGGACTTCGCAAAGAAACTGGCAAGCTATGCCGACGTCTACGTGAACGACGCATTCGGTACCGCTCACCGCAAGCACGCTTCTACCGCTGTTATCGCCGACAACTTCTCGGCTGACAACAAGATGCTCGGCTTCCTCATGCAGAAAGAAGTACAGGCTGTCGATAATATTCTCAGCGATATCAAGCGCCCCTTCACCGCTATCATGGGTGGCTCGAAAGTCTCGACAAAAATCGGTATTATCGAAAACCTCATGGACAAAGTTGACAATCTTATCCTTTGCGGCGGCATGACCTACACCTTTGCCAAGGCACAGGGTGGTAAGGTTGGCAACTCGATCTGCGAGAACGATAAGCTCGACCTTGCCCTCGACATCATTAAGAAAGCCAAGGAAAAGGGCGTTAACCTTGTTCTTGCCACTGACTGTGTAGCTGCTGATGATTTCAGTAACGACGCTAACACTAAGGTCGTTTCTGTAATGGACATCCCCGAAGGTTGGGAAGGTCTGGATGCTGGTCCTGAGTCGTGCAAGGCTTTTGCCGAAGCAATCCGTCCCGCCAAGACCATCCTCTGGAATGGTCCTGCAGGTGTGTTTGAGTTCGACAACTTCACCGGCGGCTCCCGCGCTATCGCAGAGGCAATCGTTGAGGCTACCGACAACGGAGCATTCTCGCTCGTTGGTGGCGGTGACTCCGTAGCTTGTGTTAATAAGTTCGGCATGGCTGATCAGGTAAGCTATGTTTCTACAGGCGGTGGTGCTCTGCTTGAGGCTATCGAAGGTAAGGTTCTTCCCGGTGTAGCTGCTGTAAAGGAATAATCCCAGCAACCCGCATAAGAAAGGTTACTCCCGATAGGGAAATACAACCTTTGAGCGCATAAAATCCTCCCCGCAGATTCGATTAATCAAATAAATCGACCTGCGGGGAGACTTTTATTCCCTCTTCCCGTTGATTGACCGGATATTTTTATTAATTTTGCTTGTTCCTTACTTACCTGATCTGATTTATCACATTTCAAAAGTATATGAGTAAAATTGTAACCCTCGGAGAGATCATGCTTCGACTCTCCCCTGCAGGCTGCCACCGCTTTGTTCAAGTCGACAGTTTTGACGTAATTTGGGGCGGCGGAGAAGCTAATGTAGCAGTAAGCTGCGCCAACTATGGTCATCATGCAGTGTTTGTCACCAAACTACCTGCCCATGAAATCGGACAGGCTGCTGTGAATTCACTACGTCGCTATGGAGTTGACACATCTTTTATTGCCAGGGGAGGCAATCGTGTCGGCATTTATTATTGTGAGACAGGAGCATCGATGCGTCCGTCGAAAGTCATCTATGACAGAGCCGGATCCGCTATTGCAGAGGCTCAGCCTTCCGACTTCGATTTCGACGCGATCATGAAGGGGGCCGACTGGTTCCATTGGAGCGGTATTACGCCCGCCATAAGTGATTCTGCTGCCGAGCTCACCCGTCTTGCATGCGAAGCTGCCAAGCGCAACGGAGTTAAAGTATCGGTTGATCTTAACTTCCGTAAAAAACTGTGGACAAGCGAGAAGGCTCAGAGCATAATGCGTCCGTTGATGAAGTATGTCGACGTATGTATCGGCAACGAAGAGGATGCCGAATTGTGCTTAGGCTTCAAGCCTGATGCCGATGTAGAGGCAGGCAACACAGGTGCCGAAGGTTACAAAGGAATTTTCAAGGCTATGGCTGAGGAATTTGGATTTGAATATGTTGTATCCACCCTTCGTGAAAGCTATTCTGCGACCCACAATGGCTGGAAGGCAATGATCTATAACGGTGAGGAATTCTATGAGTCACGACGCTACGACATCAACCCCATTATTGACCGTGTTGGAGGTGGCGACGCATTCTCCGGTGGAATTATCCACGGATTGCTGACCATGCCTTCGCAGGCTGAAGCTCTTGAGTTTGCTGTGGCTGCATCCGCCCTCAAACAAACTATTCCAGGCGACTTCAATCTCGTCACTGTGGCTGAAGTCAACGCTCTTGCCGGAGGCAACGCAAATGGCAGAGTTCAGCGATAATTGCATAACTATTTAACTCATCATTACACACCTAACATCTGTTTCACCTATGGCACAGGAAAAATCAGGCAATCGCCTCTATCTGTTCTCAATCGTGCTTGTAGCCGTGTTCGGAGGACTGCTTTTCGGTTATGACACAGCAGTCATTTCCGGAGCTGAAAAAGGACTTCAGGCTTTCTTCCTCGGCGCAAAAGATTTCGTCTATACCGACGTGATCCACGGCATCACTTCATCAAGTGCCCTTCTCGGCTGCATAATCGGTAGCGCGCTCTCAGGATTCTGCGCCTCCTATTTCGGTCGTAAGCGTTCGCTCTTCATTGCCGGTATTCTCTTTCTTCTGTCGGCTCTCGGCAGCTACTGGCCCGAGTTTGGAATCTATGAAAAGGGCGTCCCCCACTTCAATCTCCTCATTGTCTTCAACATCTACCGTATCATCGGCGGTATAGGCGTAGGTCTGGCATCGGCTGTCTGTCCCATGTATATCGCGGAAGTATCTCCCTCCGATATTCGCGGTACACTTGTATCATGGAACCAGTTTGCCATCATCTTCGGTCAGCTTGTCGTTTACTTCGTCAACTTCATGATCCTTGGTGAGCACACAAATCCCATTATCGAAAAGACTGCTGAAAATCTTTACGTTGTCCTCCCCACTTCCGATGTGTGGACTATATCGACCGGCTGGCGCTACATGTTCGGCAGTGAAGCTTTCATCGCCGGACTATTCACCGTGCTTGTTATTTTTGTCCCGGAATCACCCCGCTACCTTGCGCTTAAAGGTCGTGATACCGCTGCTTTCAACGTTCTTGAACGTATCAACGGCACTGTAAAGGCGCGTGAGATTCTCAACGAGATCAAGTCGACCGTCACCGTCAAGAAAGAGCGGCTCTTTGCTTTCGGCGTGATGGTAATCTTCGTCGGCATCATGCTGTCGGTTTTCCAGCAGGCAGTCGGTATCAACGCCGTGCTTTATTATGCTCCACGCATATTTGATTCAATGGGCATGGGCAATCCGATGGTACAGACCGTCATCATGGGTATCGTAAATATAGCTTTCACACTCGTCGCTATCCTCACGGTTGAACGTTGGGGACGTAAGCCTCTGTTGATCTATGGATCCATCGGTATGGCGATCGGAGCGCTCGGTGTGGCACTCGCCAACATTGTTTCGATGCATCCTCTCGTCCAGGTTGTAAGCATCATGGTCTACTCTGCTTCATTCATGTTCTCATGGGGTCCAATCTGTTGGGTACTTATCAGCGAGATTTTCCCCAACACAATCCGTTCGGCTGCTGTGGCAATAGCTGTGGCATTCCAGTGGATCTTCAACTTCATCGTGTCGTCGACATTCGTGCCGATGTACAATCTTGAACTTGGAGATATGGGCGTACGCTTCGGTCACATGTTTGCTTACGCGCTCTACGGCGTAATCTGTATCGTCGCTGCATGGTTCGTCTATCGCCTCGTACCCGAGACCAAAGGCAAGTCACTCGAACAGATCAGCGATATCTGGCTTAAACGCGACAAAAAGAACTAATCCACTATGGACGCGATTCTACGTCATTGGCTTCTGCTTCTTGTCGGAGAGGATCATTCCTCAACCTCTCTCAACCTGATGTTTCTCGGGTTGATTGTGGTTCTTGCCGTCGTGGGCTATTTTATCGCACGCGGCTTGCTCGTAATCATCGAGAGGATTGTGCGACGGACTCCCACCGACTGGGACGATGACCTGATCACATCGCGTCTGCTCGACAGCATCTCGCAACTCGCCCCGGCACTTATAGTGTCGTGGCTGTTGCCGGGGGCGTTTGATAATGATGCCAATCTTTTCCGATGGCTTACGCTCCTTACCAGGCTTTATGTCCTGGTGATGACGATACGGATTTTTGCCATCTTCGTCAACAATCTCTACTCTGCAGTTGCCCGGCGACCATCCACCACGATGTTTGCGGTAAAGGGCGTATTCCAGATGCTGAAACTTCTGGTTATCGGTATAGGGATTATTATCGGTATCAGTTTGCTGGTAGGCAAGACTCCACTCACCATCCTCACTGCTCTCGGAGCTTCTGCGGCTGTGATTATGTTGGTATTCAAGGACACGATACTCGGCTTTGTGGCAAGTATACAGCTTTCCGCCAACAAGATGCTTGAGAATGGTGACTGGATTATCGCCGACCGTCATTCTGCCAACGGAACGGTGGAAGAGGTTTCCCTCACCACTGTAAAAGTACGTAACTGGGATAACACCGTGACCACAGTTCCGCCTTATTCACTCGTCACCGAGCCATTTATCAACTGTCGGCCGATGCAACTGTCGGGAGGAAGGCGCGTTGCCCGATCAATTTTTATTGACGTCAACACCGTGCGACATCTTTCAACCGACGAAATCGCTCGGCTCAAATCACAAGGGTACATCTCCTCGGATGATATGGACGCTCTTGACCCTGACGGACGTGGAGTAAATCTTAAGCTCCTTCGCCGGTATCTGGTCAGATTCCTTGAGAATAATCAGCTCCTTAATCATGCCATGACCACGATGGTCCGTCAGCTCGAGCCCACCCCTTCCGGGCTACCGCTCCAACTCTATTTTTTCACTGCCACGGTTGAATGGGTGAAGTATGAGACGATTCAGTCCGATATTTTCGATCACATATATGCTGTCATAAATGAATTCGGACTAAGTATATTCCAGACTCCGGCAGGAAGAGACTTCTGCCATCCTGCCGGACCCGACAACACCTCTGCTTAAAATATCCAGATATGGCACGAAACTGTTTCCATATTTGGATAGAAAATATCAGCCGTCATCGTTATTTGTTATTGTTGCTTTGCAGCTTAAGTTTTCTTAGCATTATCGATATACCGTCAAGTCCCGTATTCGGGATGCCGGAAGTATATCAGGTATTGTATCTTGTTTCTGTCAGCGTTTTCAAGGGATTGATTTTGCAGACCGTTACGGTTATATTTTTTAAAAGAATACGGCCGGTTGTGTGGTTATGTATAGGCGTGTTTGCTCTCCTTGCGATTACAAACGTAGTGGCATTTAAATTATATGGGATTGGTATATCTCGCAAACTGTTACTAATTTTTGCACAGACTACAGCGAGCGAAGTCAAAGGCTTTTTACCGGGTCTTATACATAATATAACTGCTGTTATTTACAGCAGTTCATTTTATATGACGCTGGGGTGTACTGTATTACTGATATATATCGTATGTATTTTACCCTCAAGATGGTTTAGCTTTATTACTATATGTCTGGCGGGAGGGGGATTATTGATGTTTTCGTCATTTTGTGTGCAGTTTTCTTCCGGTAGGAGTGCCCATATAGTTGCCATGCGTATCGTGAAGTATGGTATGGAGGTTTGGTCAGGATACAAGGAGTACGAATCTTTGCTTAAGAATAAACGTCCGTTGCCGTTTAAGGATACTATTGCGAGCAGTCATCGTGCTCCTGTAGTAGTGGTGGTGTTAGGTGAATCAGGACACCGCAGACATCATTCGCTATATGGTTATCCCTTGCTCACGACACCTCTGCTTAACGCCCTGTCGGATAGTCTGATTGTGTTTACGGATGTTATCGGATCTTCGGTATCAACGGCTGGAAACATGGAGCGTATCCTGTCATTTAAGGAAGATGACACTACCTGTGGTGACGGGCTGGATTATCCGCTTGTGATAGATTTATTCAAAGAAATGGGTTATAAAACATTCTGGCTGTCAAATCAGGAACGAACCGGCTCAGTCAGCAATACATCAGGTGTTATGGCAATGAATGCAGAGGTTATAGAATATGTCGGAGCGGACAATTCGGAAGATGCAATGTGCGTCAGATATGATGAGGCATTGCTCCCATCGCTTGATAATGCTATGTCGGATACAGTACCCTACAGATTGATTTTCATGCATCTTTTAGGATCGCATGTTGAGTATAAAACAAGATATCCATACCGATTTGAATATTTCTCAGGCAAAGAGGAACTTGATACGTTCAAATATTCGTGGTTAGACAAGAAAATGGCTCAGAGACGTGCTGAATATGATAATTCTATCAGATACTCGGATTATATAATCGGTTATGTAATAGGAGCTGTCAGTGGACGGGATGTTCCTGCGTTGGTGATATACTTTTCAGATCATGGTGAGGAGGTGTATGATTTTAGTTCATATACCGGCAGAAATGATAATTCGGTTCAAGTCCCGTTTATTGTTTACGCTAATGGAGCGTATAAGAGACAGAATCCGGATATCATGGAACGTCTTAACGATTGTAAGGACAAGCCGATGTCGACTGCTAATTTTGTTCATCTGTTAATTTCTCTGACCGGTGGAGAATATTCAATGTATGATTCGGAGTTGGATGTCTCACATGAGGATTATAGGATACGTCCAAGATATGTCGATGAGAAAATTTGGACGTATGATAAATAGATGATTAATGACCGGATCTTCTGGTATTGTCTGACGTTAAGTATTTATTTTGGGATATTATTAAAGCGATACATTTCTAAGTTTTGTTGTTGTCGTTGGTTGACATTGCATAATTATATCGCGTCAATAAATTGGATGGATTTTAAAAAAAAATTTTTTGAGTGAATTGAGGATTTTTGCAATTGATGATTAAATCATTGTTTATCAATAAAATATGACGTATTAAAAACTTGTAAAAATGAGGCTGCGCCGTAAACTTCAATTACGACACAGCCTCGTTGCATTACTATCTGAGAATATTTATTCCATTTCACTCATTGGAATTGATGACAGAACCATGACATCATGATTATTGCTGTCGCTCAGCACCACTACGGGCTTTCCATTCAACGTTGAAAGCGAGGCATGTTCGGCTGATTCCAGAGCCACAAGCAGGCGCGTCTCCCACTGATTGTCGGGGCATGCCATGCGGGTGGTGATAATCTGCTGGAATTGTACGTCGCCTGTTTTATCCGGGTCAAGGAAAATTTTGCCGTTGAGGATATTGCATCCCGTATTGCCATGTATGCGTTCCTCCGGAAGATCTATCACGAGTTTGACATCGGGATTATCTACCGTCTTGCCGTCAATCTTCACTACCTGCCACGCTCCGTTGATGTACGACATATCCCGTCGACGGAGAGTCATCACCGTATTGCCTTGAGTATTGCGTAATGTAAGAGTTGATGCCTGATCCACAGTTTCGATGCTGAAACTCTCGGTAGCATCCAGTGCGAGATTAATTGCTTGTTCAAACCGTGCATCAGGGCAAGCTTTCATTGTCGACATCACTCCGGTGAATTTCACTTTTCCCGGACCATCCACTACCACTGCCCCGTTCAGCAGATTACATCCGTTTGAGCAATAGAAGCGCTGTTCCTTCGAGTCAATATTTATGTAAGGACGATCATCATCACCGGTAACTTCCTGTCCGTTGACCGTCATGACAATCCATTCACCGTTGAGCTGATTCTGCACAGAGTCAAGATTGACTATCACAGCTCCGCGAATTGGCATAGTCGAAGCCATTCGATCCCCGCCCGGCCGACGGATATCACGTACGTCATCTGTTTCATTTTCACTTTCAGTTACCACAGCGGGCTGCTCTGTCTTAGCCGGAGCCTTCTTTTTGGTGATTTTTTCAGTCATTTGCTTGATTGATGAACACGACGAAGCTGACGCCAACACGAAGAAACCGGCAGCCAGCATGGATATTGTCGTTTTAGAAATCCTCATAATTCATTATTATTTAGTTTCAGTTTCAATAATTTAACTTAACTCACATCCGCAAAGGTAGGTAATCCGGCGCGATTTTCAAAACTATTCATACCGTTATCATGATTTTATTTGCTAATTTTGCATCGGAATCCCGATGTTTTGACAAATAGTTTAAGCCAGGATCATTTTTGTTATATCAGGCAAACATAGCCTATCCTTGCAGTGTTAAAACATCACAGAATTTAAAATAGTTTTACATTCATCATTTATGAACATTTATCTGCAGCTGTTTATATCCTTTTTCAAGATCGGAGGATTCACCTTTGGAGGTGGCTGGGCGATGATCTCGCTGATCGAGCGTGAAGTGGTGGACCGACGCCACTGGATCGAGCGTGATGAATTCCTTGATCTGCTTGCTGTGGCTCAGTCTCTACCGGGCATCCTGGCAGTCAATATCTCTGTTGCGGTGGGTGATAAGCTTAAAGGGATGCGCGGGAGCGTGGCGGCTGCCCTCGGTACAATCATCCTCCCCTTCCTGATTATCCTCACTATTGCAATGTTTCTCACTCCCGACGTAATCAAGAATAATGAGACTATCGCAGCAATTTTCAAGGGCATACGTCCTGCCGTAGTAGCTCTAATTATCGCGCCGGTACTCACATCGGCTAAAGCTGCCAAACTCACCTGGAAGACGGCCATTATTCCCGTCGTAGTAGCGCTTGTGATCTGGGCAGGATGGCCCTTTATCTCTAATCCTATAGTCTACATCGTTTTGGGCGGACTTGGCGGATATCTTTATTATGCCGTCTATAAATCAAGAAAGGAGGCTAAGCAATGATTTATCTTCAATTGATCTGGAGCTATCTCAAAATCGGTTTATTCGGATTCGGTGGCGGTTATGCCATGCTGGCTCTTATCGAGCGTGAAATTGTCAGTCCGGGTTGGATTTCCGAACGCATGTTCACGGATATTGTGGCAATTTCCCAGATGACGCCCGGACCGATCGGAATCAATTCCGCGACTTATATCGGTTACGTCGTACCGGGTGAATACGGATTTTCTGAATGGTGGTGGGGAGTCCTCGGATCAGTAATTTGCACTCTCGTAGTGGTGCTACCCTCTTTCCTTCTGGTAGCCTACACCTCTCATTTCATCACACGCCATAAGGACAGTGCTGCGGTAAAAGGTGTGTTTGCAGGACTCCGTCCTGTTGTCATCGGTCTGATTGCGTCGGCTGCCCTCCTTCTCATGAATGGCGCCAATTTCGGAACCGCAACACCCGATGTAATCAAGAGCATATCGCTCTGCGTGGCGGCTTTCGTAGCAGTGTATTTTTTCAAGCTTCACCCCATTCTGATCATTGTGCTCGCCGGTGCGGCCGGCTGGCTTCTTTTCTAACTACTTTTCTCTGACTCCATGACATATCAGGAAGCTATAGACTTTCTATATAACGCTACTCCGCAGTTCCAGCAGATCGGCGCCGCTGCCTATAAGCCCGGACTCGATACAGTTCGCCGGCTTTCAGAGTTGTATGGTGAACCCCATCGAAACTATCGGGTGATCCACGTGGGAGGAACTAACGGCAAAGGATCTACAGCTCACACTCTCGCTGCCGTACTTCAATCCGCCGGCTATAGGGTCGGGCTCTTCACATCTCCCCATCTTGTTGATTTTCGTGAACGCATCCGTATTGACGGAAAAATGATACCGAAGGAAGAGGTAGTGAGATGGCTTGATGATTACATTGACCGCGTCCCCGGACTACAGCCTTCATTTTTTGAACTGACCACCATTATGGCGATGGATTGGTTCGCCAGATCCAACGTAGACGTTGCGGTAATTGAAGTGGGACTTGGCGGGCGTCTTGACAGCACCAATATTGTCTCTCCCGTGTTGTCGGTTATTACCAACATCTCGTTTGACCACATGGCTCAGCTCGGCAACTCCCTGACGTCAATCGCATCCGAGAAGGCGGGAATAATCAAGCCGGCTACTCCGGTCGTGATCGGGGAGTCTGCCGGTAATCCTGACGTGAGGGACGTGTTCGTAAACAAATGCCATGAAGTGGGCGCGCCTTATGTGCTCGCCGACGACGTGCCGCTATTCTCTTCTGTAAGGCAAAGTGTCGATGATGAATGTCTTGTGTATTCCGATACTCCGTTCGGCTCCAGATTATCTTCATGTCTGACGGGCAACTGTCAGCCTCATAATGCGCTTACGATAATGCACGCGATTCTTAAGTTACGTGATTGCGGATTTATCATCCCGGACATGGCAGTGGCTGAGGGATTTAGCAATGTAACTAAACTTACAGGACTGATGGGCAGATGGATGCGTATTTCCGAGGCGCCACTCACCATTGCAGACACCGGTCACAATGAAGGCGGATGGTCTTATCTTGCGCCCCGTCTGAAAGAGATTTCCTCCCGCTCCCCTCTCCGCATGGTCATCGGATTTGTCAATGATAAGGATGTGGATCATATCCTTGCCCTGATGCCACAGGAGGCTGAATATTATTTCACACGCGCATCTGTCCCCCGCGCACTTTCCTCAGCCGACCTCGCGGAAAAGGCAAAGGAGTTCGGTTTGAAAGGCAGGGCGTTTGAATCAGTTTCAGAAGCCCTTCAGTCGGCTTGGTCTGATTCAGCCGATGGTGACGTGGTGTTTGTTGGAGGAAGCACTTTTGTAGTGGCTGACGCTCTTGAAGTTACTCTGAATCATAGCTGACATCATTAATATTGGTAATCAATAATGCAAAATTGGCACATTTTTTTCTGTGAATTATCTTAATTTTGCATCATGAAATAATGTTTAATCCCACTATTGTAATCATGGAAACAATAAAAAATAAAGAATTCGGAGGTGAACGCCCTCTCTTTGCAACCCGCAATCTCCGTCTTGAAAATGTCACAATCCACGCCGGTGAATCAGCCTTGAAATGTTGTTCGAATATCGAGGCTGTCAACTGCCGTTTCGAAGGGAAATACCCCTTCTGGCATGTCGACGGATTCCGTGTCGAACATTGCCTGTTCACTGAAGGTGCCCGTGCCGCTCTCTGGTACTCACGTAATCTTGTGATGACCGACACGCAGGTCGACGCTCCTAAGATGTTCCGCGAGATGGATGGAATCATACTCCGCAACGTGAGGATTCCTGACGGTCAGGAGACATTGTGGCACTGCTCGAATGTCGATATCGAGGACGTCACGATCGAGAAATGCGATTATCTCTTCATGCACTCCCACGATATCCGCATCGACCGCTGGCATCAGCAGGGTAACTATTCTTTCCAATATTGCCGTAACGTTGAGATTCGTAATGCGGTGATTGATTCTAAGGATGCATTCTGGGGCACAGAGAATGTCACCATCTACGATTCGGAGCTTACCGGTGAATATCTCGGCTGGCATTCACGTCGGCTCACTCTTGTCCGCTGTCGCATTTCCGGCACTCAGCCTCTTTGCTATTGCCGTGATCTCAAACTGATCGATTGCGAGTTTGCGCCCGACTGCGATCTCTCTTTTGAGGATTCGGAAGTCGATGCTACAATCACCACACCTGTTACGAGCATCAAGAACCCCATGCGAGGTGTAATCCGTGTGCCGTCGGTCGGCGAGGTGATTATTGACGCTAATTCCCGTGCTGTCGATCCTGTTGAAATCATAACCTCCGAAGGCTCAAAATAACCTCCGGTAATGAAATTTGACGATAAATATTTCGACCGCTTCGTCTCGCGCCATGGCACAGGCTCAATGAAATGGGATGAAGAGGGAGATGACGCTGACGTGATCCAGCTATGGGTAGCCGACATGGATTTCCCTACCGCCCCGGCAATCATCAATGCGTTGCGTGTCCGCGTTGACTCGGGAATCTTTGGATATACTCATGTTGGACAGGAGTACTATGACGCGCTTGTTAGTTGGTTTGAACGGCGTCACAGCTGGACTATAGATCCTTCCCGTGTGATATATACGTCAGGAGTTGTGCCAGCCATTTCAGCAATAATCAAGGCTCTCGCCCCGGCAGGCTCCGGTGTGATCATACCCACTCCCGCCTACAATTGCTTTTTCTCATCCGTCCGCAATAACGGGTGCCGTCAGGTACTGACCCCTCTCCGGAGGATTGACCGACCCGAAGGGTTCACTTACGAAATGGATTTTGATGAACTCGAGCGCGTGGCTAAGGATCCGACAGTATCGATGATGATACTATGCAATCCTCACAATCCCACAGGTCGAATCTGGACCCGTCAGGAACTCGAACGTGTTAGTGAAATCACGCGCCGTCATGGAGTCACGGTCATTTCCGACGAAATTCACTGCGAGTTAATCCATGACGGTATGCCCCATTATGTGCCTTACGCCACGGTCGATCCTACGGCTGTCGTATGCTGTGCCCCGACAAAAGCGTTTAATATCGCGGGATTGCAGATTGCAAATATCGTATGTCCCGACTCGGAAACACAGCGGCGTATTGACCGGGCGATCAACGATAACGAAGTGTGCGACGTCAATCCGTTTGGTGTAATTGCACTCCGCGAAGCATATAACCATGGCGAAGAATGGCTTGACGCCTTAAACTCTTACCTCACTGGCAACTTTACTCTGCTCCGCGAGTCATTTGCGTCAACAATGCCGAATCTTCCCGTCGCACTTTCGGAATCGACGTATCTTGCATGGGTTGACATCACATCTCTCGGAATGATTTCGGAGGAGGTTGCCGACATGTTGCTGAAGAAGGCGCATGTGCGGGTAAGCGCCGGCTCTACCTACGCCGACGACCGTTACATCCGCATAAATTACGCTCTCCCCCGCCCCCGCCTCTCCGAAGCACTACGAAGGATTGCGTCGGCTATAAATTCTCTCTGATTCATACACCCCGTTCCGCCACGATATGAGCGTCGATATCAAAGCAATCCGCGAAGGGCGCGAGCTGTCGTTTCGTCAGCGCCTGCGCCTGACTGTCATGCTCTCACTGCCTGCCATGCTTGCTCAGCTGTCAAGTATTGCCATGCAGTATATCGACGCATCAATGGTCGGGCGACTCGGAGCTGACGACTCGGCGTCAATCGGTCTCGTCTCTACGAGTCTATGGCTTTTCTGGGGAATCTGTTCTGCCATGACTTCGGGCTATTCCGTACAGGTGGCCCATCGCGTGGGAGCAAAGGATGATGAAGGAGCTCGGCGGGTACTTCGTCAAGGCATTTCCGCAAGCCTGATATTCAGCTGTGTCACAGCTCTGATTGGAATAGCCATCGCGTGGAAACTACCGCACTGGCTCGGTGGCGAAGATTCCATTTGCCGCAACGCCACGCTCTATTTCGTAGTTTTTGTGGCAGCCCTCCCCCTCCTCACTCTCAACTATCTTGCCGGAGGAATGTTGCGCTGTGTTGGCAACATGAAGATTCCATCGCTCCTCTCCGGCATTATGTGTGTACTCGACTGCCTGTTTAATTTCTTCCTGATATTCCCCTCCCATCATTTTGAAATCGGGGGGATAAATGTGACATTGCCTGGTGCCGGACTCGGTGTGCTTGGTGCCGCTCTCGGCACTGTGCTTGCCGAAGCTGTCTGTGCGGCATTCATGATGTACTGGTGCTGCGTTCGCCAGCCCGAGCTGAAACGTGTAGGACGCCCCGGTAGTTTCCGTCCTACCCGCGACGTCACCCGCCAGGCTTTCGACATATCTCTTCCCATGACGGTCGAACACGCCGTGATATGCGGAGCCCAGATCGCCATAACGATGATCGTTACCCCATTGGGTGTTGTGGCGATAGCTGCAAATGCTTTCGCGGTCACTGCCGAGAGCCTTTGCTACATGCCCGGTTATGGTATTGGTGATGCTGCCACCGCCCTAACAGGGCAAAGCCATGGCGCACAGAGATGGCGGTTGGTTCGTCAGTTTGGCTATGTGTCGGTGGGTCTCGGTATGGTGGTCATGACATTTATGGGTGCGCTGCTTTATGTTTTTGCTCCGCAGATCATGGAAGTCATAACTCCGGTGCGTGATATTGCCGACTTGGGTGTCGAAGTGCTCCGCATCGAAGCATGGGCGGAACCGTTTTTCGCGGCGTCGATTGTTGCATACGGTGTGTTTGTAGGTGTGGGACAGACGAAAATTCCAGCTCTTATGAACTTCGGAAGCATCTGGATGGTGCGTGTTCCTCTTGCATGGTTCCTTGCTCGAACAATGGGACTTCGAGGCGTATGGACCGCAATGTGCATCGAACTGACGTTCCGAGGCACAATCTTCCTCATCCGCCTCCTCTTCACCCGCTGGTACCGTCCCAAATCAGTTCCCGAATCCTGATTCTCTTGGCATACTATCATAAATGTTGCCTTGCCTGTCTACATACCTGAGGTCATCCTTATAGATCACTTTGGCATAACCATTTGAATAATCCTCGACTATTCTGTCAAATTTGGCATCAATAACCTCCTCTCCATTTTCATCAATGAAACCATAGCGAGGATTAGACCACCAATCTTTTTCAATCCAGGCAAGTCCTTCGTGAAAATCGCCCGCGCCATCAAACTTTGGTCCTATTACCCATCTCCCAAGAGTGTTGATGAAACCCCATTTAGGATATGGATAATCAGTGCCCTCTGCCATTGCCGCCAATCCTTCATGAAAGTCCCTTCCATTTGCAAACTTCGGTTGAATTAGCCATTCACCATCTTTATCTACAAATCCACACCTGTCTTTTTCTTCATCGACTTTGAAAATAAGGTCATCATCGGATAAGTAAAGGTTTTTTTCTGAAAACTCACACATATTATCTTTTATGAAAAAGTTCTTGACAGGCACATGATTGCGTACCCATCAAGAACTATGGTTATAATTTTTATTAGATTATCTAGGTATTGTCAGATACAACATGTACGACCTGACTTTTGTAATGTAAATGATTTTGTGATGAGAAAAGATATTCTTATAGTTTATCAGGAGTAACTATCGATTTTTCTCCAACACTAGCAAAAAAAGATATAAACTTTCTTTCCCAGATACAATAGATTTAATTTGTACCCAGTCTAATGTTATTTTAAAGAATGTTTATTTGTTACAAGTCCCAATTAATTTCTTCCATTGTTTCGTCTGAAGAATCCATTAATTCCGTTGAAATACCACCATTAGCGATTGCGTCGCTCAGTGAGAATTCAAGGGTGTGCATTTTCATCCTTTTAAATGGTGAGCCTGAACGTGACCATAGCATAATTTCTTCATTATTTGGAGTAACATAGACAATGCGTAATGAATGTCCAAAACCATTGTTATTCGCTAACGCAGTTGCACATTCATCGAGGTTATCATATTCAAACATAGTTTGAGCTGCCAACCATGTTGGACATTCCAAATTGTATTCCATAGTTGACACACCACTTGAATTAGCGTGCATTATTAGTTCCATTTCATTATTAGTGTAATATGTCATACATTTTACGCTACCTTCGTAAAAATCAGAAGCAATAATCTTGATGCCATATTGCCAACGATATAGCTCAATTGTGACTTTTTGATTGTCTGATATGGGTTTATAATTTCTATATATTCCCATATATCTTAAAACTTCGTTAAAAACATTTGCACCCGCAAGAGTACTTTTTATTCCTTTAACTTGTGAAGGAACGTCAAAGAACCCGACATGATTTGGTAATGCTTTGTAAACAACAGTATTGAGTTGGGGAATGTACTCAGGATAGTTGTCGAGGGTGAAAGGAGTACCCCATCCATCACCAATGGGTTCCAAAATATTCTTCCCATTAGGTATATATACCATTCCAAAATGGTAGAATTGATTCTTCGAAAGTTTTATGGAAAGTAGATTTATATCATCGAAAATTGCCAACGCACATTGCTGTGCGTTAGAAGAAAATCCATTTTCACTATTGATTTCAACATTAGATTGGTATACTATAATTCCATACAGGTCATCACTTGAAGCCCTTGACATGGGAGACAAACCCCATTCGAGGGATTGTGGAACAAATGATACTAAAACAGTATCACTGCTAATAAATTCATTGCCTTCATTAGGAGTTTCGGGAACAACTGGTTCAGGTTCATCTGCCGTCCCATGTGAACAAGCGGACGAAAGGATTACAATGGCTCCTAAAAGGAATAACCATTTGAAACTGCCAATAATTTTTGCTTTCATAAATTGATTTATTAGTTTTGTGTCCGTATGATACCCTGAAACGGCCAAAAATATACTAAAAACGTGGGTACCTTACCATTGCTCGTCCCACCAATTGAGGCTCTGGCATGTGCCCATCTTCATAGGAAGAGCAATGTGCAGAGCCCACGTATATATGCAGAAATACACCAATAGCATATCGTCATCTGACGACACAAACTATTGGTATGATACTTACATATCCATGAACATCTACCATTGCCGCTGCCTTGATGAAGATTTGAAACTGCCAGATTTCAATTGGTCAAAACAGAAACGCCGATAAACGTTTTTTCAAAAATGTCATTACATCCCACCCGAATTACCCGCTCATGGGCTCTGCGAGTGTTATGTATTACAAAGTTAAGTAAAAAAGGTCATACTTCAAAGTAAGTAAGGATTATTTTCGTATCTTTGCATATAAATTGACAATAAATTATGCAGGATAATACCATGTTCAACGTCTGCCGCTCTGAGGGGCGCCCCGAGGCTTTTGATACAATGAGCGAGCCGGAGAAAAACACGTATGATTTTCTTGACAGGCTCGGCGTCTCATACGTGACTCTCACCCACCCCGAGGCTTTCACGATGGAGGAGTGTGAAGCCGTCAGGAAAGAAGCCGGCGCTCCTGTATTCAAAAATCTTTTCCTTACCAACCGTCAGGCAACTCAGTTTTATCTGCTGATGCTTCCTGCCGATAAACCGTTCAAGACGAAATATCTGTCATCTCAGCTCGGATGTGCCCGACTGTCATTCGCCACTCCCGAACAAATGTGGGAGATGCTCCGCATCCATCCGGGCGCGGTATCGCCAATGGGACTTATTCACGACACTGATCATCGGGTCAGGCTGATAATCGACAACGATTTACGGGATATTGACCTTTATGCCTGCCATCCATGCGTCAACACCGCAAGCTTAGTGATGTCACTCGAGGATTTACTCACGAAGGTAATTCCTGCCACCGGGCACGACTTCACTTGGGTTGAATTACGCCCGGAATAAATAATATTAGATTTCAATTATATAATTTCATATCACACGTTTTAATTATTTGTCATGAAACTAATCAACACATTTCCGGCTCTGCTGCTTGCCATGGCTGTTGCAGTACCGTCACTCTCAGCCAGACGCAGTGATGTCGTGCTGACTGACGGGTGGACGTTCACGCGCATCGACCTTCCAACGGACTCTGCCGCTTCATTCCAGGCCACCCCTCCTTCCGGCTTGCAGTCCACCACTGTCTCCATTCCTCACGACTGGAGTACCGGTCTGCCTTACAGTGCGGATGCTCCTTCGGGTAACGACGGAGGTTATTTCACAGCCGGCACCGGCTGGTACACCCGCACGCTCGACATTCCGCAGTCCGAACTGTCAATGCGTCACGAACTTGTCATTGATGGCGCTTATGAGGATGCACAGGTGTTTGTCAACGACAGTCTTGCCGGTGGTCATCATTACGGCTACTCGACCTTTTCCGTTGACCTTTCACCCTATCTCCACGCCGGCAAAAACACCCTGACGATTCGCGTGGATAATTCTCGTCAGAGAAACAGCCGCTGGTACACCGGCTCCGGTATCTACCGCCCCGTTCATCTCGTCACCACTTCCCCGGCCCGCATCAACGACCGCGAGCTTTTCGCTTACTCCAAATTCAATCCGGCTGATTCCTCATGGGTTCTTTCTGTAGCCGCTCCGTTCGAGACTGCCGGCAAAACCGGGCTGTCACTTCGTCATATACTGACGCAGAACGCAGGAGGTAAAAAAGTGGCAGATATAGCGGTCAAATCCGCCGAGACGGAGATTCCGGTTGCATCTCCCCTTCTCTGGAGTCCTGATGCGCCCAACCTCTACACTCTTACCACTCTCCTTCTCGACGCCGATTCGCAGGTGATTGACAGTGTGACCACTACAACCGGGTTCCGTCATATCGAATACGATGCCGAGAACGGCCTTCGCCTCAATTTCACACCGATAATTCTCAATGGCGGTTGTGTTCACCACGACTGCGGTATCCTCGGCGCTCGTTCGTTCCCCTCTGCTGAAGCAAGAAAGGTAGCGCTTATGAAGCAGGCTGGCTTCAATGCTGTCCGCACTTCCCACAATCCCCCCTCCCGCGCCTTCCTCGACGAGTGTGACCGTCAGGGACTTCTTGTCATTGATGAAGCATTTGACGGGTGGCGTCAGGCTAAGACCCCATACGATTACACCACACACTTCGATTCCGACTGGGCTTCCGATCTGGAGGCAATGGTGCTTCGTGACCGCAATCATCCTTCAATATTCTGCTGGAGCACCGGTAATGAAGTGCTTGAGAGAAAGGAAATTCAGGTCGTCACAACTGCCGACCGTCTCGCTAAAGCAATCCGCGCACTTGACCCGACTCGCCCCATCACATCTGCACTCGCTGCATGGGATTCCGACTGGGAAATATATGATCCTCTCGCTGCCGCACATGATATCGTCGGTTACAATTACATGATGCACCGTGCACGTGCTGATCACGAGCGTCTTCCATCCCGTGTTCTCATGCAGACGGAATCCTTCCCCCGTCACGCATGGTCCAATTATGTGGCGGTGCGCGACAATCCCTATATTTTCGGAGACTTTGTCTGGACTGCCATTGACTATCTCGGAGAATCAGGTATCGGTCGCTACTATTACACCGGTCAAACTCCCGGCGAACATTATCATGGACCTCAATATCCATGGCATGGAGCTTACTGCGGTGACATTGATCTGACAGGTTGGCGCAAGCCCATTTCCCACTATCGTCAGACAATATGGAATGACGGCGCTCCTACCACCATCGGTGTGCGTGAGCCAAACGGCTATTTCGGGGAGATTAACGAGACTTCCTGGTCGGTTTGGCCTACATGGGAGAGCTGGAACTGGGAAGGATATGAAGGGAAACCGGTCACCGTGGAAGTCTACTCCCGCGCTCCGCGCGTACGTCTCTTCCTCAACGACAAAATGATCGGCGAACTCCCTGCCGGAGAAGCTAATGCCTGCCTTGCCTCCTTTGAAGTCCCCTATGCCCCCGGCACTCTTCGTGCGGAAGGAATTGATGAGAATGGAAATGTGACTGACTATGACACCATCTCAACCGCGGGGAAAGCTTCAGCCATCCGACTTACACCGGTAGAATATGACACAGATGACAATCTTGTATTCGTAGAGGTTGAAATCGTGGATTCAAAAGGTAGGGTGGTTCCTAATGCAGATCCAACTCTTGCATTTTCAATTAATGGCGGCAATGCCGAGATTCTTGCCACCGGTTCAGCGGATCTGACCGATACCGTCCCCTACACCTCGCCTACCCGTAAGGCATGGAAAGGAAGAGCGCTTGCCGCTGTCCGCCGGGCTGACACAGGTAAGTCAGGACGTCTTTCCGTATCGGCACCCGGTCTGCGTCAGGCCTCTCTCCGTTTACGCTAACTTTAATAGAAGTATCAGTTTTTACCCATTACCCTTAGATTTTTCTCCGACATACAAAAAAAAATCTTACTTTTGCAATTATGAAAAAAGACAAAAAGACAAAAGTAGAGAAGGATGTCCCGTCCGCTCCAAAGAAAGGATTCATAGTCCGGACTTTGGACTGGATCCGGAATGCCATCCGATTTATGTCGGTCGGGGTATGGGAAAAACCGGATACATATTGGTACATACGTGTCGCAAAGGTGATAAGCCTGTCTGTAACTTCGTTTCTCAACAAGACTTTGCAATCTCAGGCAGCCGCTCTCACCTATAGTACTATTCTGGCAATCGTGCCTGCACTTGCACTCGTTTTTGCAATCTCAAGAGGATTTGGATTCCAGAATCTGCTTCAGACTCAACTATTCAACTATTTTCCTGCACAGCGTGAAGCGCTGGAGACTGCATTTACTTTCGTTGATTCCTATCTTAATCAGGCAAGCGAGGGAATTTTTGTAGGTGTGGGTATAGTTTTCCTTCTTTGGACATTGATTTCGCTTCTGACAAGTATCGAACAATCGTTCAACTTTATCTGGGGCGTGAAGCAAGGACGCTCAATGTGGCGAAAGCTGACCGACTATACAGCGATCATCCTTCTGCTGCCGATTCTGATGATATGTGCAAGTGGTATCAACGTATTTATGTCATCAACCCTCCAGGAGAAACTTCCGTTTGAGTTTATCAGTCCGTTCTTCTCCTCGATGCTTGATTTTGCGTCACTTGTGCTGACCTGTCTTTTCTTCGCGGGATTGTATGTGCTGTTGCCAAACACCCGTGTCACATTCCGTAACGCTATCCTTGCCGGAATCCTTGCCGGTGTGTCGTTCACAATCCTGCAATGGCTGTTCGTATCCGGAACTCTCTACGTGTCACGCTACAACGCGATCTATGGAAGTTTCGCATTCCTTCCGCTTCTCCTCCTCTGGCTTCAGCTTGTGTGGATCATCACTCTAGCGGGCGCGGTTCTGTGTTACTCGTCGCAGAACATCTCCTACTTTAACTTTTCGAATCAGGTAAAGGAGATTTCCGCCTACTATCGTTTCCGTGTGGGACTTGCGATAATGACGATCATCGTACAACACTTTCAGGAAAAGAAAGGTCCTGTACTTGTCGAAGAATTTGCCCGCGAATTCAACATACCGCCGATGCTCGTCTCTGCTTCTCTGATTCACCTCGAAGAAGCCGGACTCGTCAATAAGGTGCTTGTCGATCCAAAAAGAGAAATATTCGGATTCGCCCCCTCCATCCCTATAACAGAAATTTCTATCGGACTCGTGGCAGAGAAACTGATCAACAGGGGTAATAAAGATTTCCTTACGGATTTCGACCATCGCTTCACGGAGCTTAACGATGACATTCGCGCCCTTGCCGACATAGTCTACAAAGAAGGAGAATCCACACTCCTTTCATCAATAAGAATTTCCCCAAATCCTATTAAAACAGAAACAACATGAAACAAGCAATCGCAACAACCAACGCCCCCGGCGCAATCGGTCCCTACAGCCAGGCTATTGATGCCGGTCCTTTCGTATTCATCTCCGGTCAGATTCCTGTCAATCCCGCCGACGGCACGATTCCGGAAGGTATTGCACCCCAGACAGCACAGTCCATCGCCAACATCAAGGCGATTCTTGCCGAAGCTGGTTTGTCAATTGATAACGTGGTAAAGACAACGGTATTCCTCGCCGATATGAATGATTTCGGTGCAATGAACGCTGTCTACGCAGAGAATTTCACCTCCCCCTTCCCTGCACGTTCAGCTGTCGCTGTCCGCGAACTTCCGAAGCAGGTTCTTGTGGAGATCGAAGTGATCGCAGCCCGCTGAAAGGCATAACAACTAAACGCAAATGCGCCCCGATTGTCAGGTTTATGACATTCGGGGCGCATTTTCACTTCCAACAATTACGTTATCATAGGCGTTCATTTATTATTAAATAACGTGAGTTCGACATAAGGCATCAGAATAAAGTCAACTGATTGTCTGTC
>CAMWPM010000015.1 GCA_947176235.1 uncultured Bacteroidales bacterium | reverse complement strand
CCCCCCCCCCCCCCCCCCCCCCCCCCCCCCCCCCCCCCGCCCCCCCCCCCCCCCGCCCCCGGGGGGCGGGGGGAGCGGAGGTGACTTGTTCGCCGTCGCCTTGTTCGGAGCGCTGGACGTAGATGTCAAGCAAGTGACGTGTGCGCCAGGTCTCGTTATCAACAGTCGGTTCCCAAGCGCCAACGCTTTCTTCGGTAATATCGGACACGATCCATTCGCCCGGTTTGCCGGAGATCGCGCGGGTGGCTACGGAAACTCGTGATCCTCTTTCGTCGGCGCGGAAAATATAAAAGAGACGTCCATCAGCCGCTACCAACCGGGGACGAGAAATGGGAATCCTCTTTGTCCCTCCTCCGGAAAGAGTGAAGGGGAGTGTGAGCTTACCGACCTGCTCTGTATGCCACCTATTGCCATAGTGACTGACGAGGCGGTATTGCGGGACATCGGAATCGGAATCACGCCAATAGGTAGCTATATATGGATTACCATGTTCATCAGCTGCCATTGACGTCTGATTAATAAGCTCGGACCGCTGGGGGACATTCCACGCTATCTCGGCTGAAGCCTGAGTGATGGGGAGGACGTAGGGGGTGGAATCGGATCGTTCCCACGTCATGCCGCCATCGCGGGAGCGGGCATAACATAGGTCATGGTTAGTCTCCACCATCCACGTCTCTCTCCAGACCCATGAGAGGTGAATAGTGCCGTCAGCATCAGTGCAGAGCTGCCAATAAGCGTTACGCTGATCTTCGCCGTCAATCAGGACATCGTGGAGGCGTGACCATGAGCCGGTGGCGGGATCGTAAGAGTTCATCACCATGTTGCCACGTCCAGAACTTCCGTCGCGGTAAACAAAAAGCAATCCACCGTCGGCGCGTGGATAAAATTCGGGGTAGGTGACATTATCCTCGCCACAGCCTGTCATGGAGCGGAGGGGGAGTTCGGTGAGCGACTCAGGAAGAGTGGTGAAATAGCGAAGAGAGTCGCCATGATGGTCGAAAGCCACATGCAGACGGCGGTTGGCGTCGACACCAATAGAAATGACATTGTGAGCATCGGCAGTACGACCGCTATAACGGGTGACATGTGTCTGCCACTCGGGAGCATCGAGAAGCCGACGAGCCAAAACTACCCGCCCCTCGGGGTCGTAGAAGGCGGCGTATTGCCAGATGTCGTCGGACGTGACAGAAGAGGCGCGGAAAATTGCAGTATTGACGGAAGTGGCGGCGTAGGCTTCAGGAGCGATCAGACTCTTTTCAATGGAAAAGCCCAGAGAGTCGGGGTTGACAGCAACTGAGGGCAATGCGGAGAGGAGTAGAAGAAGCGAGAACGTACGAATCATGACTGCCTATGGTATGACATTCAATAACGATCAGGGAATCTTTCGGCCTCAGCCCAGCGGTGATCCTTCGGGAAATCCTTGCCGCTCCATGCCTTAACGGAAGTCCAGGGCTGAGCAGCATCCGTCCAGAACGGGTGGGACGCAGGGAGACCGAGCGGGAGGAGCGATAAAGATGTCATGTAGAGACTGCCATTGTTGGTGTACCAGTCGGCAATACATGTCTGCGGTCCTGTGAAACCAATGGTGAGGAAATCGCCATCATTGAAAACAACAGAATCGTCGTACATGCGATGCATGACCGCCGTGAGAGCCGAACGTACCTGGGCATCGGAAAGTCCGGAGGGGAGCTGACGATAGAGAGCCATCAGTGCGAGCGGCTGCATGGCAGCCATGCGGTAGGGCATCGAACGACCGAACACGGGGAATGTACCCTCCGGCGAGATGAACCGCTCAAGGATGATGGCGAATCGCTGAGCCCGGCGGAGAGCCCGACGATGGTAATCCCGGTAACTGAGGCGAGTCCAGGGCGTGGTGTCAGCCATAGTGGCAAGAGTCTCGAGGTACATGGGGTGGAACACGTAGCTGCTATAATAATCAAAGGCGAAGTCAGGACCATCAGCATACCAGCCGTCGCCGGTGTACCATTCCTCAACCTTGCGAATGGCAGAGTTGACACGATAGACGTCGGTCTTTCCTCCCGCCTTTCCCAAAAATGATTCAATTGTCGAGGAGAAGAGAATCCAGTTGGTGTAGGGTGGGTCAATGTCGCGGATACCTTCAAAAGCCTTGATGTAGCGCTGCTTGGTCAGGCTGTCAAGTGGCACCCAGAGAGCCTCGTAACCACGGAGGAAGCTTTCGGCTATGTAGGCGGCATCAACCATTATCTGTCCTTCGCCGCTCCAGAGCAGACAATCGGGTGATTCGGGATCGACCGCATTGCGGTAGCTACGGAGTGCCATGTCACGCAGACGCGCACGAGTCTTTCCTTCCTCAGAATCGTCATCGGGAAGGGAGAGCCATGGAGCAAGTCCTGCCATCAGACGTCCGAACGTCTCCATGTAGGTGACCTTACGGTTGCGACCATCCCATGTGGGGCTAACCTCCACGATCATTTCGTCCTGGAGTCTGCCCTCGCTCATAAGGGAGAGAACAGGCTCGGCAATGCGGGAGGCGATTTTTACCCAGTAAGCGCGGTCGGCATCGGGAGAAGGATTCACCGCCTCCAGATGTCGCACTCTCTCACAGGCAGCAAGGAGAAAAGCGCCTGTGCCGAAATTGGATGTGGACTTAGCATCCACAATCTGTCCGGGAATCGCCTTTTCACCGATGGGCTGGACGTAGCCTATCGTGCCGTCGGGTCGAAGAGCCGTTGATTCAAGATAGTGCCATGCCCTGTCGACCACAGGCTGATAGATTTCGGCGTCGAGCACCCCATTGTTAATGCCCCATTGCAGACCAAACGCCATGAATGCCGTGCCGCTCGTCTCCGGACCGGGAGCCTGCTCAGAGTCAAGAATGGAGCGTGTCCAATAGCCATCTGGCTGCTGGCTGGCAGCGAGCGCAGCCGCCATGCGCTGCAGTCGACTCTCGAAAAAAGGACGGCTTGTATGACCATCGGGTAGGTCTCGGAGTACCTTGGCAAGCGCAGCCACTACCCATCCGTCACCCCGAGCCCAGAAATCCTTCTTGCCGGAAGCGGTGGTGTGGGTCGGGTAGACATACTTGGCATCGCGGTAGTAGAGACCGGCATCCTCGTCCCACATTATGCTGTCGGCAAAGGCAAGGTAGTCAGAAAGTTTGTCGAGATAGCGCTCGTTGCCGGTGATACGGTAGAGTTTGGTCATAACGGGCATGACCATGTAGAGTCCGTCAGCCCACCACCAGTAGTCATTCTGTCCGGTGCTCATCTGATGCTCCATGACCTCGCGTGCGCGGCGAATGCGCCGATCGTCAGGCAGGATGTCATAGAGATCGGCATAGGTCTGGAAACATACTTGCCAATCGCCGAACATCACGTGATTGTCGTCCTCGCCATAGGTTGAATAGGTCCAGTCAGCCTTATTCTTTCCCTTGGCACCTTGCCAATCATTGTGCTCCGCCCAGCGCTCGGAGTATTCACGATAGGCGTCTTTCCCGATGAGGCGGTAAGCTTCCATGTTACCGGTGTGGTAGGCAGCATCGTCCCAGAATGCACGCACTTCGGCAGGATGTGTACGCTGCCATGTGTCATTGACTTTCTCAATAACAGCACGGATACGCTCAGCCTCACCGAGAGGCTTTTTCGCATATAGACCGAAAGTTGCAGCAAGGGCAGAAACCGTAAGAACGATACGGGTGAGAAGAGAACGGATTGTCATGATAATCGGTAGTGAGAATGATGGAGACCGGCGATCAAAGCGTCACACCGGTCTTGAAAATTGCAATTTCTTTGTTATGCGTCAATTCCTGACGCACTCTCTTCCCGTCGGCAACCTCAAGGATGAGGGATGTGAGACGGTCGAGAGCCGCTTGTGGCTGTTCGTCGGCAACAAGAGTCCCTGCGTCAAAATCAATCCATGATGACTTACGCATGGCAAGTTGAGAATTGGTGGAGATCTTCAACGTGGGGACACATGTGCCGAAAGGTGTGCCGCGTCCGGTGGTGAAGAGTACCATCTGGCAGCCGGAGAGGGCGAGGGCTGTGGAAGCCACAAGGTCGTTGCCGGGTGCGTTGAGCAAGCTAAGTCCCGGAAGAGTGACGGGGGATGCATAGTCGAGGACACCGACAACCGGAGCTTGTCCGCCCTTCTGGATGCAACCGAGCGACTTCTCCTCGAGAGTGGTGATACCGCCATCCTTGTTACCGGGGGAGGGATTTTCATAGACAGGCTGTCCGTTGCGGGTGAAATAATCCTTGAAATCATTGATGAGCCTGACCTCGGCATCGAAAATGTCGCGGTCAACTGCCCGGTTCATCAGGATTGTCTCGGCACCGAACATCTCGGGAACTTCCGTCAGAACCGCAGATGCGCCCCAACTGATAATGCGGTCGGTGAGCATGCCGACAAGAGGATTGGCGGTGATGCCAGACAGACCGTCGGATCCGCCGCATTTGAGTCCAATCCTCAGCATTGACGCCGGGAGGGGCTGGC
This sequence comes from uncultured Bacteroidales bacterium, assembly GCA_947176235.1. GTDB lineage: Bacteria > Bacteroidota > Bacteroidia > Bacteroidales > Muribaculaceae > CAMWPM01. The sequence continues at coordinate 37,319 of CAMWPM010000015.1, read as the reverse complement.
GGCGGTCATTCCTCATAATCTCAAGGATATCGCGTCCGAGGGCGATCCCTGCCTCCACTTCGTCACCGACCTCCTGAGCAGTGATGAAACGAACGCGCGCGGGATCAAAATCGCCTATCTCTTCCCGCAGGCGGTCGATACGATTGTTCTCGCATCCCAGACCAAGGACGATAACACCACCGGCGTTGGGATGACGTGCGAGAGCGCCGAGGGCACGACGTGTGTTGGCGTGGTCCTGTCCGAGCTGTGAGCATCCGTAGTTGTGGGTGAAGGCGACGATGTCGTCGATTGCTTCTACGTCGTGGTATTCGCGCGCGAGGGATTCGGCAATTGTGCGGGCGCTTCCATTGACGCATCCTACGGTCGGGATTACCCAAAGCTCGTTGCGTATTCCCATCTGTCCGCCTGAGCGGAGATAACCATGAATCTCCGGGGGGGTGACATCGGGAAGAACTGAAGAGGAGACAGGGGAATAGGTGTAGGAGGGAACGACGTCAAGGGATGTGGCGAGATTGTGGGAATGGACATGCTCACCGGCCTGGACAGAACGGATGGCATGCCCGATAGGAAATCCGTACTTAACAACTTTGTCCCCCTCAGCCAATGGCGAGAGAGCAAATTTGTGACCGCGGGGGATGTCGGTGAGCAGACGGACTCGCGTGACACCATCGTCCCACCATTCGCCAGCCTTTACATCGTCGGCGAGTGCAACTGCCACATTGTCGGAAGGATGGATCCTGATAATTCGCTTCATGACGTTCTGCTTTTATGCGGCTCAGTGAGCGGAGAGGAATTGACGCAGTGCTGACTCCATGCCTTTTTCACGTATTACGGCAAGATAGCCGGCGACCCTGGCACTGAAGCCGGGCACGACAGTCTCAAAATTTTCATTGAATATACCGCCGTTGACAATCGCCGAGACTGTGGAGTGGAGATCAGCGGAATTCCAGTTGTCCTTAATGATCCGCAGATGGTCAGGATTGTCGTCGGGGGAGAATCCTGAGTCGGGGGCGTAGAGAGCCAGTAGGGCAGCGAACGAAAAGAGTTCGAAATCGGCAAGCGTGGCATTTTTTTCCCACTGGTCGCGCACGGTCGGGAAATTGCGCGTCTCCCACTTTGAAAGTGAGTTGAGAGAAATGGACCGGAGCATGTGACGGATGTAGGGGTTGTAGAACCGCTCAAGGATGCTGCCGGCGAAATTCTTCAAATCCTCGGGGTCGCCGTCGATAACGGGGAGCACTTCGGTCTCGACCATCCTATTGACGAACGCATTGACGTCGGGGTGGCTGAAAGCATCAAGCACAGTGGAGCAACCGAGCTGCAAGGCAACCGGAACCATGCCAGTGTGACTTCCGTTGAGGATACGGACTTTCTTGTCACGGAACTCCTTGACAGACGAGAGGAAACGGACGTTGAGCCCGGCGCGGTGGAGGGGTAGTTCTTTTTCGACAACCGGTGCGTCCTTGCCTCCGATGACCCAGAGGTGATAAAGTTCGCCTTTGACGAGCAGATTGTCGGTATAGCCTATTTCTTCGCAAATAGTGCCGGCGGAGTCGGAGGGGAAGCCGGAAACAATCCGGTCAACGAGAGTATCGCAGAAAATACAGCTATTCTCGACCCAGCGGATAAAGTCGTCGCCAAGTCCGTCCTCTGACGCGTGGCGCAGGACATAATCGCGGAGCAGGCTTCCATTGTTCTCGATCAGCTCGCAACAGAGGAATATGAGACCACGGTCGGGGTTACCGCCGAAATGGCGGTAACGGTGATAGAGCAGCGCCGTGATTTTTGCCGGGAATGAGGTGGCTGTGAGCGAGACCTGTTCATCTTCGTCATAGCAGATACCAGCCTCGGTGGTGTTTGAGACAATGAAACGTAGGTCGGGAGACGTGATGACAGCCTTGTAGCGGTCAAGGTCGTCGGCAGGGGAAAAAGCGTCGGTAATGGAACGAACCAAACGGGTAGTGCGCCGGGGAGAGCCACTTTCGACACCCTCAAGAATGACATGGTAGAGCCCATTCTGACGTTGAAGACCCTTGATGGTGTCGTTGGCACGAAAACGTGGTGAGACCACGGCAACCGAGGCGTCGGTGATGCCCTTTTCATTGGCGACGTCGATCATCCAGTCAAAGAAAGCGCGAAGGAAATTCCCTTCGCCGAACTGAAGAATCCTGACCGGATGAGCAGGATGCTTAGCAGTGTTGTCGTTGAGTCGTTTCATCAGTCGTAGAGATAGAACATTCTTTCCATCATCCGCCATTTGCTGTCGGATGTAGCATCAGGGTCACAACCTTGCATTGCAGCGACAAAACACTCCCATTCAGCCTGACGGGGGAGGGCGGAAAGACGCTGCATGGCTTCCGTCCAGTCAAAATCGAGCGTGGTCTCCACGATCATGACGACCTTGTTGCCGATGATGTAAAGCTCCATTTCAAGAATACCGACTTCGCGGATACCATCGCGGATTTCCTTCCAGTGATGCTCGTAGTCGTGGCATTGACGGTATTTTTCGATCAGTTCCGGATTGTCAGTGATCTCAAGGAACTGGCAATAGCGTTTGACGGGACTATGGAACTGACGTACGGGATAGCCCGCAGGATTTTCTTTTTTCATCATAGACGTGCGAGGATTCGGAATACCTTGCCGGGAGCGGCAGACCATTGTTCGAGGGCTTCCTGAGCCTGCTGAGGGGTGACAATGCGGGAAATAAGACTGTCAATCGGACAGATGCCGCGGCGAAGATAGCGGATCACGGCGTCGAAATCGGAGGGCATGGCGTTGCGGGAACCGCGGATGTCGAGTTCTTTCTTAACAAATAGTCCGGTGTGGAAAGTAACGTCGTTCTTGGAATAACCGATGCATACCACCCTGCCGGCAAATGCAACTTCATCGACCGCCATGACATAGGTGACAGGGGAACCAACAGCCTCAACAACAACATCCGGTCCCAGACCTGATGTATATTCCAGCAGACGCTCGTGGAGATCAGGGTGAGAAGTGTTGACGGTGTAAGTGGCACCGAGAGCACGGGCAAGATGGAGTTTGTCGTCGTCGAGGTCAGCAGCAATAACTGTGGCACCACGCATGGAAGCGCGTATAACAGCACCGAGACCGATCATGCCGCATCCGATAACCATCACAGTGTCAATATCAGTGACGGCACCGCGATCGACTGCATGAAATCCGACGCTAAGAGGCTCGATAAGGGCACAATCGCGGGGGGAGATACCGGATGCAGGGATAACTTTTGTCCAGGGAACTGCTATGTACTCAGACATGGCACCGTGGCGCTGCACACCGAGAGTTTCATTAAATTCGCAGGCATTTGGGCGTCCCTTGCGGCATGATGAACATTTGCCGCAAGAGGTGTAGGGATTGACCGTTACTGTCATACCTTTCTCGAAAAGACCGGCAGGGACATCGCATCCGATTTCCTCGATGACACCGCCGATTTCGTGGCCGGGAATGACAGGGGAAATAGCCATAAGATTGCGACCGAGGAAAGTGTTGAGGTCGGATCCGCAGAAACCGACGTACTCCATTTTGATAAGGACGCCGTCAGGCTGAAGAGCGGGCTTCTCGCGCTCCACTACGTCAACCTTGCCGGGGGAAGAAATCTGAATAGCAAGCATAGCTTATCTTATGATGTGATATTTTTTTTTTTCAGTCAGCTGAGATGGAGGGGGAGACGGGGCGATATGTCATGCCGTACCATGCACATACAATGAAGCATACAAGCGGAACGACATAGGCAATCCGGTAGATGGCGGAATTGGTCATGATGTAGGCTGTAAGCTGAGGCAGACAGGCGTTGCCCACGATAGCCATTACGAGGAATGCCGAGCCACTCTTGGTGTCCTCGCCGAGACCTGCGATGGCGAGAGAGAACTGAGTGGGGTAGATAATCGACATGAAGAACGATACGCCGATCATTGCATATAGTCCTACCATACCACCGAAACACATAATCACGGCACATAGTACGACATTAACTATGGCATAAACCGTAAGCATGGATTTCGGAGTAAACCTACCCATAAGGAGCGTGCCAATCCAACGGCCGAGCAGGAAAGCAAGCATGTAAAGCCCGAAGAAAGTGGTGGCTGTAGATTCCTCAAGTCCTGCATACGTGCAGCAATAGACGAGGAACAGACTGTTGATGGCAGTCTGACCGCCGTTGTAGAAAAATTGAGCTATCACACCTTTGCCGAGGCGGGGGCGGCGGAGAACCCGGAAATTGATGAGTTTGCCGGTGTGGGATTCCTCATCGCGTATTATCGGCAGTTTGGAAAAGACAAATACCAGAGCCAGAATGATCAGGAGGATGGCAAGTGCCGCATAGGGCCCCATCATGAGACTCGTCTCAGTGTCAATGTAGCCCTCCCATCCGCCTTCGTAGTCGGCGGGAAGAGTCTGGCGGGTGTAGCTGTTACCGCTAAGAATCAATTTGCTGAGGAACATAGCGGCAATGAAGGCTCCGAGCCCGTTGAATGATTGCGCGAGATTGAGGCGGCGGGATGCCGAGGAGGGGTCGCCGAGTGCGGTGACGTAGGGATTGGCGGCAGTCTCCAGAAAACACATACCGGTGGCGATCACGAAGAACACGCAAAGATAGGCTCCGTAGGCTTTGATGGCTGCTGCGGGGAAAAAGAGAAGCGCTCCGGCAGCTGCGGTGAGAAGTCCGAACACGATTGCAGCCTTGTAGGTGTAGCGCTTCATGAACATGGCTATCGGGATGGGGCAGATAAAATATGCCAGCCAATAGGCAGTCTCAGTAAACGATGCCTCAAACGGCGTAAGCTCACACGTCTTCATAAGCTGACGGATCATAGTGGGGAGCAGATTGGCACTGACAGCCCAGACGAAGAAGAGCGTGATGACGAGGGAGAGAGGTATGAGGTACTTGTTCTTATTTTTCATGAGATAGGATAATGAATTGGTGAAAAGACTCAGCGAGAACTCCTCATTCCGACATGTTTTTTATATAAGGGAGTTCGACAAGATCGCCGAAACCGTAGAACCTACGGGCGTTCTCACCGAGGAAGGCGGCTTTCTGATCATTAGAAAGCTCGGGGGATCCGGTGATGAAATCGTAGGACATACGGTAGGTGATGGCGGTGATGGTGCGTGGATAGTCAGAACCCCACATGAGTTTGTCCCATCCGACGGTATCGGCAGCTTCCCTAATCGCCTTTACTGCTCCCCGGAAAGGATAGAATTCAGAATTGAAAAGCCAAGTGATACCTCCCGATTCAACCATGACATTGGGATGGCGGGCAAGGCGAATCTGTTCCATCCATCCGTCTACCGTCACCATACCGAAGTGGGCGATTGCAATTTTCAGATCAGGACATTCACTGATTATCTCCTTCATTTCGCCCACCTGAGTGTCACCGTCGGCAAGGGCGATAGAGAGAATCATATCATTTTTCTCCATGAATCGGAAAAGCTCCATCTTATCCGGAGTGTTGAGCCATATCCTGCCATCGGGGAGGAAGAGACGATGACCGGGAATGGCAAGAGCCTTGAATCCGCGTTTCAGCTGATTATCCGCTTCGCGCATGAAATCCGGACGGCGAAGATCGCAAAGACCGCATACCTTAAACCGATCGGGAAAGCGACGAGCCACATCTGCAAGATATTCATCCTGATTACCGTCAATGAATTCCTGAGTGATGACCGCCGCCGACACCTGAGCGTAGTTCATGTTAGAAAGAAAGACTTCCGCACTGTTCTTTCCGTCGATCATAAAGGGTGGGAGCATCTGCCTTTCCTCTCCCATAAAAGAAGCTCTGCCATTGGGGAGGGGGGATATGGGGAGACCGTTGACCACAGTGTCCTGCCTGAGCCACAGATGAGCGTGGGCGTCGATTATCTTGAAATCCATACCCTTTATCAAGTGTTTTTCCAGCTGACGCGCTGCTGGTCGCCGATAATTTCCTTGACTTCCTCAAGCAATGCACTGTCAATCGGCTCCTCGACATAACGAATGTTTTTGAGAACGTTGGCGGGATTGGCGGAGCTGAACAGAGTGGACGCAATGCGGGGGTTGGATACAGAATATTGGACAGCAAGTTTTTCAATAGGATAGCCCTTTTCAGTGCAGAATTCGGCAGCTTTTCGGCAAGCCTCCACAAGCGGAGCGGGAGCGGGATGCCATGCAGGGATGCCACGCTGAGAAAGAAGCCCCATCGACAGAGGCGAAGCATTGATCACTCCAATGCCACGGCTTTCAAAATAGTCGAGGAAATCAACGAGCTTGTCATCGTTCAGGCAAAAATGACAGAAATTGAGAACGCTCTCCACCGTGCCTGCCGGGACATGATCAATAACCCAGACAAGATTTTCGAGTTGCAGGTCAGTGATACCGACGTGTCCCACTAACCCCTTGTCACGCAATTCTACGAGAGCGGGAAGAGTCTCGGCCGCAACCTGCTCAAGATCGGCAAATTCGATGTCGTGAACATTGATGAGGTCAATAAAATCAATGTTAAGTCGATCCATGCTTTCGCTGACACTCTCCACTGCACGACGGGCGGAATAGTCCCATGTGTTGACACCATCCTTACCGTAACGACCAACCTTTGTCGACAGATAGTATTTATCACGGGGAATGTCGAGGAGAGCCTTTCCGAGTACAGTCTCAGCCTTATAGTGACCGTAGTAGGGGGACACATCTATGAAATTGATGCCATTGTCGACAGCTACATGCACTGCTTCGATTGCCTCACTTTCTTTTGTGTCGCGGAATACACTACCGAGTGATGAGGCTCCGAAACTAAGCTCCGACACCTTCATGCCGGTTTTACCGATTTCTCTGTAATTCATGATAGTCAGATTATTTATTTTCCATTAATGCCTTTCAGCTTTGAGCTACAAATATAGCACATTTTCCGTTTATTGTCAAAACAATTCCCAGCCAAAGGTGAGAAAGATATAAACATTTCTCACCCGATGGCGAAACTATGAGAGACGGGAAGAAATCTCGTCGAGGGAAAGGGTGGAGATGACAGGTAGTCCGTCGGGGGTGCGTGCGGGAGTGGAGAGTGAGAAAAGCCGGCTCAGCAGGTGTTCACACTCCTCTTCCGACATCTGCTGACCAGCCCGGATGGCACTGCTGCGAGCCATTGCAAGCGCCATGCTGCGGCGAAGTCCGTCAGCCGCCGATTCATCAATACCCTCGCTAACAGTGTCGACAATCGACTGAAGCACTGCGGCTCCTCCCGCTCCCGATACGACAGACGGGACAGCGAGAATAGACCACTGGTTGTCGCCGAGGAAAGAAATGTCGAAACCTATAGCAGTCACATCGTCGATTATGCTGTCGAGGATTACGTTCTGGGCGGGAAGCAGAGTGATCGTCTCCGGGAACATGAGATGCTGTGAAGAAAAATCACCGGAAGAGATGCGAGAGTAAATGTCGTCAAACAACACTCTCACGTGTGCCCTGTAGCGATCAATGATGAGCAAACCTTCGCGGGAGGGGGAAAGAATGTAACGGTCCTTAAGCTGCATTGTGAGGCGCGAGGGCACGGGTGGCAACAGAGGGGATTCGACATCGGCGGGCTGGAGGATGGAAGAAACGGTGTCGGCAGGTTCGGGCGACGCTGCCGAGAAACGGTCGTAGAGTTTTTCCCAGTCAGATGTGGCGCGTCCGGCTTCCCTCTGCCAGTTGAAACGGGACGGGACGGTGCCTTCGGTGAATGGATTGTAGGAGGTAGACGCGCCATCGTGCGGGAGGGAGGCAATCGAAGCAGGGGAGGAGGAAACGTCAGCCGGAATAATGTCAGGCATACCGGGATCCGGGGCGTCAAAGTCAATCGCGGGAGTGACGTTGAACTTTCCGAGGGTTTCGCGAACCGCAGCTGATATAATCTGCCATATCGACTGCTCGTGCTCAAACTTTATTTCGTTCTTGGTAGGGTGAATGTTGACATCAATCGTGGAGGGATCCACTGTGAAATTGAGGAAATAATTGGGCTGTTCGTCAGGACGGATCAGGGATTCGTAGCATGACATCACAGCCTTATGGAAATACGGGTGACGCATATTTCTGCCATTGACGAACAGATATTGCAGGGCACCGCGCCGACGGGCGTTACCGGGATGTCCGATGAAACCTTCGATAGTCACTATACCGGTGGATGTGGAGACCGGCAGAAGCTGCCCCTCGACCGTTCTGCCGAAGAGATCGCCGATGCGACGCTTCAATGGAGCTTTCATCAGCTGGTGAATTACTGAATCGTTGTGGGAGATCATCATTTCCACATCAGGATTGACCAGAGCAAGACGCTCAAACTCATGGAGAATGTGGGAAAGCTCGATCGAATCCTTCTTCAGGAATTTGCGGCGTGCGGGGAAATTGAAGAAAAGATTGCGTATCATCATATTTGTGCCGGGCGGGCATCCGTCAGGCTCCTGAGATTCGACTTGCGAAGCACTGATGATGATGCGGGTGCCGAGGGGGGATTCGGAGCGACGTGTGCGCAGTTCGACCTGGGCTGCAGCTGCAATAGATGCAAGAGCCTCACCCCGGAAACCCATGGTGTGGAGATCAAACAGGTCGGCAGCTTCAGTGATCTTGGACGTGGAATGGCGCTCGAAAGCGAGGCGGGCATCAGTGTCCGACATGCCGCAACCATTATCGATGACCTGAATCAGAGTCCGTCCCGCGTCCTTCAGATAGATCTTGACAGACGTGGCACCGGCATCCACAGCATTTTCGACGAGTTCCTTTATGACAGAAGCCGGGCGCTGGATCACCTCACCGGCGGCAATAAGATTGGCTACAGAGTCAGGGAGAAGTTTGATTATATCGCTCATAACGGATATTCTATAATAAAAAGAGAGAAAGGGGGGATTAACCGAGTACAAAAATAGCTGAAAAAATCGGAAAGAAGAGATAAGAGACGAAGAAAAATGATGCTGAAAACAAATTTGCCTACAGATGTTTTTTGAAATCAAAAAATTTTTATTAATTTTGGATTAGAAAATGAAGCCCAACGGCTCAGTATCTATCCCAAAAAAGCAAATTATTAACGAAGCTCTAAGCAATACGACAAAAAATGAACAACAACGATTTCAGAAACTATGCGGTGAAGCACCTCGGGATGAACGGTCTGGCACTTGACCAGTACACCGCCGCCACCTCAGCCGCCGCCATTACTTCAAGCTATATCTCACCCACAATCATTGAAGAACGCCAGCTTAACGTTGCGCAGATGGACGTGTTCTCGCGCCTCATGATGGACCGTATCATCTTCCTCGGAACAGACGTGAACGACTATACCGCCAACGTGATTCAGGCGCAGCTCCTGTACCTTGACTCGGCAGATCCCGGCAAGGACGTCTCGATCTATATCAATTCACCCGGCGGCTCGGTGTATGCCGGATTGGGAATCTACGACACGATGCAGTACATTTCGAGCGACGTAGCCACCATCTGCACCGGTATGGCAGCTTCGATGGCAGCCGTCCTACTCGTGTCCGGAACTACCGGCAAGCGATTCGCACTTAAACATTCGCGTGTAATGATCCATCAGCCGATGGGCGGTGCACAGGGTCAGGCGAGCGACATCGAGATCACAGCCCGCGAGATCCAGAAGCTTAAGAAGGAACTCTACACTATCATAGCCGATCACTCGGGTCAGCCTTTCGAAAAGGTGGAGCGTGATAGTGACCGCGACTACTGGATGACAGCCGAAGAGGCAAAGAACTACGGCATGATCGACCAGGTGCTTGTGAAAGCCAAGGGCGTGAACAAGGCTTAATGGCACGACGAGCAATATGGCAAAGAAAAATCAGATAAAATGCTCGTTCTGCGGACGCCCGGCATCCGCCTCGGAGGTGATAGTACCTTCGGGCGTGGATGAGTCGACGTTCATCTGCGCCGAATGCGTAGATACGATACATGAAATGCTCGACCAGTACAGACACGGAGAGCGTCAGGAAGGAAGCGCCGATACCGGCGCGTCCGGTGATCTGACGAAGGTGCCGCGTCCCAAAGAAATATGTGATTTCCTCGATCAATACGTGATCGGACAGGAGGATGCCAAGAAGTATCTTGCAGTAGCTGTCTACAACCACTACAAGCGACTGCTTCAGGACAAGGACGATGACGTTGACATCGAGAAGAGCAACATAATAATGGTAGGTCCTACCGGAACGGGAAAGACTCTTCTCGCAAAATCAATAGCGAGACTCCTTGACGTACCGTTCACGATCGTGGATGCCACCGTGCTCACTCAGGCGGGCTATGTGGGCGAGGACATCGAAAGCCTTCTCACGCGCCTGCTTCAGGCTGCCGACTATGACGTGAAGAAAGCCGAGAGGGGAATCGTGTTTATCGACGAAATCGACAAAATAGCCCGTAAGGGCGACAATCCGTCCATCACGCGCGACGTGAGCGGCGAGGGAGTGCAGCAAGGACTGCTGAAACTCCTCGAGGGGTCGATAGTGAATGTGCCGCCGCAGGGCGGACGCAAGCACCCGGAGCAGAGGATGATTCCTGTGGACACGAAGAATATTCTCTTCATCTGCGGCGGTGCCTTTGACGGCATAGAGAGAAAAATCGCCCAGCGCCTCAACACCCACGTGGTGGGATACGCGACTGACGACCGCCGAAGAGTGGACAGGGAGAGTTATCTGAAGTATGCAGCTCCGCAGGATCTGAAATCGTTCGGACTAATCCCTGAAATCATAGGCCGTCTGCCAATCCTGACCCATCTCGAGCCACTTGACCGGGATGCATTGAGAAAAGTCCTCACCGAGCCCAAAAACGCCATAACGCGCCAGTACGAAAAGCTCTTTGCGATGGACGGCGTGAAACTGACGTTCGAACCCGACGCCCTTGACCTTATCGTGGACAAGGCGGTGGAATACAAACTCGGAGCCCGCGGACTGCGCTCAATCGTGGAGACGATAATGATCGACGCTATGTACGACGTGCCATCGAGCGATGTGAAAACATTCACCGTGACGCGAGACTACGCACTCGAGAAACTCCGCAAAGCCAACTTCGAGGTGACGGCACAAGCACAGGCAGACTAACTCACGTGGACATCTCATCCACCAGACAAACTTCAAATTCCCACTATACTCCTACCCAAGCTATAAGCAAAAATCAAATCCCATCAGATAAATCATAATCCGCACACCGACTCACATCTCCCCAACAATGGCTACACGACAGCAACTCACCGACGCGCTCAAGCATCATTTCGGCTTCGGCACCTTCAAGGGCAATCAGGAAGAAATCATCCTTTCGCTTCTTGACGGTCATGACACGTTCGTGCTGATGCCTACGGGGGGAGGAAAGTCACTCTGCTATCAGCTTCCGTCGCTCATGATGGAAGGAACGGCAATTGTGATCTCGCCGCTGATCGCGCTTATGAAGAATCAAGTGGATGCGATGCGCAACTTCTCGGAAAACGACAATGTGGCTCATTTCCTGAATTCGTCGCTCAACAAGAGCGCGATAGATCAGGTGAAAGCCGACATCACGGGCGGAAAAACCCGTCTGCTCTACGTTGCACCCGAATCACTAACAAAGGAGGAAAATATTGAGTTCCTGAAGACAATCAATATCTCCTTCTATGCGGTGGACGAGGCGCACTGTATCTCGGAATGGGGGCATGACTTCCGTCCGGAGTACAGAAGAATCCGTCCGATCATCAACGAGATCGGGACGCGTCCGGTGATAGCCCTCACGGCTACCGCCACACCGAAGGTGCAGCATGACATCCAGAAGAATCTGGGGATGCAGGAGGCGAGGGTGTTCAAGTCGTCGTTCAACCGTGAAAACCTCTATTACGAGGTGAGACCCAAGACGGCTAACACAGACCGCGACATAATCAAGTACATCAAGAACCGCGAGGGGAAATCGGGAATCATCTACTGTCTGAGCAGGAAGAAGGTGGAGGAGCTTGCGGAGCTTCTGACCGTCAACAACATCAAAGCCCTGCCATATCACGCCGGTATGGACAGTGCCACACGTTCGGCAAATCAAGATGCCTTTCTTCTTGAAGAGGTGGACGTGATCGTGGCGACCATAGCATTCGGCATGGGCATTGACAAACCGGACGTGAGATTTGTTATTCATTATGATATCCCCAAATCCCTTGAAGGTTACTATCAGGAGACGGGGCGCGCAGGGCGCGACGGCGGAGAAGGCCAGTGCATAGCCTACTACGCCTTCAAAGACCTGCAGCGAATGGAAAAATTCATGCAGGGCAAGCCGATAGCCGAGCAGGAAATAGGCAGACAGCTGCTTATGGAGACGGCTTCGTATGCCGAATCGTCGGTGTGCAGGCGAAGATCACTTCTCTACTATTTCGGAGAGGAGTACAGCCACGACAACTGCGCGAATTGTGATAATTGTCTTAACCCTAAAAAAAGAGTGGAAGCAAAAGATGATTTATGTGCAATCATCGAAACTGTGACTGCACTGAAGGAAAAATTCAAAGCCGAGCATATCGCAGATGTAGCGCTCGGGAAAGCAACTAATGATGTAAAATCGTACAACCACGATGAACTTGAGGTGTTCGGCTGTCTGGAAGGTGCCGACGACCGCTACGTGTCGGCAGTAATACGTCAGGCGATTCTTGCGGGTTATCTCGACAGAGACATAGAAAACTACGGTCTGATCAAAGTGACTCCAAAAGGCAAGAAGTTCATGAGCAAGCCCGTGTCGTTCAAAATCGTGGAGGATAATGAGTTTAATGACGAAGAAGAGGAAGTGGTGGTGAAGAGCGGTGCAACCTGTGCCGTGGATCCAGAGCTTTACTCGATACTTAAGGATCTGCGTAAGAAGGTCGCCAAAAAACATTCCCTGCCTCCTTACGTAATATTCCAGGATCCCTCGCTCGAGGCGATGGCGACCACCTATCCGATCACGGTGGATGAACTTGCTAACATCCCGGGCGTTGGAGCTGGCAAGGCGCGCCGCTACGGCAAGGACTTCGTTGACGTAATCCGCCAGCATGTGGAGGAGAACGAGATCGAGCGTCCGGAGGACCTGCGCGTACGTTCGGTAGCCAATAAGTCAAAGCTGAAAATATCCATCATCCAGGCGATCGACCGCAAGATCGCGCTTGACGAGCTTGCGATATCGAAGGATCTGGAGTTTGGTGAGCTTCTTGACGAAATAGAGGCAATCGTGTACTCCGGCACAAAAATCAATATCGGCTATTTTATCGATGACATAATGGACGAGGATCGACAGGAAGACATATTCGAGTACTTCAAGGAGAGCGAGAGCGATGACCTGAACGAAGCCATCAAGGAACTTGGCGGGGACTACTCGGAAGAGGAAATCCGCCTTATGCGAATCAAATTTCTTTCGGAACTCGGCAACTGATAAGCCCACATTAACCCTCATATAATAATGACCGAACAGGAGAACAAGCCAGCGCAGCCTGCTCTTCCCAAGAAGGGGGAGGAAAGACTAATAAGATACTGCGACGTGGAATTATGGCGCAACGAACTCGTGGTGCTGAAACACGTCAATCTTGACGTGCACGCCGGAGAATTCATCTACCTGCTCGGTAAGGTTGGAAGCGGAAAAAGCAGCCTGATGAAGTCGATGTATGCAGAAATACCGATAGCATCGGGAAAGGAAGCGATGGTGCTCGGGCGCGATCTGCTCGCACTGAAGCGCAAGGAAATCCCGTATCTCAGACGTGACATAGGAATCGTGTTTCAGGACTTTCAGCTTCTGACGGACCGAAACGTGTACGAGAACCTTAAGTTTGTACTCGATGCCACAGGATGGCGCGGAAAGGATGAGATAGATGGAAGAATTGAAGAGGTGCTGAAGAGCGTGGGGATGCTGAACAAGTCGTACAAGATGCCTCATGAACTGTCGGGCGGAGAGCAACAGCGAATAGTGATAGCGCGTGCGCTGCTGAATAGTCCGCGTCTGATTCTTGCCGACGAGCCTACGGGGAATCTTGACCCTGAGACGGGTGAGAGAATCGTCAAATTGCTCTACGAAATCGCGGGTCAGGGAACTGCCGTGGTGATGGCAACGCATAATCACGCACTCACGGGCCGATTTGTAGGTCGGGTGGTGAGATGCGGGGACAAGATGGTGACGGAAGGATAGGAGAGGGCGATCAATCGCGGGAGAAAAGGTCGCGTGTGTAGACACGGGATGTGACGTCGGCAAGCTCCGGCGAGGTGCGGTTGGCGAGAATCGCTCGACTGAGGCGCTTGAATTCGGCAAGATCGTTGACAACCCGTGATCCGAAGAAGGATGACCCGTCGGGGAGGGATGGCTCGTAGATAATCACTGTGGCTCCTTTTGCCTTAATGCGTTTCATGACACCCTGAATCGATGACTGACGGAAGTTGTCGGAGTTGGATTTCATTGTAAGACGATATACTCCAATGATACATTCTCCTTCAGCTGAAACCGGGGCGCCGTAGGTGTTGGTGCGAGAGTAGTCGTACCAGCCAGCCATCTTCAGGACCTGATCGGCGATGAAATCCTTGCGGGTGCGGTTGCTCTCGACAATAGCCGACATCATGTTCTGGGGGACGTGGGCATAGTTGGCAAGGAGCTGTTTGGTGTCCTTGGGAAGACAGTATCCACCATAACCGAAGGAGGGATTATTGTAGTGGGTACCGATGCGCGGGTCGAGTCCGATGCCTTCGATTATTGCCTTAGAATCAAGCCCCTTGACTTCGGCGTAGGTGTCGAGTTCGTTGAAATAGCTGACACGCAGAGCGAGATAGGTGTTGGCAAACAGCTTGACTGCCTCCGCTTCCTTAATGCCCATGAAGAGAGTGGGGATATCGGGCTTAAGGGCTCCCTGTTGCAGAAGCGCAGCAAATAAGTGAGCTTCACGTGACAGAAAATCAATGTCGGTGAGGGAAAGAATGGCTTCGTCGGCAAGCCGCTCCTCCCCGGAATCAGGAGTGCTGTCGGAACAATTCATTATTGAGGGGATTCCGGCTATGATGCGGGAGGGGTAAAGATTGTCGAAAAGCGCTTTTGACTCACGGAGAAATTCCGGGAAAAATAGGAGGTTGAGGCGGGAGACGCCTTTCGATGCGTAGCGGACGTAGAGCGAACGGCAATAGCCAACGGGAATCGTGGACTTGATGACCATCACGGCTTCAGGATTGACCGATAGGACCAGATCGATCACATCCTCGATGTGATGTGTGTCGAAGCGATTGGTGACGGGATCGTAGTTGGTGGGAGCCGCAATAACAACGAAACGGGCGTGGCGATAAGCCGACGCACCGTCGAGGGTGGCGGTGAGGTCGAGTGATTTCTCGCGGAAGAAGAGTTCGATATATTCATCCTGAATGGGGGAGCGACGGGAGTTTATATGGTCGACCTTTTCGGGAATGACATCGACTGCCGTCACGTGATTATGCTGCGCAAGGAGAGTGGCAACCGAAAGACCAACGTAGCCTGTGCCGGCTACCGCAATATCGAATTTTTCCATAGTAACAGGATGGGTTTACAAAATAATCGGGGCATATCGGGAGAGGGGGAATCATTCGGAAGCATCATCGGCTTCGGCAGCTTTTTTGTCGGGAGACGGAGGGACAAGGAGGCGGGAGGCTTCCCAAAGGAGGTAGATGGGGAGAAAGACGAGGAGGAGGGTGAAGGGATCGCCTGTGGGGGTGATGATCGCTGCGGCAATAAGCAACGCGACTATGGCGTGGCGACGGTAGGTGGCGAAGAACCGTCGGTCGATGAGTCCCATCCTGCCGAGTACCCATGCAAGCAGAGGCAACTCGAACACCGCACCCATAAGGAGGATAATCATGAGGAAGTTGTCGATGTAGGAGGAGAGGGAGATGGTGTTGGGGACGGATTCAGACAACTGGTAATCGGCAAGAAACCGCAGGGTCATCGGAAAAACGAGAAAGTAGCCGGTGGCAACACCGAGATAGAACATCACGTTGCCGAGGGCGAAAGCTCGCGTGGCGTTGCGGCGTTCGGATGGATAGAGTCCGGGGCGGATAAATGTCCAGAAGATATAGATGACGATGGGGAACGCAAGCACGAGCCCAAGCCAGCAGGAGAGGGACATGTGGATGAAGAACTGCGACGCAAGCTCGATATTGATAAGCGAAACGTGGAACCCTTCACCTGAAAGCGTTGGCATCCATGCGCTCCGTGATGATGTGGACTCGGCGGAGGAAAAAGAGTCGAAGAGATGATAGAGAGGGAAAGATGACTCGCAGGGTGCAAGAATGACATGATCAAAGAGCCAGGGCATGGCAATGAACATCGCCACAGCGAAGACAAGAATGACTGCACCGGCTTTGATGAGGACTCCGCGCAACTGGTCGAGATGGTCCCAGAATGACATTTCGGAGTTTTGGGGCATGGGAGGGGAAACCAGTTATTTTTCGTCTGATTTGTCTGATTTATCGGAAGTTGCATCGGATTTAGATGCCCGAGAATTGCTGTCGGATTCCAATTCCTGTTTTGCTTCGTCGATTCCCTGCTTGAATGCGCGCACGCCTTTACCGAGCCCTTTCATGAGTTCGGGAATTTTCTTTCCCCCGAACAGAAGAAGGATAATCACGAGGATGATAATAAGCTGGGGACCGCCGATGCGGTTGAGAAAAAGGGGGAGAATTGTGAGGATTGACATAGATGTTGCAGTGTAGGGGGTGAGAAATAATTGAATATGACAAAGCGACTTTGTCACCGCTATAGGGTACAAAGTTACGATAATTATTTCATACGTGCAACAGTGAATTGGGGGAGCAGCCGCGAGAGATCGCGGACTTAACGGCGGAAAATGGAGCGGAGAGTGCGAACTGCCGAATAGGCGATGGAAGATATGGAGAAAACAGAGGGGAGATAGGACATTACGGAGGAAGCAATACGTCCGCCGGGTGAGTCCATCACACCGTTGTAGGCTTCGGCGAGACGCTGACGCTCCACCTCGATACGGACAAGGTTGATGGCACGACGCATCTGAAGCTGATTGAGATCATAGCCTTTCCACGTTTCGGCTGTCACATGGGTGGTTTCGCTGTTATTTTTCATTGTCGTGGGGGTTATCAAGGATTAGACGTGACAGGAAGCGTGCGATGGGATCGAGCACAAGGGGCTTGCGCAGGATGAACAGGAGAACGATCACCAGAAGATAGATGGCGGCGAGAATCAACTGAGTGGACCATGCAGGAATGTATTCCTCCAGGAATGAAGCGAGCGCGAGGGAGAGGAACGTGATGATGCCAAATCCCAGCAGCAGGGCAACGAAAGCTATGGCAGCAGCAGAGAAAAGGCGCGTCAGACGGATGGTCACGTCGATTCTCGCCCCGTTGATGTAGAGGTGGACGAGGCGGCGGATGACGGCTGAAAGCTGTTGCCGGCGAGAATTATCAGTTGAGAACATGACAGACTTCAAATGGTGGATGGTGATGAATGAAAAAGGAAAGCGATACATGCCAAACGATGACATGCACCGCTTTCACAAAAACGGGAAATAACGGAAATTATTTCTGAACTTCGGCAGCGATCTCTTCTACGAGAGCGTCAAGGCGGTCCTTCTTGAGGCAGATGCCCTTGTTGCGGAGGAATTCACGAATGTCTTCACGGAGATCTTCACCTTTCTTAGGTGCGAAAAGGATACCTGCGGCTGCGCCAACTGCCAGACCTGCGAGAGCTGCAATAGCTACGTTGAGTGCTTTCATAATTTGGAAATAGTAAAAAAAGTTGTTAGAAAATTTGTCTATTTACTGTTGAAACAAGTGTGATGCGGGAATTGTTCACCATCCGCCAACTGACTAAGTTGGATTTGAGTCTCAGTATATATCACTATCGGATCTAAATATAAGCTAATTCCGGAATCGTACTTGTGAAAATAAAATATCTACACCAGAGAGTTTTTTTTTGGATATAAAAAGTGAAATGACTACCTTTGCAGACGAAATATGGTTTGGCGGTGGCAAAATAACCACTGCCGATTAAAAGGGAATCCGGTGAGAATCCGGAACAGACCCGCTACTGTAAGTCCCAAAAACCAAACGTTTCGGCAATAATTGCAAAAGCAATGTCACTGGTCGAGAGCGACCGGGAAGGCAAGCCGAGCCGGGGATAAGTCAGGAGACCTGCCATACTTCGAATTAACTTCCAATAATCTCGTGGAATAGATTTTGAAGTGAATCAGAACGTATCGGACACACTAATCAGCAGGATCACCCCTGACGGATCGTCTACGTCGCGGGTAACCGACGGAAGCATTTTCTCGCGAGGGGGAGTGCAAAACCTGTATGCTGTCAGCTCCGACATCAATCTACCATTGAAAAATCGTTTCCACCTTATTCCCACTATCTCAAGTTATGAATTGTGTAAGGTGCGAAAAGGGACTCTATCCGGAGTTCCAGCCAGTGCGTTCTTATCTATCTGAAGCACGGCAAGAAATTCAGCAATCTGTTACTTCATGCGTCCAATCATAGTTGCTGTCATCGGAATGATGGCGGGGACCATATTGCTATTTTTTTAAATTAATAAATAAGGAAATGTTTACGAATTTTCATGGTTTTCACCTCGTAGAGGATTATCACAAGTGGAAGAAGGAGCATAGACGCAATAAAAATCCACTATCACTAAAAGCCCTAAAGCTACTCGTAGCAGTTGCGGTCTCACTGTTTTTCTGGATTGCCCCTTCAGCAATTTACGGGCTACCGGAAATCTCGCCTGTAGAACAAAGAGTGTTGGCAATCTTTGCGTTTGCAGCCCTGATGTGGCTTTTTGACGCGGTGCCAGCCTGGACTACATCACTTGTGGTAGTAGTACTACTGTTGTTCTGCACGTCGAATAGCGGATTTTTGTTTTTTCAGGAGAACGGCGCGGGGGAGAAATATACGAATCTTGTCAATAATACCGCTATCCTACACTGTTTCGCCGACCCTACAATCATGCTTTTTATCGGCGGATTCATAATTGCAATCGCGGCAACAAAATCAGGACTTGACGTTAAGTTGGCGAAGGTTATGCTGATGCCGTTCGGGCGAAAATCGGAGAATGTGCTGTTAGGGTTCATACTGGTTACAGCATTCTTCTCAATGTTCATAAGCAATACCGCTACCGCCGCAATGATGCTGACGTTTCTGACACCCGTCCTGAACGCACTTCCGGCAGACGGTAAAGGAAAAATTGGTCTGGCACTCGCAATACCGGTGGGTGCGAATATCGGAGGAATGGGTACGCCTATCGGAACACCTCCTAATGCCATAGCCCTGAAATTCCTTAATGATCCGGAAGGAATGAATATGTGCATAGGCTTCGGGAAATGGATGATGGTAATGGTGCCGGTAACGCTGGTACTGCTTCTGATCGCATGGTTCGTACTAAAAAATATGTTTCCGTTCAAGCAGAAGGAGATACATCTGCAAATAGAATCGGATCACCGTCACACGCTTAAGGATACGATAGTGTACGTGACGTTCGGAATAACAATACTTCTATGGCTGACGGATGCAGTGACTGGAGTCAATGCCAATGTGGTCGCCATGCTTCCAGTGGGAGCGCTATGTATGGCAGGAGTGATCACAAAGCGTGATCTTGAGCAGCTATCGTGGAGCATATTGTGGATGATCGCGGGGGCGTTTGCCGTGGGCGTGGCCATGAAGGAATCAGGACTTGCAACACATCTGATAGAGGGAGTGCCGTTTGGCTCTTGGTCGCCCCTGGCAGTGATAATCGGTTCCGGTCTGCTTTGCTATCTGATGGCAAACTTTATCAGTCACACTGCCACGGCTGCATTGTTCATTCCGATACTTGCCATAGCAGGAAGTTCGATGGGAGATCAACTCGAGGCATACGGCGGCGTCACGACATTGCTTATCGGAGTTGCAATCTGCTCGTCAGTAGCAATGGTACTTCCCATCTCCACACCACCAAATGCGCTTGCGGATGCAACCGGCTTCATAAAGCAGAAATATATGGTTAAGACAGGTCTGATAATGGGTGTCTGCGGTCTGCTACTCGGCTATGTAGTTCTTATTATGTGTGGCGTAAACGGAATTTTCTAACCCACAAAATACTATTATAATGGGTACAGATATAGTAGGCAGCTTTTTGGCTCCATCCGCCTTACAGGAGGCGCGAGATAAGTACCATGAGGGAAAAATCTCTTTGTCGCAGCTAAAAGAAGCGGAGGATGCGGCTATTGTCCTGTTGGTAGACCGGCAGATCGCGTCGGGACAGAATGAGGTCACTTCCGGAGAAATAAGGCGCGAATACTGGGACAAGGATTTTTATTTCGGTCTGAATGGTATCGAAAAGTTTCGACTTACAACAGGAAGAGTCTATCAGGTGACTGAGACAGACAAGGACCTGATGAAGATAACAGGACGGATATCATTCAATCCCTCTCATCCCTTTTTTGATGATTTCCAGTACTTGATGCGGGTTGCAAAGGGTAGGGCAAGGTGCCGCCAGTCCCTTCCCTCCCCATCCAATCTGCTCATGGAAATTATTGTCGAAACTGACGGACATCCAGAAAAAATCTATCCGTGGACCGACGCGCCGGATGCAGATATAGCTGAAGCATACAACAAGACAATAAGACATTTCTATTCGTTAGGGTGCCGAAGCATACAGCTTGATGACACAGCATGCGGCCGCCTTTGCCAGAATGACTTTGCGAAACGCAGATTGCTTGAAGGCACAGATATCGTGGAGCTTCATGAGAGAATCGTCAAGTTGCTCAATGAATCAATAAAAGATCTTCCCGACGACATGGATTGCTCGCTCTTCCTTTCAGGAGGAGATGTGGTGGTGCCAGAATGGGAATCCATAGCCTTCCCGGATAATATAATGCCCAAAATACTGTCGAGGGTGAATGTCGGTAAATTCTACCTACCGATGGATGTTGATAACGACTATCAGTTTGAGATACTCCGACATGTGCCACCGGGCAAAAAGGTGACTCTCGGTCTGACAGACGCCCACAGTCCGTACTCCGACGACCTGGAACGTGTAGAGAAAAGGATGCGGGAGGTTAGCAAGAGATTTCCTTCGCTGAGATTTTCAGTCAGTCCCAGAACAGGTTTTAAACTTTCGAGTTATCTTGAGCGAGGACTGACCTACGAAAGCCAGTGGGAAAAGCTTGGACAAATGGCGGGGAGGTGGCAGATGGAATAAAGTGAAGGATGAATATATACTTTTCTGCCCAGGATAGGCGTGTCTTTTAAACTCTTTTCACCATGCCTATCAATAAAGACGGGAGGGGGGATTTTTTTATTTTTTGTGGATTTAGTGAAAAATAGCTAAATTTGCGGCTTCAAAATAAAAAGGTAAAAAAGTTAGGTTTTTTTTTAAAAGAGTCAAAGAGAATGAATCTTATCGGTACAATTGACTTCCGTCCGAAGTTGATCAGCTCGCTCAGGCATTATTCGATGTCGCGATTCAAGGATGATCTGGTAGCCGGCATCGTAGTGGGTATAGTGGCACTTCCTCTTGCCATCGCGTTCGGCATCGCATCCGGTGTCAGCCCAACAATCGGTCTTATTACAGCCATAATCGGCGGTTTTCTGGTTTCGGCGCTCGGAGGGTGCTCCGTGCAGATCGGCGGTCCGACCGGCGCGTTCATCGTTATAGTCTATAATATCATCGCCACCTACGGTCTCGAGGGTCTGGCAATCGCAACGCTGATGGCGGGCATAATTCTGGTTATGATGGGAATATTCAGGCTCGGCGTGGTGATCAAGTTCATTCCTTATCCGATCGTCGTAGGATTCACCGCCGGCATCGCGCTGACGATTTTCTCAACGCAGATCAATGATTTCTTAGGCCTGGGACTAAGGGATGTGCCATCGGAATTCCTTCCGAAGTGGGGATTGTATCTGTCCAATCTCGACAAGATAGACTGGTACACAACGGCAGTGGGAATAGCTTCGTTGCTGATCATTGTGATCGCACCGAAAATCTCGAAGAAGCTTCCCGGTGCACTTATCTCCATCATTGTGATCACTGCCGCCACCTACATAATCGGCAGGTTGCATCCCGAACTGACTGTGGAGACTATAGCCCAACGATTCGGCAACATGTCGACGGACATTCCTCTGCCTCATTCTTTCGAACTCAATATGGCGACAATCAACCAGCTTCTGCCGTCGGCATTTACCATAGCGGTGTTGGGAGCCATAGAATCGCTCCTTTCGGCAACCGTGGCTGACGGTGTGACGGGGTCGCGCACAAACAGCAATACGGAGCTGATCGGGCAAGGCGTGGCAAATATCGTGGTGCCATTCTTCGGCGGCATACCTGTGACGGGAGCAATCGCCCGCACGATGACCAACATCACGAACGGCGGACGCACCCCGGTAGCAGGTATAGTCCATACCGTGGTGCTCCTTCTGATATTCCTGTTCCTGATGCCTCTGATCAACCTTGTACCGATGGCGTGTCTGGGGGGAGTGCTTATAATGGTGGCATACAATATGAGCGGATGGCGTACGGTGGCTCATATCTTCAAATCGCCGAAGAGCGATGTGTCGGTACTGCTCGTGACTTTTTTCCTCACCGTGATCTTCGATCTGACAATCGCAATCGAAATCGGACTACTGCTGGCAATCGTACTCTTCCTGAAACGCGTGATGGGCAACACGACCATCAAGGTGTACAGCGAACAGCTTGACGCCGCCGAGGGCACAGACCTCACCACGCATGAGGTGCTCGAAGTAGCCAAGGGGGTTTCGGTCTATGAAATCGAGGGACCGTTCTTCTTCGGCATTGCGACGAAATTTGACGAACTTATGCGTTCGACACTCGTGGACAAACCGAAGGTGCGAATCATCCGCATGCGTAAGGTCCCGTTCATAGATTCCACCGGACTGCATAATCTTGAACTGCTGATCACGTCGTCGAGAGCAGAGGGGATAGATGTGGTGCTGTCGGGCGTCAATCCGACCGTGATGCACGTGCTTGAGCGTGACGGAGTGAACCATCTGCTCGGTCCCAATCACATCTTTGACCACATAACGAAGGCAGTTGCCCGAGCAAACGAAATAGCTCTTGAAAAGTAGAAAAAACAAGTCTTACAAGAGCAAACCGATCACAAGGGTAAAAAAGACCAATAATCGGGCTGAAAATGGAATTTTGCGACGAAATCGGGTTCAATTATCTCAAAAAACAGCCTGAGAGATAAAAAAAAATAAAAAATGTTTTGGTAAGAACCAAATAATGCTTACCTTTGTGGCGTTTTTGAAGCAACAATATTGTTTTATTTTTAAATCCTATCAAAAATGAAAAAGTTAGTTTTATCTTTCGCAGTTCTCGCAAGCGTATCTCTTTTCTCTTGCGGTGGCAACAAGGCTGCTGAGCAGGCTGAAGAGGCTGCACCCGAGGCAGTTGAGGTAGTTGAGGAAGAGGCTGTAGCTGTTGTTGACAGCGCTGCTGCTGACACCGTAGCTGCTGACACCGTAGCTGCTCCCGCCGCTGAATAATTTTCTGCGACAAACCATCTAACAGCACTTATAGCCGGATTTTCCATTGCGGAGAGTCCGGTTTTTATTTTCTCCCTCTTAACTGATATCGCGTCAAAAACCATAAAAAAGATCATACATGTGGGTGATAGCTCCAGATAAATTCAAGGGAACGCTTACCGCGCAACAGGCTGCCGATGCTATAGCACGCGGGCTGAAGAATTTCGACATACCATGTGTCGAAATCCCGCTTGGCGACGGCGGCGACGGGACCGCGGAGATGGTGGCGCGGGGGGATAAAATGACAGAATTGGTGATTCCAGACATTCAAGATGCTTACGGACAGCCTATAAACGTGACATGCTACCGTGGTAAACGTGACAAAAACAAGTGTGTGGCAGAGGTGGCAAGTGTGGTCGGTCTGGTGAAAGCAAAGGCGAGGGGAGAGGTGAATGCCATGGACGCTTCGTCGGCCGGCGTGGGTGAACTGATAAACCGTCTGCTCGCAAACGGAATGACAGATATAACACTCTGCCTTGGAGGGTCGGCAACATCAGACGGGGGAGCCGGTTGCCTTCAGGCAATGGGCGCAAAATTCTACATCGGGGGAGAAGAGGTGAGAGAGCCGATAACTCCGAGTTTACTCGGACTCGTGGAAAGAATCGATATGAGCGGATTAAGAGCACGTGGCAGACTCACGATGCTATGCGACGTGAATGTGCCGTTGCTCGGGAAGAAAGAGGGGGAGATGTCGGCGATTGACTTCGCCAGGCAGAAGGGGGTGAGAGAGGAAGATATGCCCGCATTGAGGAGAGCACTTGAAAACTGGGCCCGGCTCGCAGGAGCATCGCCTTACGAGCCGATGTGCGGGGCGGCGGGCGGTCTGGGGTTCGGACTAAAGCTCGCCGGATGGGTTGAGGCGGTGCTTACCAAGGGGGCAGAATACATGATTGAACTTACCGGGATAGGAGAAATAGAAAATTTGGAAGGAGTGATAACGGGAGAGGGTAGCGTGGACCGACAATCGTGGACCGGCAAGGTAGTGGGAGCACTGTGGAAGGTGTGTGTGGAAAAAGGCGTGCCACTCATAGTGATAGCGGGATGTGTGGGGGATGACGTGTGGGACGGAACAGGGGGTCAGTGCGGGAAGGAGCCTGCGGGAACAGGAATTACGATAATAGACAGTTCGTACGGGCATGCTGAAAAGGTGCCTCCGAGCGTGGGAGAAGCGATGCGGAGAGTGACAGAAGCAGCCCGAAGAGCCGGAGAGATCATCCGAACCATGAGCTAATACGGATTATAGCATGCCTTGAAAGGTACTGTCAGAAAAGAATTGTTGCCAATAGTACAATAATTATCGGAAATTGAACAGAATAAAAGAAAGAACACTCATAAAAAAACAGACGAATCATGAAATGTGATCTGAAAAAGCTATCAACTGCAATTGCGACAGCTGTGATTATGTCTTACCCTACGGCAGTGACTCTCTCTGCTGAGGAAATCCGGCAGCCTGAAAAGCTTATCATCCTGCACACCAATGACGTGCACAGTCAGATTGATCCTCACGAGGATGGCACCGGTGGTCTGCTCCGACGCAAGGCGGTGATAGACAGCGTGAGAGCGGAGCATCCGAACGTGATACTGATCGATGCCGGAGATGCAGTGCAGGGCTCGATGTACTTCACGCTCTACAAGGGCGAGGTGGAGTACAAGATGATGGATCTTCTTGACTATGACATAGCAGTGCTCGGCAATCATGACTTCGACAACGGGATGGAACAGCTTGCAAGAGTGCTTCCGCTGGCTAATGCCACCTGGCTTACTTCGAACTACGACTTAAGAGGGAGCACATTGGAGCCATATTTCAAGCCCTACGAAATCAGAACCGTCGGTGACAAAAAGATAGGATTCATCGGAATAAACCTTGAACCGAAGGGAATGATAGCCGAGGGAAATTATGACGGTGTGGTGTACCTTGACGCGACAGAGGCTGCGAATGCCATGGCGTGGTATCTGAAAAACGTAGAACACGCGGATTATGTGGTGGCAGTGACCCATATCGGATATGACGGCACCTACAGGGCGAGCGATGCCTCCATCGCTAAGGACAGCAAAAATATCGACCTGATAATCGGCGGACACTCACACACCGTGATAGACCCGGAAAATCAAACCGAACGCTATCGTGCCCGACACGCCAACGCTTCGTGTGACAGCATCACGATAGCTCAGTCAGGCGGAAAAGGCGCCTATGTGGGAGAGATCGAAATTGACCTCGCCACACTTGCCACGAAATCAAAGCTGATAAAAGTGGACGGACGTCTGGACAGCAGGATTGACAAAAAATTTGAAGCGCAACTGCTTCCCTACAGCCATGCTGTGGATTCGATAATGGCAGTGAAGGTGGGGAAGACTGCCCACAAACTGAGCCGAGACGAAAATGAACTCCTCAACTTCTTAGGAGACTTCGTGAAGAAGAAGGGAGAAGAACTCAGCGGGAAGAAGATTGACCTGTCGGTGATCAACCGCGGGGGCGTGAGGTCGGATCTGCCGAAAGGGAAGATCACCAAGGGAATGGTGATAGACATGCTTCCGTTCAACAACAGAGTGGAGGTGCTCGAAATCAAAGGATCGGATCTGAAGGATGCGATCGACGTGGTGGTGAAACGTGGTGCAAAGGACGGCATAAACTCCGAAGCAAGGATTGCATACGACAAGGATGAGAAAATAGCCACGAATGTGACCTTTGACGGAAAAGAACTTGACCCGAACGCAATTTACCGGGTGGCTACAATTGACTATCTTGCCAATGGCGGAGACTACATGGAGCCGCTGACCCGTGGAACCGTGGTGGCATCGAGCGATCAGGTGCTCTACGATGATTTGCTCGACTACATACAGAAGCATTTCAAGAAAACATACATCAGCGCGACACAGGAGTCACGCTATAAAGCCAGCAAGTGATGACAGAGGAAGCGGCGGCTTACGGGAAGGAACGGCACGTAGGGGTCGGACAGGGACTACTGGCACTGTCGCCAGTTGGAGTGTTCGCAGTGTTCTACCTGGTCGTGTCGGTGGTGGCAGGAGACTTCTACAAGATGCCGCTGTCGGTGGCATTCCTTGTGGCGTCGGGCTGGGCAATCCTGATATGCCGAGGGATGAAGCTTAACGAGCGCATCGCCATCTATTCGGGAGAAGCCGCTAATCCCAACGTGCTTTTCATGGTGTGGATCTTCATTCTCGCCGGAGGATTCGCGTCACTTGCGACCGGAATCGGAGCAGTGGACGCAACCGTGGGGTTGACAATGCAATGGTTACCGCCGTCGATGGTGATACCAGGTCTTTTCACGGCGGCATGTGTGATATCGTTTGCCGTGGGGACGTCGGTAGGGACTGTCGTAGCCCTTACGCCATTGGCGGTGAAGCTGGCGGGAGCGGTGGATGCGGAAACCGCCTACTTCGTGGCTGTGGTGATCGGCGGGGCTTTTTTCGGCGACAACCTGTCGTTCATCTCCGATACGACGATCGCGGCGACTCGCACGCAGGGCTGCAAACTCAACGATAAGTTCAAGGCTAACGTGCTGATAGTGGTTCCGGCGGCTCTCCTGACGCTTGCCGCATACGTGCTGGACGGAATTGACGTGACGAGCGAGATCGCGAAGCCGGAAGTAGACTATCTGCTTGTGGTGCCTTACGCCACAGTGATAGTAACGGCAATCGCCGGGGTGAATGTGGTGACTGTCCTGACTCTCGGAATACTGACAGCACTCGGCATCGGACTGGTGAAGGGGACTGGATTCTTTGATCTTGCAGGAATGGCGGGGAACGGAATCGACTCGATGGGCGACCTGATAATCGTGACGCTAATGGCGGCGGGAATGCTCGGAGTGATCAAGGCAACCGGTGGCGTTGACTTCCTTCTGAGGGCGCTGACGTCGGCAGTGAAGGGAACACGAGGGGGACAAACGTGCATAGCTGTGCTCGTGGGGCTTATCAACATCTGTACGGCAAACAACACGGTGGCGATCATAACAGTAGGACCAATAGCACGTGACATAGCAGAGCGATACGACATCTCTCCGCGTAAGAGCGCGTCGCTGCTTGATACGGCGTCGTGTCTGGTGCAATGTCTTATTCCTTACGGCGCGCAGACTCTTCTGGCGACATCGCTTGCAGGGATCTCCCCAATGGCGCCCTGGCGTTATCTCTATTATCCGTGGGCGTTGCTGCTGATGCTGGTTCTGTCGATAATAGTGAAGAGGAAACGTCGGCTGTCAAATTAATAAGCGAACTGATTTTAACGATATAAAAGTGATGAAGAATATGAGGATTAGAGGAATGTGGATGATGGCGGTGATGGCTGCCGCGTGCGGGGCGATGACGACATCGTGCATCGGACGTTCGATCCCGAAGACGGCAGAGAATGAAAGCGGCGTTGTGGAACGGCTTGACTCTCTGTTTGAATCACGTTACGCAGAGGGAGAGGAAGCTCCCGGTGGCGCTGTGATAATAGCAGAGGGGGATTCGGTGATCTATGAGCGATATTTCGGACTGGCAGACATGGAGACGCGGGAACCGATTGACGAGAGAACCCGATTCTGCATTGCTTCGGTGTCGAAGCAGATGACGGTGGTGGGTCTGCTGCAACAGAACGTGGACATGCAGGATGCCGTGAGCGAGTGGATAGACTTCGAAAATCCGATGTGGAGGGAGATAACTCTCCAGCATCTGGCTTCGCACACGTCGGGTGTGCCTGACAGCCGCGACCGGAGTGACCGTGAGAAGTGCATCCATGCGGATGATGAGTGGTCAGCGTCGTATTTCCCAACGGTGACTGATACAAAGTTTGTGCCCGGGACGGCGTATGACTATCTGAATCCATCGTTTCTGCTCTTAGCAAAGGTGATCGAGAAGAACAGCGGGATGGCGTTTGCGGACTGGCAGCAGGAGCATGTGTTTAAGCCGGCGGGGATGGAGGATACGTACTATTTCGATCCTTCGGAGCATCGGGAGCATACGGCACACGGATATGAACCGACGCCGGAGGGGTGGAAAGAATTTGACTACGGAGAGGAGACTTTTTTCGCAACAAGACCAGACGGAGGAGTCTATTCGACGGCGCGTGACATGCTGAAATGGGAGCAAGCCCTCGCTCATAACGTGTTGCTTACACCAGAGCAGCTTGAAATGGCTTACCGCCCGGTGGTGGAGGTGAGCGGGAGCCCGTGGTGCGACTATCAGAACCGACCGAACACGTACTATGCGCTCGGATGGTTTGTGGACCGAACACCGGGGCAAGGAGAGAAGGTGTATCACACGGGGGATAACGGAGGATTTCAAGCGTACGTGGCGAAATATCCTTCGAGCGGACTGAAGATCATAGTTCTTGAGAACCGTCATGACAAGGATCGGTGGGAGATGGCGAAGGCGATTGACGAGATAATTGGAAGAGAGGGCACAATGTAGGGATATGAGATGATGCCGGAGAATTATTTGTTAAAGTGCGTTAAATTCAAGTGTCGACTGTCACTTTAGCTTACGTGGCGCGTCAAATAAAGAAACGAAGAGGGATCGGAATGCGATTCCGAATGAGAGATTAGAATTACCGACGGCAAACAGACACCGTACAAGAAATAATATAGACAATCAGAACTGAATATAAACTGATAAAAACCAATAAATTATCAAGAAATGAAAAGAATTTTCAAGACAGCACTGAGTCTGGCAGCAGGCGTGATGATGCTCGGAACGGGCATCGGCGTGACTGCCCAGCAGTTGCCGAAACTCCCTCTTGATCCCGCCGTAAAGATGGGCAAGCTGGATAACGGCCTGACTTACTACATCCGTCACAATGAAAAACCGAAAGGTCAGGCGGACTTCTACATCGCGCAGAAGGTCGGCTCGATTCTCGAGAACGACTCGCAGCGCGGTCTGGCGCACTTCCTGGAGCACATGTGCTTCAACGGAACAGAGAATTTCCCCGGGAACTCACTGATTGACTACCTTGAGAGCAAAGGCGTGAAATTCGGAGCCAATCTGAACGCTTATACTTCAATCGACGAGACCGTCTACAATATCTCGAACGTTCCCGTGAGCGACGAATCAGTAGTTGACTCCTGTCTCATTATTCTTCATGACTGGGCAGACGGTCTGCTTCTCGATCCTGAAGAAATTGACAAGGAACGTGGCGTGATCCATGAAGAGTGGCGCCGGTCGAACGTAGGACAGATGCGTATCTTAGAGAATCTTCTTCCGGTGATGTATCCCGGCTCCAAATATGGCTACCGTCTGCCGATCGGCACAATGGAAGTGGTGGATAACTTCCCCTATCAGGTGCTGAGAGACTATTACGAGACCTGGTACCGTCCGGACCAGCAGGGTATCGTAGTGGTAGGTGACATCGACGTAGATGTGATCGAGGGTAAAATCAAGGAATACTTCGGCGGAATCAAGATGCCGGAAAACGCTCCGGAGCGTGTGTATGAGCCAGTGCCTGACAACGAAGAAACCATCTACGCCATCGGTGCAGACAAGGAGCAGACGAATGCCATCGTGATGCTTATGATCCGTCAGGAGCCTATCCCCGCAGAACTTAAGGGAACACAGGTGGAACTGGTGCAGGATTACATGACTTCGATGATCGACGCCATGCTCAACGAGCGCTTCAGCGACATCACATCCAAAGCAGACGCTCCCTTAGCAGTGGCATCGGCAAGCTACGGCAATGACTTCGCGGCAAAGACCAAGGATGCATTCAAGATCCAGGCTCTTCCGAAGGGAACTGACGTGAAGCCCGCGCTTGAGGCGGCTTACCGCGAGACCCTCCGCGCACAGAGAGGCGGGTTCACCGAAAGCGAATATGACCGCGCCCGCAGCGAATATCTGTCGCGCCTCGAAAAGCGTTACAACGAGCGTTCAAGCGTGGAGTCGAGCCGCTACGTGAACGAATACGTGAGAAACTTCATCGATGGTGACGCTGCCCCGGGTATCGAAACAACTTATCAGATGATGCAGCAGGTGGCACCGATGATCAGCGTGGACATGATCAATCAGGCATTTGCCCAGATGATCACGCCGAACAACCGCGTGGTGATGGTTCTTCTGCCCGAAAAGGAGGAATATCCCGTACCGACAGCCGAGGAGCTTGCCGCTATCATGAGCAGCATCGATGCGGAGGAAATCGGCGGATATGAGGATAACTCCAAGACCGAGCCTCTGATTCCCGAGCTTCCCGCTCCCGGCAAAATTACGTCCATGACAGACGACGCACAGTGGGGCGCAACCTGCATGACGCTGTCGAACGGCGTGAAGGTGTGGGTGAAGCAGACGAAGTTCAAGGACAACGAAATCGTGTTCAGCGCCATAGCCAAAGGCGGAACATCCACAGTGGCTCCCGAAAAGGCTCCCCAACTCCTGATTATGCCTTACGCCACAAGCATCATGGGCTACGGAACTTACACGAGCACTGACGTGAACAAATACCTCAAGGGCAAGCAGGCTTCAACATCCCTGAGTCTTGAAGGCTACAACAGGGAACTGAGCGGCTCGACAACCGCTAAGGATCTTGCCACCGCGATGGAGCTCATCTATGCCACGTTCACCGAACTCAACATCGACGAAGAGGAGTTCAACTCGCTGGTGAACAAGCTTAACGCTGTGCTCGCCAACCAGGAGGCTGACCCGATGTTCATCTTCCAGAAGGACCTCTTCAGCGCCCTCTTCAGCGACCCGCGCCGAGGAATGATCACAACGGAAACGCTGAAGAGCGTTGACCGCGAGGAAATACTGAACATAGCCAAGTCAATGGTTGCGAACGCAGCTGACTATGACTTCTTCTTCGTGGGTGACATCGACATGGATACGTTCAAGCCCCTTGTAGAGCAGTACATCGCTACCCTTCCCGCCGATGCAGCTACAGCCAACCGCAGTTTCGAACCTGTAGCTTCCCTTGAAGTAAAGAAGGGCTCAGCCACGGACAAGTTCACGACTAAGATGGAGACTCCCCAGACTTATGTAGCAGTGGTTGCCGCCGGTAACATCCCCTACACAAGCAAGAACGCCAAGCTTGCCTCGATAGCCGCACAGGTGATGTCGAAACGCCTGAACGATAAGGTGCGCGAGGAGATGGGCGCCGTCTACAGCATCGGTGCCCAAGGTAGCCTGAGCCGTCAGGGAATGCAAAACGCCGTGATAGAGAGCGTCTTCCCGATGAAGCCTGAAATGCTGGACGACGTACTGGCTTACATAGGAAGCTGCTTCGAGAGCATGCAGAGCGACGTAACACCTGACGAGCTGTCGAAGGTAACGGAATACATGGTGAAGACCGCTACCGAAAACAAGGAAAAGAACGGTGCATGGCTCGACGCAATGTCGGGAACTTCGCTGAACGGCGTTGACACGTTCAACGGAAATGTGGAGGTGCTCAACGGCATCACCGTGGATGACGTTAACAACTACATGAAGCAGCTCATGGATCAGAAGAATTACCGCGTAGTGATACTCGAAGCCGAGTAAACATCATTACAAATCCCTACATACCGGAGCCGCTTACCCCAACAAGCAAGGGGCAAGCGGCTCCGTCATTTTTGGAGATGCGAGAGATTTTGAGTATATTTGTAAAGATAAAACAAAACAGATACTCCGCATGATAATATATTTTACCGGAACCGGCAATACGGGAATGGTGGCGAGACGGCTCGCCGACGCTCTCGGTGAAGACAGAATAGTGAGTCTGGACCATCGCCTGAACGCTCCATACCAACCGCTTGAAGCGGTAGGGGAGGGCGAACGGGTGGTTTGGCTTTTTCCTACTTACAGCTGGGATATTCCGCCAGTGGTGGCGAAATACATCGCCGGTGTGGATCTGCCAGGTGGTAGTCACGCCAGGCATTATATGGTGACGACCTGCGGCGACGACATCGGGTTGACTCACAAACGGTGGCGCAAAGCCATGAAGAGGCGCGGGTGGCAGGCGGAGGGTGCATACTCGGTGATCATGCCGAATACCTATACGCTCATGAAAGGATTTGATACGGATCCGGAACAGCTTGCAGCGGAAAAGCTCAGCGCGATGCCTGCCAGAGTGAAGGATATTGCGGAATCAATCAAGACCCATTATGGCGAGGAGGTGAATGATGTGAAGACGGGAAGGTGGGCATGGGTCAAGACCCGAGTGATTGCTCCGTGGTTTCACACGTTTGACATGTCGGCGAAGCCATTCAGGGTGGATCCGGAGAAGTGCACCAGATGCGGCAGATGCGTGGTGGAGTGTCCGATGAAGAACATCGCCATACAGAGGTCGGGTTATCCGAAATGGGGTGACAATTGCGCCCTGTGCCTGAGGTGCTATCATCAGTGCCGACTCAAAGCTGTGGAATACGGGGACGAGACCAAATGGAAAGGACGCTACCTCTGTCCTGAAACGATAAAGAGGACGGAAGATACCTATAAACGTACACAAAGACAAGAATAACGATGATAATACTCGTAACGAATGACGATGGCGTGAATGCCAAGGGAATCAGTGAACTTGTGGACTGCATACCCGCAGGACATGACGTGTGGGTGGTGGCACCAGATGAGCCTCAATCGGGGAAATCGTCAGCTATCACAGTAGATGCTGCGCTCCGATACACGGAGCATCCGGAATTCACTGGAGCAAAAGCCTACTCCGTGAACGGGACTCCGGTGGACTGCGTCAAGCTCGCCATGCATACGATTCTCCCCAAAAGACCGGATCTGGTGCTGTCGGGAATAAATCACGGATCAAATGCTGGGTGCTCCATAATTTATTCCGGAACCATGGGCGCCGCTCTGGAGGCATGCATCCAGAATGTGCCTGCTGTGGGATTCTCGCTTCTTCACTGGGCACCGGATGCCGACTTCAGGATGTGCAAACCATGGGTGAAGAAGGTGATAGTGGACGTGATAGAGAAGGGACTGCCGGATGACTGCTGCCTTAACATCAATTTCCCCGCCAAGGTGGAGATAGAGGGACTCAAGGTGGTGAAAGCAGCCAGGAGTCACTGGACTGAGGAATACAAGGAGTACAAAGATCCTCAGGGTCATCCTTTCTATATGATGACCGGCAAGCTGATAAATGAGGAGCCGGATAATGACGAAACCGATCTCTATTGGCTTGACAGAAATTGGGGCACAGTGGTACCGGCGACGTCAGATCAAAACTTGACGCCGGCAATTCCTGATGTGAAGGATATGCTGGGTTGCTGAGGCGGGATGCCTTCGGGGTTTGGGCGCAGTTTGCCTTCGGGGTGTGGGCGCAGTTTGCCTTCGGGGTGTGGGCGCGATATATCTTGCTACGCAAGCGCTAAAGCGATTACGCGCCCCTACTGCACGCAAAAGCGCCTGATGAATAATGCGGGAGGTAAATGCTCCGGGATTAATTCGGTCAGGCGCAATTTCTGTGCTTTAACGTGAGGTCATAAATCACGTTAAAAAGGGGAAAATGTGTGTTTCCAAAGTTGAACTGTCAGTGGGAAGTTGACAGTTCAGGAACGATCAGAAAGAATTTTGGTCAAGTCAGCCACAGTGGGGTTGGTGGCGACTATCCGACCGCTACGATCGATGAGGAAGGAGCGGAGCCCCATGTCGAGAGCGTAGTCACTGAAAATCTGAGTGGCGTTGGCTCCATCGACGTGGAATTGTGAAGCCTCGTTCAATCGGTCACGGCGCACTATCTCACGAAAAAGGCGCTCGCTACGGTCAAAGTTGACCGAGAGTAACTCGATTGAGTCCTGATTGAGATTGTTATCGGCGAGGAAACGGTCGTAGTCGGCGTTGCGAAGACGAGAGTCGGCGTCGGAAGCTGTCCAGAAGTTAAGCAGAACGTAGTGTCCTTCACGATCAGAGAGGGAAGAACTGAAACGGTCGATGCTAACCGGGCTGCTGACGAAAGAAGCTGACGGACCGACGGTGAGAGCCGGAGCGCGATAACCGTCAACAGGCGCGTACTCACTTCGAGCAGCAGCGGAACCAAGGACAATCAGGGCAATGAAGCCCACAATGACAGACATTGTTTTCTTCATTACTATAAACTCTAAAATTAAATTATTACAATTAATTAAATTAAGAATTCTCTATTTTGCCGAGTAGTCGGTGATGATTCGAGAACCCGTACAGGGATGTGTGTGATGGTCAATTCATTGACCATGGGCAACTCTTTGCCTCCAGAGAAATAACAAACGAGGGGTCGGAATTTGTTCAAATTGTTCTTTTTTTTTTTCAGAAATGGTTGGGGAAAAGAAAGGCGGTGTGTCGATTTTCGACACACCGCCTGGTGATATTTGCAGGAAATATTCTCTACATTGGGATTATGCGCCCTGGATCTTGAAGCGAACGGGGAGGGTGTACCATACGTTAACTGCCTGACCGTTCATCTTACCGGGAATGAACTTGGGAAGAGACTTCACGACGCGAACGGCTTCCTTGTCAAGATCGGGGTCCTTAGAACGAGCCACCTTAACCTCACCGATTGAACCATCACGAGTAACAACGAACTGGACAACTACGGTGCCCTGAATGTTGTTTTCGAGAGCCATGGTGGGATACTTGATGTGGGAACCAAGATACTTCATGAGTTCAGCCTCACCACCGGGGAACTGGGGCATCTGCTCAACGGCAGTGAACACCTGAGTCTCAACGTCGGGTTTCTTTTCCTCGACGACGATTTCGTCCTTGTGTTCGCGAACGACGTTGATGTCGTCAGTACCCTGGTCGAAGTTGGTTGTACCGATAGCAGTGGTTGTCTCCTTGATTTCATCCTGCGACTTGATTTCTTCCTCTACCTCGTTGTCGGCAGCGATAGCAATCTCAGTCTGCTTGATGGTGTTGAGCACTTCTTCGGGGAGCACTTCGGGTTTCTGTTCTTCGACACGCTGCTGCACTTCTTCTTCCTCTTCGGCATCAGGCTCTTCGGTTGCGAGCTCAGCGAGAGACTGCTCAATGAGGTCCTCGGGGCGCTCTTCGGGCTTCGGGAGCTTGTCAATGAGGAAAATGAGAGCGAGAACGGCTACGATAACAACGATAACCGAAAGCATTGCCTTATTGTGGCGACGGTCGGACTGCTTGCGCAGCTCGTAAGCACCGTACTCCTTATTCTTACCTTCGAAGATAAGGTCACGCCACTCTTTTGATGAAAGATCTACATCTTTTGCCATTTTTTCAAAATTAAGAGTTAGTTAATATAGTCGTTTCATCGTGACAATTACTTCTTACCTCCAGACTCAAGATAACCAAGAATCATCATGGAATCAAGATGATTGATGTTATCGATCTGATAGCGTGAAATCTGGTTGATCTGCATCTCGTCGAGAGCTGTGATCACACTTTCCCAGGAAGCTTCGGGAGTAGCCTTGATGATCACCACAGGACGGCTCACGGTAGAGTCGTTGCGGATTTCCTTGGCGAGCTTCTGATATTCCTCCTCGGAGATTTCTTTGTTACGCCATCTTGTCTTCTGGGTTTCGATCTTCTCGAGCACCTGCTCATTCTTATCGTGAAGGATCTTACGGATACCCTTAGTCATACCACCTTCGTTGCCGACGAAATGCTCGACACGGAGGTTGGAATTCATAACGGGACCATCCTTGTAGCCCTCGGGGATGAGGGGTTTACCTTCGTAGAAGTAGATGGTGTTCATTGGACGACCGTCGCCGTCAGTCTTCACATTTCCATCCTTATCGCGTTCGGTGGCAAGGATGAGAGTGATAGCTTCTGATTCTTTTGCTTTGTTCTGCTCAGCCTGCTCAACTTTCTCATTGGAAGGGAGAGAAATGTTGAGTGTCTGCGACTTGATCATCGTGGTACAAAGCATGAAGAAGGTGATCAGAAGCATGTTCATATCCACCATCGGGGTGAAGTCGACGTGGATTGACATCTTTTTCTGGGCGCCTTTTTTCTTTTTGCCGCCGCCACCTGATTGTTCAATTTGTGCCATAATGATTAATCGTTTTCAGTTTTAAGAGCAGTCATGACGGAGAAACGGTTCATCTTCATGGTCTGAAGATTGTCGAGGACGTCATGAACGATAGCGTAGGGGGTGCCATGGTCAGCCTTAACAGCGATGCCTTCACCGGACTTCATAGCCTGCAGGAGGTTTTCGTTGCCGGAGTTGTAGATGGCGCGCATCCAGATCTGGAATTCATTAGTAATGATTTTAGATCCGTCGGCATCGGTGTAGACGATTTCCTTCATAGGAATACCTACACCAGCATTAGCCATGTCGGAGATGTATTCGTCCTGCTTCGCCTGAGGAAGCTGAAGGAAGTTGTGCATCTCGCTGAGAGGCACACCAAACATGTTGAGTTTGGCGAAGGTGGCGATGTCACCCTGTGTGATACCCGTTTTTTTACCGGTCTTGGCTTCGTAATCGCGGGCAGCGATTTCGAGAGCTTTGGCGCGGACTTCTTCAGTTGCCCAAGCACCGTCGGCTACGTTGGGGTCGGCTTCACCGGCAATGCCGAGGAAGATTTTGCCTTCGGGGCTGACGAGAATTGTGGCAACGTTGGCGGTGGGAACCTTGATTTCCGAAACAGAAGAAGGAGTGATCACAGTCACGGGCTCCTTCTGCAGGAAGGTTGAAGTCAACATGAAGAAAGTAAGCAAAAGAACGGTAACGTCACTCATCGCGGTCATGTCGATGAGCGTACTCTTTCTTTTAATTCTTGCTTTTCCCATATTTGCCTTTAATTAATGGAATAGAAAATTTAACTAATGGAAAACAGGGGATTAGTGAGTAGCAGCGAAAGACTGAACGATAGAGTAACCGATCTCGTCGATAGCGTAGGTGAGGTTGTCGATCTTGTTGGTGTAGTAGTTGTAGGAGATTACAGCGAAAGCACCGGTTGCGATACCGAAGGCGGTGTTGATAAGAGCCTCAGAGATACCGGTAG
>CAMWPM010000014.1 GCA_947176235.1 uncultured Bacteroidales bacterium | reverse complement strand
AATATAGGCAGCCATCTGAGTATTGACGAGACCTCGCTGAGTAATGGAGAGCTGTACACGATAGTCACCAACAAGGCTGCGCGGGAACGCAAGGGTTCTATCGCAGCCACGTTTTACGAGCATTCTGATGAGATAATCAACTTCTTTGACAACCGCTCTACAAATGCCTCCGCCGAATCAATAAACTCAAAAATCAAGGCGTTCAGAACCAAACTGCACGGTGTCAATGACACAAAGTTCTTTATTTTCAGACTCTGTAATATTTATGCCTAAACACAGCTTTTTTACTATGCGCCATTGTTGTGTATTACGCATGTTGCGGGATGCGCATATCTATTTCATCAACAGTGTAATTTGTTGATTATCAACATCTAATTTATTATCATTCATCATTATTCGCAATCATTCAACCCACCTCTCTCACCCAAGATAGGTAAACTTTAACAGACTTTAACTATAATCCAGCGATAAAAATATGGTGACTTCAGCCTAATCGACTTGTCGATTTCGCTCCGCCGAAAGAAAATTTCGCCGGGTCACCACTTTTAAATCTAAAATTATGTTAAATCTTCGGTTCGGGTGACAGGGTAAAGCGGAACGAACTTGAACCGGTTGTACTCAATACGTTAATTGCACTTACGTTGTTGTCTTTTATTTGGGCATATATAGCTTGATCATATCAAAACCACTGGCTAAGAGAAAAACAGAGCTGCCTTAACGACAGCTCCATTTTTAATCCATGCCAAGTTTTTGACCTATATAATTGATCCTCGCTTTTATGCACTCTTGAAGTTGTTGTCTCTTGTATTTGGGTAACCTTATATACCAGACCACTGCGACTGTAAATCCTATAAAGATTGCGTAGTCCAATAATCCGAATATCAGTCGGCACGTCCATTTCAGTATCAGATAAATCGCAAACAGTCCGAGCACGATATATAGATGCAATCGGTTATTTGTATTCATTAAAGTGCGCTCCTTTTGGTGTGGGGTCGGTAACTTTAACTGGCTTATTGTAAACCCTCTCCATTAAGGTCTGAAGATTTCTCGCACCTTCTGCGCGGGCTCGCTCTATTGTGCCGTTGTGATAGAGAAGTTTCTTTGAGTTCTTCTTTATATTGGCCTTTATGGCGTTTTCTTCCTCATCTGTGAATTTGTCGCTCTTGAACATGGACATTGTTCCGATGGCTTTTGTGTCGATTACTTCCCATGAATTATCTTCTGTCGCTTCATATAAGTCAACAATTTCCGGAGAAAGCACAATTTTCACCGTATCACCGTCAGAGTCCATCTGCATATTCTCAAGGTCGAACGACACGCTGCCCTTCTGTTTCTGAACGGCAAACATAACCTTGTTGTTGATTGTGTCCAGAATAGGAACTTCGCTGTAGATGTCAATGGCGCACAATTGTGCCATAGTCTCGACCTTGCTTATCTGACCCTTGCTTACATCTATGGATTTCTTTGGCGAGGCAAAAGAGAAATATAAGCCGATAGCTATAACTGCAATTGCAACGACCGCAATCAGAATGAGTTTCTTATTCTTTATCATGACTGTCTGAGTTTGATGAGGGTTTGAAATCGACACTTGCTGTATATCCGTTAGCTTCGAAGATAGTCTCGAAGTATTTACGGGCTTTTCTCTTGGCCGCGTCTGTCAGCTGTTGCTTGAACATGGGGTTTTCCTCGACCTCAGTTTTGAACGAGGCATTCGCCTTCTCCTTGATTTCAGCCCGCTCCTTTGAGTCAAGGTCTGACCTCATCATTCCGATATTCTCATACTCTTTACGCATCTCCATATCGCGGCCTGTGATTTCAGTCATTACCGGAGGCAATGTTACCTTAACGGTCTTTGCATCCTCGTCAAAAACGAGGTCGTCCATCTGCAATGCTGAAAGATCCACATAAGCACGCATATATGAGTCATAGGAATAGACCGCTATTCTCTTACCCATCGTGTACCAATCGGAACTTTCCATTTTTGCGGTCTTGGTTATTGCCATGGATGCGAACACCATCTTGTCAACCGATTTGATCTCCTGATAGAGCTCCTTGTTGTCGTTTTTCGCGCACGATGACAGCAACGCCGCCAACGTATACATAGTTAATAATTTGAATTTCATATTATCGATTATTTGATGTTGACAGACATTGAAAATGCCCGGGAAGTATTGGCGCCAGGGAAATTCGCATTTATCCATTGGGCTTGCTTCTGCTTGTTGCCCATTAGTTGTGAATAGTAACCCACTTCTGATGATGAGCATGTTATTTCACGGGTGAACGGTTTAGGTCCATTCATTTGGAAAACTCCCTTAATAATTACTTTAGGCATAATTTTGTTATTTTGTTTGGTTTTTGTGAATTTCTTCTATAAATCCTGCTGTAACGACACTGGATACCGTGGCAAAAATACCTATACCGAATATCATTGAGAATGTGGAAATTATTTTGCCTAAGAATGTCACCGGATAAATATCACCATATCCAACCGTTGTTAATGTCACTATTGACCAGTATAACGCATCGAAAAAAGAACCATACATCACTTCACCGCTGACAGGATTCACCTCAGGCTCTACATTATAAATCAGAAGAGCACTAATGAATATATAGAGAATCACGATGAAAGAGATTGTTTTAAGCATCGGTATATTGGTCTTTATCGCTCTAAGCAACATATCATCACGGTCAGTATAGCGGCAAAACTTCGCCAGTGCAACAATTCTCGCAAATCTAAATAACTTTAATAATGACAATTTATGATAGATAAGACCCGTCATAGGAAGTATTGATAAAAAATCGACCAAACCCATAAACGAAAACGGGTATCTTTTCCACCATGGCTTACCGATCTTATACTTATCTATCGGCGAGACATAGCACCTGACAAGAAAATCCAGTATAAACACTGACCCCGTTATGAATGTGATAACGTTGAGTATGTTTACATTTTTATGAATCATCAGAGGGGTCATACTCAGTACAATAACAATGCACATACATATGTCATACATTCTGCTGAATCTGGATTTGCCATGGTCTGCATCTACGATCGCAGAGAGTTTATTTTGAAAATCTGATGTTTTCATTCTCCATGATTTTATTTACCATTAACGTCCCGAATACTTATCATACTCCTCCAAAGCCAGAATTACACCATATATTCTGCTGTATATCTCTGTTAGAAGCATAAGAGGATCCAACTTTTCAATCTTGTTAATACAGATTTGTAAAGCTTCAAAAGGTCGTCCATTATCACTTCCCGACTCGTCATCGCTCAAAACTCCCAGTTTATCAAGTTTCACAAAATATTCATCTGAGGCAAGTATCCTGGCTATTTTCCTTATTTCTCGGAAAGCATTATCATAGCCGTTCAGTGCCGGATCAAGTTCTTCTAATATCCTGCCGACTTCTTCCAAACGTCTTTTTAATACATCAATCTTCATATTGTCCAACTCACTCGTTATTTAATTCATATTTCGTATTGCTGAATTAAATTTGTGGTATATTAAGTCAACAATCAAAAAACTATTTAAATATCCCACTCCCCGCCCTCGGAGAGCTTCGAAGCTACTTTATTGATATCGGTAAGATCTTTGAACGGACTTGATGCAGCAAGTGAGTTGATTGATTGTAGTGTTTGCGCCACAAGCGTATTATCTCCTTTCTCAAGAGCCTTGTCGAGAACTGTGAAGTAGTTGTCAAAGAGTACGGCTCTTTCATCAAAAGATCGTTTGAGATAATCGCGAACCAGGTCAGCCATTGCGTTAATTTTGGTGATTTCCACAGCGGCATTAGCGCGAATCTCAGTCCGAGCGGTTTCCTGTTCTTCGCAGAAGCGTATGGTTTCGTTTGCCTGCTGCACCATCTCTTTGATCGTTGAAGCAACTGCAACGGGAGTGTTCAGTGTTGATGCCATACTTGCCAAATCCACATCTTCTGAGGAAGTATTCTCCTGAGCAACCTCCTCAATTTCATTTTCAACAATTGATTCAATCTGGGCTTTGTCAGTTGCAGGGGCTTTTGCATTGTTTGAAGGCTTCACTGCTTCCATAATCGCATTTACAGAGCTTACGACCTGCTGCCCTTTTGAAATGATCTCAGGAAGCTGGCTTGCTAAATTCTGAATTTGTTCGAAGTCGATTTTCATACTAATTTATGGTTTAATATTTTCTGAGTTTTCTCGGCAACGAGCATTGACTGCTCATTTAGATTTCCGTCCGTATCAAGTAATGGAGTCTGTGCGAGTTCACTCATCGATTTTACAAGAATGGCTGCTCTTTGGAATATTTTTGCGTGTGATTGATCATCAGGATTAAACTGA
Source organism: uncultured Bacteroidales bacterium (assembly GCA_947176235.1). Classification (GTDB taxonomy): domain Bacteria; phylum Bacteroidota; class Bacteroidia; order Bacteroidales; family Muribaculaceae; genus CAMWPM01. The sequence continues at coordinate 38,218 of CAMWPM010000014.1, read as the reverse complement.
GGTGTGATTGCCTCAAGTTCATCTAAAGCCGGAATGATCCTACCCTCCAGCCGGGATGTGATCGAAAGAAGTTCATCGCTACGCATGACGACGCCATTCATCACCTCAATAGCTGCAAGAGATTTAGCTTCCCATTTCTGAATTTCAGCAAGATAATTTTCTGCTTCCGTGTGCTTTTGAGAATATATTTTCCCGGCTACAATACCGGCGGATGCCAGCGCCATAACGCCTGTTGCTGTCCATGTAATAGCACCGAGTACAACCGCACCTGCTGCAACTCCGCCACCTCCGGATGCAACCGCTCCGCCACCGAGCCATGCGAGTGTGGCCTGACGGGCGGCAGCTCCCGAAAGTTGGCTTATGGCTGTGCCCGTACTTGCTGAGCAGAGTGCGGCAACTGAAGCATTGACAGCAGCCGGAACACCGGCCAATGCCGCTGCGGCAACACTGCCGCCCGTGGCCGCGGTAGCAAGAATATTTGAGCCGTTCATTTCTACAGTCTCAAGCTCCTTGATATCATTTTCTTTGATAGACAGTGACGAGGAAAGGTCATACTCCTTAGCCTTGACAGAATTCTTGAGTGAATTTACAATGCATATAAAACGTCCGATTGTTGTTTTAAGCATATCGCAACGTGCACGACCAAACGTTTCGAGACGATTATTTGCAAGAAATCTTACTTGTTCAATCTTTTGCTTTGTTTCTTCAACAATTTTATCTGCTCTTTCCTTCTTCTCATTGGCAGCTTTACGCTGTTCGTAAGCGGTCATTCCTGACACCAGCTTACCCATTTTCTTGGCATAATTGCCCACATCCTCCATTGTCAGATTTTCTGCATCTTCCTTTAGTTCTTTTGCTTTGGAAGACACAAACTCCGAAGCATTATCAATTGCTTCCGATGTTGACTTTATGCCGGCATCTATAAGCTCTCCGACAGTCTTTTCTTTCACCGTCTTTGATACGTTTTCATAAGTATCTGCGACTGATTTTGCAGACTCCTGAGCCTTCTTGGCTATATTATCAAATAATCCCATTATTAAAATCCAAATATGTTTTTTGGTTTGAATTGCTGAATCTTGTTTTTGGCATCCGGATCGGCATCAAAGGCTGCTAATCCTTCCTCATAGATTCGCTGATGATGTTTCTTCAGGTCCTTGCGAGTGCTCAGAAAGTGTAGCACTTCAAGCAAATCAGTCAAATCTTCTGGAGTCATTAACTGCACCATGAATACAGGGTTGTCACAGTTGCTCATTACGATATTGACCATTTTCACCCTATTCTGGCGAATCACTTCCCCGACAGATGGATGTACGCTGACGAATTTACTGGATTCTTTCAACAAGCGGGCGTTCAGCTGTGCAAATGCCTCTCGATGAATAGTTTTGACTGATTCACCTTTTTCGTAGGAATATTTGACAAGATCGATGTAATCACTTGCGTTCTGCGGGATTGGAAAGTTCTCAATTTGATGTGAATCAGTAATACCTTTAAGTTTCTTTAATGGAGACACACGCCATTTTTCAATCAGACTCATCACTTCGGGATGATTGCCGTGTCTAATCACAGCCTTAGTCATCACATGAGTCATCTTTTCCATCCAAATCGGCACGAGATCGATGTCCTTGCCGAATAACGCTTCCGACCATTTGGCGAAAACCCCTTTTCCACTGTTTCTCTGCTTCTCTTCTTTTACCTGACTTTCGGCATAACAAAAGAAGTCGACCAACACCTCTGGCAGCAGCGGAATATCAATAATTCGGATGTACTCAGCTTTGAACGTATTAAGTTTTGAAGGGGCTTTTATGAAAGTTCCTATCGTTGAAGATATAGTTTCCACAGCCACCATTGAGCCTATCATATACGGATTGGTTTTTGCCATCGTTGCAGGCAACTTTTCAGTCAATGATTTCTGGTTTGGCTTGACAACTCCTGTGGCCATGTTTTCGGCCAACTTAAAGAAGTTGGACAATTCATGAATCACATTTTTAGCCATTTTATGATAGGCTTCAAGAGCCTTGGTAAGTACAAAGTCGAATTCTTGTGGATCGATTCCATCTGCTTCTACCTGACGTACAAGCATGGCTCTCTCCTTTGCATCAATCACCCCATCTTCAAGCGACATCTTGATAAACTCCAGAGTTTTCTTTGAGCAACCAATTCGCTCCCACACCGTTGCCGGTTCTGATTTGGCTGGTACTTCCACTTGCTCACGTGCGGATTTTTGAGTGGTTGTCAGAGTTTGGGTCACTTGTTGCACCACGGGTACACCTCCCAAAACATCATCTTGCAGTTTTTTCAGGTCTTCTAATAATCCCATTATTTGAGTGTATTATTCGTGATATAGTCGGTGAGTTTGTCAATCCACTTATTGACGGAGGCACGTGCGCGGTCGTTCGTTGTAAGTTGAGCCAGAAGCGTCCCCTCGGTAACTCCATAATTATTGATGGGGAGTTCGCGCCACCATGTGCCGTACCGGCGTGAGCCTTTGAAATTATCTTTGAGATTCTTGGAAAAACCACTGTCGCCATCTTTTGTAGCTTCTACGACGTATTTACCCTTCTTTCGATAAACGGAGATCTCCACGGGGGAAGAAATTGAGGCAAGAGTAAATGAGTCATTGCCGGGTGTAAACGTCCATCCTTGTGTTTTCAGATTATTGATTTTGTCATTCCAACTGATAATAGTTGCTTCATTGGACGCTGCTTCATCTTCCTTCTCTTCAGCCGCCAGTTCTAAAAGCATCTCTTCCTTAGGCTGGTCTTCCTGAGCTCCCGATATTGCATCAACAAAAGCATCGATACTTTTTGTACCTCCCGTGTTCTTATCGTAAAGCTCATTTCCGAAGATGCAAGCGATGGCGTTGAGCGATTCGACCAGCTCTGTGAGTTCCGTCTCCGTGCCGGTGCTTTTTATTAATCTGATGATGTACTCATCAAGCATATCAGTGACCTGTGCATCAGAATGCATCCTTATGGCCATAGTATGGAATATTACTTCTTTTTTTCCTTCCGGTGAAGGTTTGGATACATATCTGCGGAGCGCATTGAGGAAAGAATTGTAAGCTTTGAGGCGCTCTTTGAATATTTCCACTTCCTTCTTTTGATTAAGTTCTTCGTTAATCATTGCAACCTGCTGTTTCGATTGACCCTTGAAAAGAAAGAATGTTGCGAATACAGTCATAGCCACGCCCAATACAGCACCAATAATGGTCATAGGCAATTCTTTGGTATCGGATAGCGAATAGGTTACCACGACAAGCCCTGCGATAGCGATGGCGAAAAACCAGCCCCACAGCTTCTCATTCAACGAAGAATTTTCAGATGCAGCTTTACTCATAAAGATATCTTTTTTCCCTTCACAAGCCGCCGGACTCACCTCTTTGGCATTTGTTTAAATAAAAAAAGAGCGTGAGAGTCTGTATCTGTTACTCGTCCCGCTTCCTGAGGCTCTGGCATGTGCCCATCTGAGTAGAACGAGCAACGCGGAGCCTCACGCTGTATGATATATATGATGATACGAGAATGTATCGCTACACTCTCTGACATAGGTATATCATACCCCGAAAGGCGCCTATCGTTGCCTCATTCTCGACTCAGATAATGAAACTGCCAGATTTCAAGAAGCCAAGAACAAGCGCTTGATAAACGCTCTTGTAATATGTCTTTGCCATGGCTCATCGACTTGCCGCTTCCACTGCAAGAACGCACCAAGGCAATAATTGCAACCCGCCTCGCTTACCCCATATCGGGACTCCGCAGACGATATGCAATTGCAAAGTTATTAAATATTTTTCGACTTGTCAATATCTTTCTCTACATTAGAATAATAAATTCCGGCTCCACCCGGGTCGATCATCTCCCGACCCTGACGGTCCGGCCCCCAGTCCACTGCGAATACACGATCCCGTCAGGCATCACAAGCCCCACGCGAATCCGTTTACGGCCCTTATGCATGTTCCCGTTGGTCTGCGTGACGCTTACTATCACCTCATCGCCAGCGCATGAAGCCGACAAAGCGAAATCCGCATATTCGCCATCTCTGAATCCAAACCCCTCACCTTCATCCTCATAGAGTCTGCCACACGCCTTTCCATCCCCGTCGAGATTAACGAGGAGCGTCAGGCTGTCCGTCGAGTATTCCGTAGTGTTTTGACTGAGATTGGCGATCGGGATGATCGACCCCGGGCGCTGATACAGCATCGCCTGATAGCCATCGTCCGTCCCGTCTTCAAGCACAATCCTGCGCCAGTCTCCCGCAGGCATTGCAGGATTCTCAGCCCAACGCGGCACCACCATCAGGTCTCCGCCAAGCAGAAAAGCCTCCTGCTCCTTGCGCAGCGCAGCATCCTTCACGTCGGCAAAAAACGCCGGACGCATCACCGGCACCCCATCCTCGTAAGCCTCACGGAAAAGCGTGTAGATATATGGCAAGAGCCTGTACCGACGGTTGATCGCCGTACGGCAGACGTCAAGCGTTTCCTCCCCGAAAGCCCACGGCTCCTGCTGCCGCGTCCCGGCAGCCGAGTGGTTACGTACAAACGGGAAATACACCCCCATCGCAGTCCACTGCGCCAGAAGCTCCGGAGTGCAGTCGTCAAAAAAGCCGCCGATGTCAGGACCATTGAACGGCTGACCCGACAGACCCAGATTTATCGTCATCGGGACACTCATTTTCATCAGCGACGGATCCGAAGCATTGTCGCCGGTCCACGTAGCAGCATAGCGGTGACCGCCGAGAAAATTCGAGCGCGTCAGCACGAACGGACGCTTCTCCGGATTCGCCTCAAGTATGCCCTCACGGCTCGCCTTCACCATGTTCAACCCGTACGAGTTGTGATAGCGCAGATGCGGTCCGGCAGCCAGACCACCGCCTCCCTCATGCCGGTTATCCTCCGGCATCGTGCTCGTCTCCACATTGAAAATTGCAGGCTCATTCATGTCGTTCCACACGCCGTCAATCCCCGTCGCCATATAGTCCTTGTAAAGCGATCCCCACCATTCCCTCACCTCCGGACGCGTAAAGTCCGGGAAATGACACTGTCCGGGCCACACTTCTCCCTCGTAAGGCTTACCGTTCGCATCCTTCACCCAGTAGTCCATCTTCGTCCCCTCGTCATCTATCCTGTATCCTTCCTCCACCTTCACTCCTGGGTCGATCATCCACACAGTCTTAAATCCTCTTTCATGCAGATAATCGTTCAGATCCTTCGGATCCGGAAACCGCTCTTTGTCAAACGTGAACACCTTGAAATTATCCATGTAGTCGATGTCCATCCATATCACGTCCGAAGGAATCCTGTGCAGTCGCAGAGAGTCCGCGATCTCCTTCACCCGAGTGTCGGGGAAATAGCTCCAGCGGCACTGCTGATAGCCCAGAGCCCACAGCGGAGGCATCTCGATATGCCCCGTCAGGTCTGCAAGCTCTTTCAGCACTTCCGCCGGCGAGCCTTTCTCTATAATGACAACCCTGAACGCCGGGCCCTCGCTCTCAAACGTTATCTCCTCCTCATCCATCCTCACCGACGATTTCCACGTGTTGTCGGCAATGACGCCGAAAGCTGTTCCGTCCCTTCTCACTACAAGCACCCACGGATGACTCTGATAGAGGCGCTTACCGCCGTCCACTTCATATTTCGGAGCATCCGTATTCCAGAATTTCACCTCTTTTCCGTTTCGTCTCAGCTGACCTGCCACTTCACCGTTCCCGTAGAAATCCACTTCCTTTCCCACTGCAATTCTGGCAACGCTCTTTCCCCCATTAATTGAAAATTCCGGGCGAATCCGCCATCCCCCCGCCACGTCTTCCGTACGCTCGAAATCCACTACGAAGATTGGCGACGGCTCATGCTGGCGCGCATCATATCCCTCGGGATAAAACACAGCCACATCCTTCCCGATCATAAAAGCATCCTGTGCCGACACGCACTGCATTCCCGTTACTGAGGCAATAGCCATTATCACAAACTTTTTTAGATTCATTTTACAAAAACACGACGATTACTCTTTCTTTGAAAGGCACCTGCACATCCGGCGTCCTCTCTTTCTGCAAAGATAATGTATTACCTGAGAAATTCCACACGACCGATTCTACAAATGATGTTAAAAAAAAACACACACATTCCTCTGCGTTATTCCAAATCTATTCCTAACTTTGCAATATCAAACTAACGACACCAACCGCAGTTCCCTTCCCCCCCTGACCTATGATCATCGAAACCCCTCGCCTCATCCTTCGCCCATGGACTGTCGACGACGCCCCCGCCCTCTTCCGCTACGCATCCGATCCCGACGTCGGTCCCTCTGCCGGTTGGACACCTCACCGCTCAGTCGAGGATAGCATTGAGATCATCCGCACCGTCTTTGCCGCACCCGAGACCTACGCCGTAGTGCTCAAGTCCACCGGCGAACCTGTTGGATGCTGCGGAATAATGATCGGCGCCAGGCTCCATACTGCCGAAATGCGCCCCGGCGAAGCCGAGATTGGTTACTGGATCGGACGCCCTTTCTGGGGCAACGGTTACATCCCCGAAGCCGTCCGCACTCTCCTTAGCCGTTGCTTCCTGCAGCTCAACCTCAACTCCGTATGGTGCGGCTACTACGATGGAAACGTCAAGTCACAGAGTGTCTGCCTTAAATGCGGATTCCGCCCTCACCACACTGCCTACAACGCCCCCACACCTCTGGGCGACCGACGCACCGAGCACTTCTGCCTCATGACCCGTCGCGACTTCGACGCCCTTCAGTCATGATTGATCTTTACCCTTTGCCCGCCGCCTACCTGATTCATTCAGCCCGACGGACCTTTATGTGAACCGATTCTCATTCCGCATCTTTCAGATTATAACCAACCGATCTTAATTCCAAATTTTGCAAATTTGCTATATTGTTGATTATAAGACATTTACCCCCCCCATTCACACTTTTCCGCTTCAACTTACTATTTTTTGCCTGATTATTTTGCAGTTAACACTTATTTTTGCTACATTTGCCAAATATCAATACTAATACCTGTTCATTACCCATTTTTCACTTAATCTGCGGTTTAGATCTGCCGCCCAAACTCAATGGCAAAAAAACACCTAAGGCTGTCAATCCTGGCAGCGATCCTGTTTTTATTCTGTTTCCCGGACAAAAGCAGTGCTCAAAACTTTGCTGTGAAGACCAACTTGCTCTACGACGCCACCGCCACTGTCAACGTCGGCGCCGAACTGCGGCTCGCGCGTAAGTGGTCGCTCGACGTCTCCGGCAACATGAACTTCTGGAGTTTCTCCGGGGGAAAGCGTTGGAAACATTGGATGGTACAGCCCGAAGCACGATTTTGGTTCTGCCGTAGCATGGGCGGACACTTCCTCGCATTCCATGCCATCGGCGGACAATATAACGTAGGGAATGTCAACCTCGACTTCCTCAGCTTCCTCGACAACGGATTCAAGTCAACCAGGGATCTGCGGCATCAGGGTTGGTTCGGTGGAGGCGGCATCGGTTACGGCTACTCCTGGATCGTCTCGCGCCACTTCAACATCGAAGCCGAAATTGCCGCCGGCTACCTCTACACTCGCTACGACGTCTATCGATGTGCCGGATGCGGGCGAAAGATTGCTTCCGATCTGCATCATCATTACTTTGGACCGACGAAGATAGCCCTCAACTTCGTTTACGTTTTCTAACACTCCTTACGCCATCATGAAGACTATCCGATACATTTCCGCCATTATCGCCCTCATCTTTGCATGCCGCGTCTCTTCCGTCGCACAGGTCATCCCCGCACCCGCCGACCCCTCTTTCCCCGTCGGCATCTCCGACATCAGTGCCGAGCGCACCGACGACAACTTCTATATCTCCTACACGCTCCACCTCTCCTCCGTTCGCCTCGGCAGCGAAAAGCAGCTTGCAGTCACCCCGGTGCTTCTCGACAGCATCCATCGCGTCACGCTGCCTGGAGCCATCGTCTCAGGACGCACACGCTACATCCGCGACCGTCGTGACGGAATCGAACCCGAAGGCTACACCATCTTCCGCTCCGGCAAAGCCGACACGCTTCCCGTTCAGGTCCGTCTACCTTACGCCGACTGGATGCTTGATGCCACCCTTGTCCTCACCGACACAATCTCCGGATGCAGTTGCCGTCCGACCGTCACCGGCGACTATCTTGCTGCCACCATCGACATGCGACCCCACGAATTTGTCCCCGACTACGACGTCTACATCACATCAGTAGCCGCTGTTGAGAAGATTCGTCATGCCGACGGACACGCATTCATCGACTTCCCCGTCAACAAGTCGCAGATCTACCCCGACTATCGCCGCAACCCCGTCGAACTTGCCAACATCCGCGACACAATTTCTATTATCAAGAACGACCCCGACTACACCATTACATCCCTCTCCCTCCGAGGCTACGCATCTCCCGAAGGATCCTACGCCAACAACGAGCGCCTCGCTCGCGCACGCACCGAAGCCCTCCGCCAGTACATCCGCAACCTCTACGCTTTCCCCGCCGACATCCTCCATGCCTCTTGGGAAGCCGAGGACTGGAAAGGCCTCATCGCTTGGCTTGAGAATTCCGACATGCCCGACCGCGAAGCCATCATAGAGCTTGCCACCACACCTATCTACGACGGCAACCCCGACGGACGCGAATGGAAAATCAAATCCACCTATCCCGACCAGTATCGCATCCTCCTCGCCGACGTCTACCCCTCCCTACGCCACACCGACTACACTGTCAGCTACACCATCCGCTCCTTCACCACCGTCGAGGAGCTCCGCAGCGCTTGGGTTCGCGATCCCCGTCGCCTCTCTCTCAGTGAGCTGATCACCCTCGCCCAGTCCTACGAGAAAGGATCCGCCGAATATGTCGAAGTCATGGAGACAGCAGCACGTCTCTTCCCCGACTCACCCGAAGCCAACCTCAATGCAGCCATCCCTGCGCTTGAGTCTGGCGACCTTACCCGCGCCGAACGCTACCTCTCCCGCGCCGGACAGTCCCCGCAAGCCACCTACGCCCGCGCCATCCTACTTGCCCGTCAGGGCGATCACGAAGCAGCCATGACCCTCTTCCGGCAGGCTGCCGACGCAGGTGTCACTCAGGCTGACGATGCCATTTCACAGCTCGACGAAATCATCAGACACGCATCCCGATGATTCGTCGCTTTTCACATCCGCTTGAAAATAAACAAAATAAAAAAATATAAACCAACCTCTTTTCCTAAAATGAAAACAAAAAATCTGCTTCTCGGAGCTCTGGCAATGCTTGCCCTTTCTGCCTGCTCCGACGACAAAAGCGCTGCCCCCGACCTCGACTACTCGAAGACAGCCTTCATTCGCGTCAACTTCCTTGGCAACTCCGCACTCGGACGTGCCGAGGATGATACGGATGTGCTGGATGACTCTGACTTTCAGGATGGCACCGTTGATGAAAACGAAATCCAGTCTGCACTCCTTGCTTTCTATGATGCTTACGGCAATTTCTTGACCTCTGCTCCTGTCACAAAGGCAAATATCACCAACACTCCTCAGCCCAATGATCCTAATATCTCTGTCATAAAGACGGTTGAGACTACGATTTCCCTTAAAGAAGGTAAGATTCCCTCTTATATGATGGTCTATGCCAACCCGGTCACCAGTTTGGCTGCTATCAATTGGTCTCTGAACGAACTGAAGTCAAGCACTATCACCACTTCTCTTACACAGGTGACTGGCGATGATAACTCTTCCAAGACTCTCATTGCAATGAACAACGCCGTGTATTTCAATGACAAAAAGGTTCTCCAGCGCGCCGTTGAGGTTTCTCGTGCCAATTTCTATCAGACTGAAGATGAGAAAAAAACGGCTGAGGCGGTCGACGTTTATCTTGAGCGCGTCGCTGCTAAGGTTACCCTCACCCAGGCTGACAACCTTAAGGGACATACCGGTACGATTGACGGGAAAAAACTCACTTTCCATATCACCGGCTGGGGCATCAATGCTCTTGCAAAGAAATGTTACGTGACCAAACGTTTCAACGACCGTGAGTACGACAATATTGATCTGTCTTTCTTCTGGAACGATCCCGATCGCTGTCGCTCCTATTGGGCTATGAGCCCCCACTACAACGATGGTACTTATCCTTTCGTATCTGATCAGGTCGGCGATGTTAACAATCAGGAAAACAATAGTTATTCACTCAAATATCGCCCGTTTAAAAACATGAATCGTGCAGCAGGTTCTTACGTCTATGCTCTTGAGAACACTGTTTTTGGAAGTTACTATAATGGTGGTGATGGCAAGGTTAATGCCAATGCCGCACTCGCATCTGTTGTTATTGCCGGTTATTACTCTTTGGGCGATGCAACAGAAGGCACTACATTTTATCTCTATGGCTCAAAACTCTACGATCAACCGAACCTCATCCGCGAGCTCGCAAAGCAGGGTGCCGTTGTCGTTAAGAAAATCGGTGAGAAAGACGGTGTGAATGAATACACCACTCTGTCCGACGAGGATGCTGCTGCAATCTTTGAAATTTATCACCCCACCACTCCTGCTGTTGGCGACGAGAAAAAGGGCGTTGAAGAAAACAACGTAACCATTCGTTTCAAGACGAGCGCCACTAATTCCAACACCGTTTATTATTATAAAAACGGCAATAGTGAAGCTCAACTCATCACCACCGACAATCGTGCTACAGTTAACAAGGAGATTCAGGCTAACACGGGTCATGCTATTGCCTACACCGATGGTAAAGCCTACTTTAGTGTACCTATCCGTCACCTTGCTGCCGAACCGGCTGAGGGTGGTGCCTGGTCTAACGGCTCTTTTGGACTTGTCCGTAACCATCACTATCTTGTCAATATTGAAGCATTTGCGCCCCTCTCCGAGACTAACCTTGGTCATGGCGTATTCGACCCCGAAAAGCCCATCGTCCCCCCGAGCGATCCCAACGACGAGTTCGGCGTTAAAGCCAACATCAAAGTTCTTTCCTGGCGTATCGTTAACCAGAACGTCACACTTGGCGATTAATTCTATAGTTACATAACGACGACATCTGTCCCCCATCGCGGCGAGGGGGAAATTCATCCCCCCTCCCGCTTCTTTAAAAAAACTCCATAACTCTCCGAAGTCTTAACCCCACCATCATCTTTTTTACCCTCACAATCTCTTTTCTCTCTTCAATCCCCCGGTGGGCGTCTCTGAATATCTTTCAGCGCGTCATCAACCTCCCGCTCTCATCTCCACCTCTCATCCACAGAAATCGCCGCCTCTCTCCCCGCCACAATAAATCCGACCATTATGAAATCAATCCATCATATAGCCACCCGCATCATCGCCATCACCCTGTTGCTCGCCACCGCTGCCTGCGACAAGATGGTCTACGACTCCGAAGGCGATTGCGCTGTCAACTATCGGCTCCACCTCTCCTACACCCGCAACATGAAGTGGGCTGACGCATTCCCCGCCGAAGTCACCGACGTTGGTGTCTACGCCTTTACCACCGACGGACGTCTCGCTTGGTCCGGCACCGAAACCGCCGAACGCCTCAGCGCCGACCACTATTATCTCACCCTTCCGCTCGATCCAGGCACCTACGACATCGTCGTCTGGTGTGGCGGCAAATCTCTTGAGGACGAAGCTCACGCATGGACTCTCGCCGGCGGTCAGGACATTCAGTCAAAGTCCGATCTCCACATCCGCCTCGACGCCCCCGCCAACCCTGCCGGCGATGGGCTCCTCGCCTCATCCGACATTCATCGCCTCTACCACGGCACTATTGATGGCGCCGTCATGCCCGAAGACCCCGGAACCTACGACTACGAGATTGATCTCACCAAGGACACCAACTTCATCCGCGTTGTCCTCCAGCATGCCGACGGCGAGCCCGTCAACCCCGATCACTTCAACTTCCGCATCACCGACACCAACGCTGCACTCGATCACACCAACCTCACATCTGCAGCCGAGCCCGTTACCTATCACCCCTGGGCTGTCACGACTGCCGAAACCGACCTCCCCGACCCCGACAACGTTGCCGGTACGGCGTCCGTGAAATCATCCCGCGTCACCACTCAGATTTCTTCCGTAATTGCCGATCTCACCACATCCCGTCTCGTAAAGGGCAACCGACCCACCATCGAGATCAACTGCACCGAACCCGGCAACGAGCACTCCGTAGCACGACTCGACCTCATCTCCTACTTCCTTATGATTAAAGGCTCCGCCAACCGGCACATCGAAGATCAGGACTTCCTCGACCGTCAGGACGACTACACCATGATGCTCATTCTCGACGACAACAACCGATGGAACATCAGCCTCGGTCTCTACATCAACTCCTGGCGCATCGTCCGTCAGGACTCCACCCTCAAGTAATCCCGCTCTCCGCCCCGACATGACATTCCACAGCTTCCGCATATTACTTCCCGCCATCATCGCAGCCCTGTCATGCGCAGTGCTTCCAGCCTGCTCCCGGACCGACAGCATCCCCGGTGATGAAGCCTCCGGCGTCATCAGTTTCCGCATCAAGGATGGGGGTGATGGCATCCTCCCCCTTTCACGCGTGACATACGACGGAGTCAACACAACCCTGAAAGCTGAAAAGGACATCGTGGGTTGCGTTATTGCCACCGTCAATCCTGACGGCACTTACGAATTTGTCGCCAACACTGGATGGCTTTACTGGTACGACGGGAGTCTGATTCTCGAAGAACAGGGATATGACGCCTCCAACAACAAGATCAACGCCCGTCAGGAAATCTTCCAGTCAACCGACAATCGCCAGTTCATCATGAAGCCCGGGCTCGACTACGCCTTTTTCTTCTACTACCCCTATCATGATCCAGACTCCATAAAACGCGAAATCGAATCTTTGCGGATCAATGATTACCAAATTGATATAAAAAAACTGAGCTATCCTAATCAGAGTGAAACATCAAATGAATCCAACTACGTGACGAACTACCACGATGCGTACGGGATATTTAATGATTACATTTTCACGCCTTTCCTCGGTGCTGTTGATGATCTGGATCAACCCTCCGATTCCGAAAAATTCAACTACTCTTCATGGACCCGCTTCCCCGTTATCCCGATGATCGACTATCGATCGGACAACACCGACCTGTCACGTCTCACCAATAGCGATTTTATGTACGCCAAGGTTACGACGTGGAACGATATGCCCATCAACGTCACCAACACCCGCGGCGAGATCAACGTTACCCTTGTCAAGCAGATGGCAACCATCGATCTCTGTTTCTCCGAGCGTCCCGATAATGTTCTGATAAGACCTAAGCAGGATAATAATTGGAAATATTCGATGCCGCGTCGCAAGGATTTTGACCTTTCAGCTGGTAAGTTCCTTAATGGTGACTATACGTCTCAATACAATGAATGGGGAAACAACTTACAGCGTTCGGCATCCTATGGATCCCCCATCTATCCCAAATACATGGGTGTTTCCCGCGAGTGGACATCTTCTGGCGACACCGATTTCTACGTCTATCGCCTCATCATGACTCCGCAGGACAATTTGAATTGCAACGTCGAAATGACCATTAACGGCAAGCAATATACCCTCGAAAATCTTCAGAAAAATCCACGTCTTTCCTCTCTCAAGGGAGGCACATACTATAAAATCAGATTCTCACGTACCGGCGACGACACCGGTTGGCACCTTGAGATTGATGACTGGAAAGACGGTGGAAGTTCCTTCCTCGATCGCCCCTGACAGCAGTCGGATTGATCTCTCGGTAAAACCCTTTTTTATCTGACCTTGCAATGAACAGAATCTCCCGCATAAGCCTCTTCATGATTCTCGCGACACTCGCTGCCGTCGGGTTATATTCATGCTCCGATGATACCTTTGAGCACTTCGGAAGCGACCCCGATAGGATTCTTCTCCCCGGCGAATACCGCTTCATCATCAGCTGCGACGACGATGCTCTTCCCCGCCCCGCATCACGCGTCGGCTATGAATCCGTCACAGCTTCACGATTCGAGACAGGCGACCATATCGGCGTGTTCGCCAGCAATTCCGAGCGCCAGATTCAGAACGACGTCTTTGCCGCGCGCAACATGAACGACGATTCCGAGATTCAGGTGCTCGCTCCCCCAGCCGGAAAGGTTACTCAGGGGCTCGACACTGTAATTCCGTCCGGTGATAATATCAACTACCTCTTCTACTACCCCATGAACGAAGCTTGGACATTACGCTCTGTCACCCAGGGCACAGGTCTGACCATCGGTGTAGAGGCGGATCAGTCCGCTAAGGAAGGCTACGAAAAATCGGATTTCCTCTGGAATTATCTCCCGGCTGATCCCGGAGCCGATTATCAGGTCATAAAGATGCACCATCTCATGGCTAACATTGTTGTGAAAATTCACCGTGATAGCATCGACACTTCCGACGGCAAGGGTGTCACTCTCTGCAATTTCCCGATATCGGCTTCAGGTATTCATCTGACACGTGGCTTGACTCCTGGTGACATGAACTATGCCCCGCAGGCAAAGACTGCGACTGACATCCGGATGTTTCAGCAGGGCGAATCCGGCAACTACCTCATATATCGGGCCGTAGTTCCCGCATGGCATACACTCCCGGCCGGCACCGGAATCATTAAATGCAACCTCTACAATCGTGCCGGTGAAACGGAAGAAGTGACATTCTCCCTCAACGATGATCTCTCGCTCCGCGATGGCTACTACTACAACTTCACCCTCCGTTCCGAAGTAAAGGCTGCCATCCCCGACGTTTCCGATGAAGATTCATGGGTCTTCGATGTTTTTGATCCCGAGACACATGAAATTGTCGGTATGCTCTGCCGTGAATATATCCGCTATCAGCCCCACCACAACACCCCTGAGTCTAACGTAAAAGTTGATGCTCCCACCGCCTACTACGAAGGTGCCTACAGTCGTGATCCTGAATATCCCATCAATGGCTATGCCGTATCATCTCAGGCTTATGTTTTCTATAATTTGTTTTCTCCGAATATCGATAACACACCTGATCTTGAAAACGGTACGATTCTCCGAATGCTCTATGATGTGGTAGCTACTCGTGATGGTATTATTCAGGGCGATCCCGCTTATCCCTACCCCCACCATGCCGGATCAATTACCGTTGGTGATGGCGGTGATGAAAATATGGCTATGGGTATTTTCATGCCACGTCATGGCCACAGATGGATTTATGATGAAAGTTTAGGCTACGGACGATCCTCTGACGATTGGACCGAGAACTGGCTGCATGGTGCCAAAATCCATTGGACACCGACTAACGGGCACTTTTACGGTATAAATGAGGATACGGAACTTACCTATTACAAAATAGAGCGATTGGAATTAAGCGACCGGAAGATTTCTAATTCCGATGCTTATTATAACGGACACATTGCCATTCCGCAGGATGGTTCTGCACCTTTCGTTTCTTATGCCCCTTTTGATGAAGACGCGATTATCGACAGCGAAGGGAACAAGATTGCCTATATCCTCCAGCATTTCTTGGTCGACACGCGTGATAATGTCTCTGTTGAATATCCACTGGTCAAAATCGGGTTTAATAGTTTCTGGATGAGTACAGCCTTGCGCGCCACTACCATGAATGATGGGACAATTCTCCCTTGTCATAATTCTGATGATAGCGAGCTAAATTTTGTTGACTTTAAAACTCCTTATCAGGAAGCTAACGAATTGGGGTGGTTCAATTGGACTATCCTTTCCCCTTCCTATCTCCATCCTCGTTATAACGCGGAGGCGGGAGAAGACTGGGAGGATATCGACTTCTCGAAAATTGACACTCCTCATCCTCTTCTCTATAATTATTCCACTATTACTGACAATCATTTTATACCTTCGTCCGACGACAGCCGATTTATCCTTCACCTCCCCAATCTGGAGAAGTTTCAGAAAATCATTAATTACTTTGGGTGGTGTGCTCTGGCTAAACTCATGTCAAGTGATAGTTGGATTTTTGTTAATGGAACTCCAAACAGACATAGTGACGCCATCGAAACTAAACGGGATGCGTTGCTCAAAATGAAATGTGTGACCAATGAATTCCTCCCAGCCAACGTATCCGGCTTTAATCTGAAACCGCTCGGTAATTTCAACAATGAATTCCGCTGGTTTGGTGGTACCAACTGTATGTGGATCGACAATGAAGGTCAGGAAAACGTGGAAGGGAATTCTGTAATCACCGTTTCATTTAACATGCCCAACGGCTGGCAAAGTGATAATTTCGACTCTGCCTTTATTAAGGAAGGAGAATATTCTTCTGGTAAGGTCTCAAGTCTTGTTGATGCCGAACGTTCAAGGCTCTTCTATCCTGTCCGGTTTATTATGCAGCTTAAGCATCAGCTCGACACCCGCGATGCTTCTGACGTCACCCGCTCCATTCTTGCTAAACCTGCTGGCGCTAACGTTGGAAAAACTAAGTTGCCAACCGTTCATTCCGTTAGTGTCCACGTCGTAGAATCTAAAAGTAGTACTGCACTTTAATATGAACTTCCGATTTTCACTATATTCGTTTTTCGCGATCCTTCTCGCTGTCATCGCTCAGTCATGCGTCAATGACTACGACGATAATTGCGACGGAATCCCAGATGGAAAGGTGACGTTCCGTTTCAACCTCAATCTCGGTGAGATGGGCGGTATTTCCCGTGCCGACGGTATCTGGAATCCTTCCGACCCTACCGAAATCGGTTCTTCCTTCGACAGCCGTATCAAGCTTAACGATAACAATGCCAAATGGCTACATGTTATGATAATCAACGACGACGACCAACTCCTTCACCTTAATCTGGAAGAAGGATTTCAGTTCAATGCCGTTGAAGGAGGATACGACATGACCGCCACTCTCGATTTCAATGAGTTGCGCGATGGATGGTCGGCTGGAGTGTACCGGGTGATGGTTCTCGCCAACTTCCGCGAGCGCTACGACACGTCGAAAAAGGACGTTCAGATCAACACCTACACCACTTTATCCGATTTAAAAAAAGCTATTAATAATTTATCATTTGACTGGTATAAGGACGATAAAACTCGCAATAATTCCAATGTCCCATGCATCCCCATGTGGGGAATGACTACAGCTCGATTTAATTTCGACGGAATCACCACGCAGACTTTCTCCGTCCAACTGCTCCGCGCCGTAGCTAAAGTAAAGATCCAGCTCACCGACAAGCTTTTGGAAGCCGGATATAAAGTAAAAAGTTGCAATGTCAACCATTTTGTTCGCAAGAGCTACTACATGCCTTCTGGCTGGGATCTTGCGAAATCCACTTCCGACGGCACCGAATATTACGACGCTTCATTTCATGCCGTCACCGACTCCAAATCCACATTGCAGGATCTCACCGTTTCCGCTCCCGGAGTAAGTGGCGAGACTGACGACGATCCCTCTCTTGTATTCTATCTTCCTGAATTGGATGCTACAAAAAACGGTGTGTCTAACGTGGCGATTACCGCCTCCGTTGCCAACGAGATTGGAGAAATCGAGACCTGCGTAATGATCCTTGACAACATCCCCGATGGATCCTACAACGAAGGCAAATATAAGAACAATCGTTATAACGTCAACCGCAACCATCTCTACAAATTCACTATCGACAAGGATATCAAGGAAGGTGAGCTTTCCTACAAGATCGAGTGCTGGAATCTCGTCAATTCTGCCATTGGATGGAATCCCGCACCCGCCGACTGGAAATTTGAATCCACCGACAACGAAGCCGAATATGCCTACGTCGCATTCCCTTCCTATCCCACCGACAATTCCGACGTAATAAAAAACACCACCTCCTTTGCCGACTACAAGTTTACTCTTACAGCGCCCGAAGGCGCCGTTTGGAAAGCTTTCCTTGTAGAAAATGGTGTGGAATACACCGCCGAGGACAAATTCTCCCGGAATGCCGACGGAAAAATCCTTTATGATAATCTTGCCAATACACCCGACGGCTTCTTCTTCGGAGTAGGCAACGAAGACTCAAGCAACAACAAGGCTGTTTCTACCGGCATAGCCCGATCCAAACCCTACAACATCAAGGTTGGCACACGTCTTTCTGCTGTCAACTATTCAGGCAATCAGCCTGACACCGTTCCTGGAAATCCCGATTTCCTGCTTCTCAACGACGCCGGAAATTATTGGAAAAACAAAGGATCTGTCCCGACATGCTACCTCGTCATCAAAATTGCCCTCGACGGAAAGAACTTCTCCGAGACCCTCTCCATAAATCCCGCTAAGGATACCGGCGACTTCCTGCCCTACACTTTTGCCGGTGACGCTACCAGAATTGAAATCCGTCAGCTCTTCCCGTTCTATGCATCGAAAGCCAACCGTAACGAGAAGAAACTGATGGTGGGCACACATAGCACCGACGATATTTTCAGCGCCAACACCTGGTGGGGCTATCCGATGGGCTACAACATCCCTACCGACTGATCCAATAGCACGAATCCATCCATTTTCACCATGAATATAAAATATCTTATATATATAGTTCTCAGCCTCGCATTGCTCGCATCGTCGTGCAGCGATTCCCCAATCTCAGGCGATCCCGACGACGTCGACAATATTTCCGGACTTGCGATCAGCTACGTCACCGACTACTACGGTGCAGGACTGAGTCGCACCCCATCGGAGGAGACGCTGTGCTGGAGCGACTGGAATGAGAAAATTGTGACCGATCTCGACTTCTACCTGCTCGATGCCGACGGAAAAATCACTTTTCGCTACAACACCAACGAGGAAACCGACGAATGTGGCGTCCCCCACACCATCCTCGAATTTAAGGAAGACGGCACATCCCCGATCGGACTCACTTTCGAGATGCTCAACGAGGCTTCGCGCATTGCCATCGTTGCCAACTATCCCGTCACCGGTGAAGTAATCGGCAGCAGATTCGACGACGTTTACGCTCAGATCCTCACAGGGCTCATCCCCGACAAAATGCAGGACTACTTCGTCATGGCGGGCTACTTTGATCTCCCCGATCAGATCAGCCGTTACACCAACATCATGATTCCCATCCGTCGTATAGCCGCTAAAATCCGCCTCACGCTCAAAAATCCCGACGGAACATACGTCCCCGCCCAAAATTTCACGAGTATTCTCTGCCGTTACGTCACCACAGCCCGAATCCCCGCCGAGCCTCTGATGCCCGAATTTCTGTCATCTGCCGTAGCATCCCCCATAGCCATCTACCCCGCCGCACAGGCTGAGCCGGAAGGTCCCTGTGCCGGTGCCGACTGGCAGTACCCCGACGACCTCATCGACGCGCATGATTTGGTCCGGGACGGCGGACACGTCTACTACTCCTACCCCGCCGACTGGATCGACTATACAAAAGTCACCAACAGTTGCATCCGCACTGGCAACACCGGTCATAATGACTCCGACCACAATAATGGTCTGCGCTACGAGATTACCGACCTTGACGACACCCCTCCCATTCTCGCCGAGCGCGAAGTATTCCTCATCATTAAAGCGGCATACATGGGTAAGCAGTACTTCTACAAAGTTCCCGTCAACTATCGCGTTTCCGACATCAACGACCAGCAGTGCTTCAGCCGCGACGACCTCACCGGAAATGTGTTCGCACTCTATCGTTTGCAGCGCAATCACTTCTACGACATTGTCGCGCTTATCGACCGGGAAGGCGCCCCCACCCCACAGCAGGCGATCGACCCCCTATTCATCCTCAACGTTGCTCCCCTCACCCACGGAGGCACCTTCGACTACATCTACGACTGACGGGTAATAATCCCCCCACCCAAGCCTCCTCCTCCATTCAGCACATCAGTTTCAGGGCAATCGCTGCACACGCCTCGGCATCTGCAAGCGCATTGTGATGATTTGTCATGTCGTACCCGCACGCCGCAGCCGACAGATGCAATTGATGGCTCGGCAGATTCAGGCATCGCCTTGATGCCGCCAGCGTGCAGTGAAACTCATAACCGGGATATTCCATCCCGTACTCCTCAAACACCGCCTTCAGGCAACTCTCGTCAAACGGTCTGTTATGTGCAACAAGCGGCAACCCCTTGATCCTGTCAGCCACCTTAGCCCACACTTCCGGGAACAGTGGCTGGCTGTCCGTATCCTCACGCGTCAGACCATGCACCTGTGTCGTCCAGAAATTATAGTAATTCGGTGTCGGACGGATAAGGCTGTAGAAACGGTCCACTATCCTGCCCTCCCTCACAATCACTATTCCCACGCTGCACACACTTGAGCGCCTCCCGTTCGCCGTCTCAAAGTCAATCGCCGCAAAATTCCCGTCCAGAATACCCCCGGCATCTTTACTTTTTCCTCTCATGACACTATAAACATTTTGATTCTTAATCGATTATTCTTATAATAAGAGTGGACCGACATCATAGTTGACACGATCCACAATTAAAATTAGGGGAGACTGTTCAGTTTTCTCCGAAGCGCCCGGTAGCGTTAAGATATTGTGCTTCCGAGATCTTAAACATCCCGTACGCGCCGATGTAATCATCCTGCGCCTGACGGTAAAGCGTCTGTGCATCCAGCAGATCAGTGATAGTGTTCATTCCTGCATCATAGTAAGCCTGAGTGATTCGCAGATTCTCCTTGCTTTGCGCTATAGCCTCGGATGCGATCTCCATCTTGCGGTAAGCGGCTGTGAGATTATCCCATTTATCCGACATCTCTATCTCAAGCTTCTGGCTCAGATTTTCAAGCTCGGTACGGGCGTTCGCAAGCTCAAGCGACTTTCGTTTGATGGCATGTGAGCCTCCCCACCAGCCCGAAATAGGCACCGACACCGTCACCATCACTCCGCCGAAATTATGATTCTGATTGAAGATGTCGTGATAGAACCAGCCTGCTCCCACACCGACTTTCGGAAGATAGCTACCGGTCTCCATCTTTTTTTCAAGAGCCTTTGCCTCTACGTTTTTCACGAGTAGCTTATGATCTGCTGTCTGACCCAAGGCTTCCGACGTAGCCATGTAAAGCCTCGAGGGATAAGCCGGTACGCTGTCCGGCACTATCTCATTGATGTCCGCTTTCGCTTCTGTCCCGAGTCCCATCTGCTGCGCCAGCAATCGTTTCATTAGTTCAATGCCGTTATCGAGATCGATCAGATCCGACTGAAATCCGTTCTTCTTCAGATTCACTTTCAGCAGATCGTTGCTGGTCACTATCCCGGCATCCACAGCCGCCTTCACCTGAGCTTCGAGCGACTTAAGCATGGATAGGGCGCTTTCCACCGTCTTTTTCTGGGCTTTCAAAGTCACGAGCTGCCAATAGAGGGCTTCAGTCTGCAGCCCGACAAGATCGGCGCTCTGCTCCTTTCTGATTCTCGCCGCCTCTTCGCCCACTTTGGCAAGCTTGTTGCCATTGACGATTTGACCGCCCATAAAAATCGGCTGAAGCGCCCAGATTCCGGCTGTCTTTCCTTTATTGATTATTCCCAGCGTGAACATGTCAAGCACATCGTATTGCACCACGTCATTATGAGTCTTGAAAGCTGACGCTCCCGCCGACACTTCCGGGAAATACTTGGTGAACGCCTCCTTACGGGTCTCGATAGCCGCCTTAAGGTTATTTTCTGCCGTACGGATGTCCGCATTATTTGCGAGTGCAAGCTCCTTGCACTGTTCGAGGGTATAGACGGAATCGGGGATAGTCTGAGCCGCTGCATGAGTACCAGCGATGACGAGTGCTATCGCACCTATTGTGATGTTATGTGAGAGTTTCATATTGTCAGTATTTTCAAAGGAGATGTGTTTCGAGGGGTTCGGGAAGAGGCTGGTTTGCACCTTTCTGGCGCGACTTCATCATCACGTAAGCCACGGGAATCACTGTAAGGATGAATATCATGGTGATCGGCGTACCCCAGAATATCACCACACCCATCGGCTTCCACAGCGCACTGCTTCCGGTCACCATAGGCAGCACTCCCATGGTAGCTGCCGCAGAGGTAAGGAAGATCGGGCGCATTCTGCGTTTCGATGCATTCAGCACCGCGTTGTAAGCCGTCTGACCCTGATTCCTCAATTCTTCGGCATAGTCGAGAAGAACGATGGCGTTACGCACCAGAATACCCATGAGCGACACGATACCGAGCACACACGTCAGCGAAAGTGCTGTATCCTGTATGATCAGACCAAGTGCAGCGCCGGGGATACACAGCAGGAGCGAGAACAGAAGCAGACTTGACGTATCTGCTTGCGCATAATGGAACAGCAGAATGAAGAAGATAATCGCCACTGCCATTGCCAGCCCCGAGAGAATTTCAGGAAGCGTATCCATCGTATTCTCCCACTCGCCTCCGCGTTCGATTGTGACATCAGATGGCAGGTCGATATGTCCGATGCTGTCCATAAGCGCCTCCGTGCGGTCAATGACATTGATATTACGCTGCACCTCGGCTATCACCGACACTGTAGGCGTCCCGTTGTAATGCGTAAGCATTCCGGGGTGCCATTCGGGAGCCACGGTTGCCACCTGGCGCAGCGGCACCGTACCGAGTCCGATCACGGGCATCGGCTCATTCTCCAGATCCGTCACGTTGCTTCGGTTGGACGTCGACGTCTTAAGCGTCACGGGGATTCCGTAATCTCCCTCCCACACCGTTGCCACCGGCACGCCAGATGAATAGCGCATGGCAAGCGACGTTTCTATAAGCGTGGAGTTGAGACCCAGGCGTCCGGCTCTGGTATTGTCGGGTGTGATGGCTGCCGACGCAAGGGGGTTGCCGAGCGACGTCCTCACGTTGCGCAGTCCCGGCACACGGCGTGCCACATCGGCTATCGTGTCAGCCACAGCCGAAAGCTCGGCTGAGTTCTGACCCGACACCTTGATCTGTATCGGATATGAGGCAGTTGAATAGCTGAGCTGCTTGAATCTCACGAATGCGTCCGGGAAGTAGCTCTCGTACTTCTCCGTGTATTCATTGAGCACGTCGATTGTTGCTGCGTTGCTGCTTGTGTTGACGATGAACTGTGCGAAATCCGGACCGCCCACCTGCGGCGCATAAGTTGCCTGGAAGCGGGGGGAGGAACAGCCGTGGAACGACGCGATCGACACCACTCGCGGGTCCTTCGACAGTATGCGTTCGAGCGAATCTGCCACCTCCGTTGTGCGCTCAACCGAAGTGCCCGCAGGAAGGAATATCTCCACCGCAAACTGGTTGCGCTCGGCAATGGGCATCAGCTGGAGCGGACGGGTGATGAAGAGGATGGAGCCTCCCACTATACAGCCCACCCCGAGAGCCAGCGTGGTCTTGGGCCACTTGAAGCACCAGTCTATCACCTTATTATAGCCTTTCTGCATCGACACGAAGAAGCTGAATTTCTTCTTGCCCGAGGCAATTGCTTCCTGTTGCAGCTTGTAGATAGGCTTCTTGATGAGCTTATACTGTAGGAACGGCACGAGCAGCTCTGCGAGGATTAGCGACACAAACAGAATTATAGTCATGCCCCACGGGAAGTCCGTCAGGAAGTCGCGGAACATACCTTTCACCGTGATCAGGAACGGGAAGAATGTCACGGAGATAGCAAGCGTAGCCGAGAAAATAGCCTTGAAAAATTCAGTGCCGGAGCGCAGGGTTGCAGTCAGGTGATCCACACCCTCCGATATTAATTCCACATAGTCGTCGATGATCACCACCGAGTTATCCACGATCATGCCGAGCGACACTATCAGACAGGCGAGCGTCACCGTGTTCAGCTCAATCCCGAAGGCATAGAAGAGTCCGAGCGAGATGAATATGGCTATCGGGATGGTCGACGCCGCTATCAGCGCCACATTAAGCGGCAGCAGAATCATGATCACCACTACTACCGCGATTATGGCTACGAGCAGTTCCACCAGAAAATAATTGACCGAACTGTTCACCACCACAGGCTGATCCGTAATCTTGAAGAGCGTCACCCCCGCAGGGATTTCACTGTTGAAGGCTTCCAGCTGCTTATCCACCTGATCGCCCATCTCCACGATGTTGTACCCGTCCTTCATTTCCACGCTCAGCAATATGCATTTCTGGAAATTGTTGGTGATATAGCTGTCCGGTTCCGGATACTCACGCTTTATCTCGGCGATGTCACCCAGACGTACGATGCTTCCGTCAGGTGTCGAGAGCACTATAAGGTTGGCTATGTCGGCAATGGAACCCACCGAACGCTTCACGATTATCGGCTGGGTGTATCCCGCACTGCGGAGCGATCCGCCCGTCGTCTGGAAGCCCTGCGCAAGAAGCGTGGCTCCTACTGTGGTTTCCGACAGAGCATAATGTTTCAGCTTTTCTGGATTGAGGTACACAGCGAATTCTTCATTCTGCATGCCCGTCACAGTCATCGTGCCCACGCTTTCCACCGTGCGGAGCCTGTCCTTCAGGCGATCCATATAGTCGTTGAGTTCCCGGTAGGTCTTGTCCTCGCTCTGCATTGTGATCAGAAGGGCTGACGTGGCGCCGAAGTTACTCAGCGTTTCCACACCCAGCACTCCCGCAGGCAGTTTCATTTTCACCTGCTCGATTCCGAGCTTGAACTGATTCCAGAATTCATCCGTATTCTCCACGTCGTTGTCGAGTTCCACGAACACTATCACCGTCCCCGACGTGATCTGCGAGTGGGTATTCTTCTTGTTTACTTCCTTATAGGAAAAGATGTAATCCTCAAGAGGCTTAAGCACCTCCTGTTCGATTTGTTCTACAGTTGCGCCGGGATACACTGCGGCTACTACGCCCTCTCGGATCGTGAACGAAGGGAATTCGTTCTTGTCCATGACCTTAAGTGCGTATATTCCGAATGCTATCAGCACGCACACGAGCAATATCACCTCCTTGCGGTATTTCATTCCCGCTGCCACTATCGGATTCGTGCGCTGCTGCGACGCTGTTGTCTTCGATGCGCCCTCTGTCGCCACGTCCTGTCCCTTCTCAGGGCTCTGCGGTTTTTCTGACATATTGGTTGCCATAATTAAGATAGTTTAAGGTGTTTCACTTATCCACGGCAACTACTTCAGTGCCCGTGCTTACCTTTTGCATTCCTGCCACTATCACGCTGTCACCGGCGGAAAGACCTTTTCTCACAGTCACGCCTTTACCCGACAGCTCGTCGGCAATCACATATTTTCTTTCTGCCTTCCCGTCCTTCACGGTCCACACAAACTGTCTGTTGTCCGAACTGAGAAGCAACGCCTGCGAAGGAAGAGTCACGACCTTTGACGTCGAATCATCCCCCTCTTCTGTCAGTCCTTTCACAGTCACCGATCCCACCATGCCCGGCAGAATTCTTCCGTCCGGATTCTCTATATTGAATATTACAGAATAGGTGCGCGTCAGCGGATCTGCCACTATGTCCTTTCTCACAAGTTTTCCTTCCGTTGTCACTCCGTCCGCCACGTCAAAATCAACTGTGGCTGTGACATTCGGTCCGAAAGCCGAAATTTCGTTTTCCGGGACGGATATCGACACCTGAAGATTATTCAGGCTCACGACCTTAAGTATCGGCTCTGCCGGCACTGCTGTCTGCCCTTCATCTGCCATTTTTTCAGCTACGTATCCGTTGATCGGTGAGTGGAGCGAGGCATCCCCCACGGCTCTGTTGGCAAGCGCGGCGGCATTCTCCGCCTCCTTGAGTTTAGCTTGAATCTCCACCCACTTTATGTCGGGTAACGCATTGGCGTCATGCAATTTTTTCAGGCGGGCGTATGCATCCCGGGCCTCTTCAAGCTCTGCCTGGGCTATGTTACGCGAATTGATCAGGTTGTCGCTCTTCACCTGTGCCAGCAGCTGTCCCTTTGTCACTTTTTGCCCTTCTTTCACGTATATTTTTGTTATAGTGCCAGGCACCGAAAAACTCAGTGTCGCTGCATCAGCCGATTCCACAGTTCCCGAATAAGTCTGACCCGATGCAGTCAGTCCTGCGGAACCCACTACGTCGACGTCTACTCTTACAGGTCCGGCTGCCACAGCCTTATCTTTGCTCACGCATCCGGTCATAACACTGCCTATGCCTGCAATTATCACGGCATAGATCGCTTTTGGTAAATAGTTGAAACGTGTCATATTTTTGTTGTTTTTCTGGTTAATCAACAAGATATTTCATTTAAAACATTTTAACTAAACCAAAGGTTCCTTCAATTAGCAAAAAAAGCCCCTCTTCCCACAAAAAAAGTGCAGTGTCGTCATTTTGACACCGCACCTTTCTATTGTGTTTTATAAATATCGTTTACTTCACCTCGGTTAGCCTCAGCACTCTTGAAGCGAAATCCGTGTTCTTATGATAATCCACTTTGTATGTGAGAGGCATTTCCAGTCCGTTAGCCATAAGGAACTTTCCTGAGTAAGTTTTCCCCTCGTAAGGCAGAGGATCGTTGTCTATGCAGTTAAGCTCCGTCACCATGTAGGTCTTATCCGGATCAAGTCCTGCCATAGGCACGCGTGCAAGCTGCTGATTCATGAATGTCTCTGTTTTCCACCAGAAGAACACGGCGTCATCCTTCTCCGGAGTTACATACATCAGCGATGCGGCTCCCTTCTTGTCAAACGGCGACTGCAGGCGGTATAGGTCACCCATCTGCACAATCGGACGGATTTTCTTATAGTCCTCGATCGCCTGTGCGCAGATAGCGCGATCCTCGTCATTCATGTCCTTAGGCTGCATTTCCAGACCCAGACGTCCGCTCATTGCCACGTCCGCACGGAATTTAGTCGGTATTCTGCGGA
Organism: uncultured Bacteroidales bacterium; assembly: GCA_947176235.1. Lineage (GTDB taxonomy): Bacteria > Bacteroidota > Bacteroidia > Bacteroidales > Muribaculaceae > CAMWPM01. The sequence continues at coordinate 11,547 of CAMWPM010000014.1, read as the reverse complement.
ATGTCTGATGATTGGGCGATGCTGAGATATGCGACGCCATTGCAATTGCCGGGAAGAAATAGCTCGTTCCCCACTGCATGTAGACGCGTTGCAGAGCATCGTTGTTATCCGACGTCCAGAATTCATCAAACCACGGAAGCACGCCCCAGTTAGCACGTCCTCCGCCACTCGCACATGCCTGGATTGTCACGTCAGGATGTGCGGCGCGAATGCGGTCGAGAGTCTTCACGAAGCCCTTGTGATAATCTATGTAGAGATGGCTCTGGTTATCGGATGTCAGGTACTGCGAACCATGCTCCATCACCGGAGCGTTTGCATCCCACTTTATATAGTCGATTTCCGGATACTTAGTCATCAGTGTGTCCACGATCGTGAACACCAGATCCTGTACCTTGGGATTCGCCATGTCAAGCACAAGCTGTGTCCCTCCGCGACCCTTCACCACGTCGCGGTTCGGTGCCTTTATCGTGTATTCGGGATGCTTTTCATAGAGTTCGCTGGTTGTGTTCGTCATCTCCGGCTCTATCCAGATGCCGAATTTTATGCCGTTTTTCTTGGCTGTTTCGAGCAGTCCGTTGATGCCGTGGGGGAGTTTGCGGGTATCCACCACCCAGTCGCCGAGCGACGAATTATCCACATTACGGGGATATTTGTCGCCGAACCATCCGTCATCCATCACGAAAAGCTCGCCACCCATCGAGGCGATATCCTCCATCATGCCTGCCATCACGTCCTCATTGATGTCGAAATAGACACCCTCCCACGAGTTCAGGAGGATCTTGCGCTCTTTATTTCCGGCATGAAGGCGCGTGTCACGCCCCCACTTGTGGAAATTGCGGCTGGCTCCCGAAAGACCTTCGTTGCTGTAGGTGAGTGCAAGCTCGGGAGTCGTGAATGTCTCTCCTTTTTTCAGGTGATATTCCGAGTTTTCCTCATTGATGCCTGCGAAGAAATGATGTGTGTCGGAGTCATCGGTGTCAACCATCAGCTTGTAGTTACCGGGATAGCAGAGTGCCGCGCCGATCACGCGTCCGTTGTTTTCCTGAGGCTTACCGTCGAGCGAGAACATCACTTCGCCGTGCGCCGTATGCGAGTTTCTCAGCCCGTCTTTGTTCTTGATCATCTTCACGCCATGGGTAAGAGGCTCCTCCGTGAGTTCGCACTCGTTGGCCCATGATCCGTAAAGGCTCGAAAGCCACACGTCACCATAGCGGATCGGAAGATAGCCCGACATGAATCGGTTGAGCGTGATCGCGCCTTTCTCGTTATTTGTAATGTCCACCCACGTCTCTATCACGTCATAACCGGGGCGTACCTTATAGTTTACTTTAAGCTCCATCGGATAAGCCTTGTCGCGCATCGCGATTGTCGTCACGGTGGCGCCGTCTTTTTCTTCCGTGCTCACCCCTGTCACCTCAGTCTGAGTAGTGCGGTTGCCGTCGGCATGAGTTACACTTAGTGCCGCTTCTCCCTGAGGATATATTCCGTACACGGGATATGCTTCATGATGAGCGAGAGGGGAGGCTTCCAGATTTTCGAGGTCCACCGCCGAAAGCTTGTCGCCGTAATAGAGTATTCTTAGCGGCTGACCCTCCGTTGCATCAAGCACCATGCTCGTCCCTGGAGTCGAGAGATTGATTATCTCGCCGCTCGCGCTTCCCGTCAGTGCTATCGCTGCGGCTGCCGTTGCAATTAGTGTTGTGATTCTGTTCATGATTGATATGGGAATGTTTGTTAATGTTTCATAGCGTTCCTATGGTGATGGATTTGGCGGGAACGTCCGGGGCGCTTACTGTAAGTGTGCCGGGACCTTCGGTTCCTTCTGACTGCACCAGAATCTGAGCCAGTCCGTTGAATGTATTCACCGAAAAGGTTTTCCCCTTGCCGTCGGTGGGACGCTCCGAAGCCTTGAATGTTGGATCTCCGTTGCCAACGCCCAGAATCCTGATTGGTCCGTCAGCCTCTATGTTGAGTTCTATATTGGCGTCAGGCACAAAGCGTCCTTTCTTATCAAGCACCTGCACTGCCACCACAGCCACATCGCTGTTGTCAGCTCTTATCTTTGTTCTGTCTGCCGTCAGTGCCAGTTTTGCCGGATCTCCGGTCGTTTCGATCTTTGTTTCCATCGCTTTCGTTCCATTCTTGTAGCCCACGGCTTTTACGTATCCGGGATGATAGATAGCATCCCAGCTCAGATGTCCGTTCTTTGGCATCTCTTTACGGCCGAGGCTCTTGCCGTTGACAATGAGTTCCACCTCATCCATGTTGCTGTACGCCCACACGTCCACACACTCTCCCTCGTGTCCATTGAGATTCCAGTGAGGGAAGATGTGAAGCACCAGCTCGTCAGTCCACCATGATTTGAGGTAAAATGCCTCGTCTTTCGGAAATCCGCAGTAATCGAGAATTCCGAACTGTGAGCCTGTTGCCGGATAAACCATTGGATTCGATTCGCCTCGGTAGTCAAAACCTGTCCAGTAGAATAACCCGCCGAGCCACGGACGTTCGTCGTAGAATTTCCATCCTCTTTCTATCGCGTTATATATGCTGTCCGGACCGCTGGGCGATCGGTTGATCGCTTTCATGAAGCCGTTGGCATGATCGTCGTAGTAGACTCCGCGAGCCCCGCAGCCTGTCGTCTCTTCCGTCCCCACGGCTTTACGCTCCGGATAGTCGGTACGGTGACGCTCTATCGGATTCTGCACCACATAATTGTATCCTGCCACGTCCACCGGTATTACGACTGTCGGACCTCCCGACGTTGCCATCGACATCGGGCGCGTCGGATCTATCCGGTGGCAGTATTCTCTCATCGAGGCAGAGATTCGTTCTCCGAAATCATTCCATTCCGTTCCCCACTCCTCGTTTCCGATACTCCACACGATAATTGACGGATGATTCCTGTCCCGTTCGATCATACGGCGCAACAGGCGAATATGCTCGTCATTTATTCCCGTGAGGCGATTCTCTTCCATCACCAGAATGCCGAGCGAATCACATGCGTCTATCATCGCCGGCGTCATCGGGTTATGACTCGCACGGTAGGCATTTACGCCATATTTCTTCAGCTCCCTGAGCCTGTAAGCTTGCAATGCATCCGGTATTGCAGCTCCCACTCCGGCGTGGTCCTGATGAAGATCCACGCCCTTAAGTTTCACGTTGCGTCCGTTCAGGAAGAATCCCTCGTCCGCGTCAAATTTCACATCCCTGAATCCTGTTTTGGTCTCTTTTGTGTCTATCACCCTGCCGTCCTTCACGATTTCAGTCCTCACTGTGTAGAGCTTCGGACTGTCAATATCCCAGAGCGCAGGATTCTTAAGTGTTGTCTTTGTCACTGACTCACGGCTGCTTTTTGCCATAACGCCGCTTTCCTTCACAGCTGGCATCGCCGCCTCGGTGCCGTCGGGAGCGATCAGTGTATTTCTAACCTCATAATCTGCCGTTGTGAGGCCTTTGTTATCCACAGTCGTCTCTACCGTCACTACTGCTTCGTCGTATGGTGCCGACATCTCAGCATAGACAAAAGTTCCGAACGGTGCCACATGCACCGGATCCGCCTTGTCAAGCCATACGTGGCGGTAGATTCCGGCACCTTCGTAGAACCATCCTTCCTCAAGCGTGGCATCTGCTCTCACAGCCACCACATTCTCCCCTCCATAGTTGACGTACTCCGATATGTCGTACACCTGCGTGGCATAGCCGCTCGGTTCCGATCCTAAGTAGAATCCGTTCACCCACACCCGTGCATCTCGGAATATACCGTCAAACTGCAGCGATATATGCTTCCCGAAATCTTCCTCCGGTATCTCGAACGTCTTCCTGTACCATCCCACACTTGTCTCCGGATACTTGTATCCCACCGTTTTATAGCCGTGGCTGTGGCTGGCTTCCGGGGCAAACGGCAGATCTACCACCCAGTCATGCGGCAGTGTGACATCTGTCCACTCAACTCCCCATTTTGCTTCATCGAATTTGTTGCTGTACGGACCTTCGTTATGAATCGAGTTAGCCTTTGTAAGATAGTTGAAATACTCCGTGCCGCACCCGAAATCCTTGGCGGGGTCCGACGCATTGCCGAAGGCGAATTTCCAGCCGGCGTCAAATGACTCACGATCCGCCGCTTCGGTTTCGACCGATGTCAGCGACAGCAATGCCAGTAACGGCAATAATACTTTTTTCATTCTGTGATTCTATGATGTGATTGGCAATATCATTTAGGTCATCATCGTCTCGGCTGACGATGACAGGTTTAAGGTAAATATCTGTTCGATAATGGTAAAAGTTTAAGGCAGAAGAAATGACGCACTTATCACTCGCCATCTCTTCTCATTTGCAAAGATACTACAAATCACATGATAAAAATTGTCTTTTTCATCCTTTTTATTGACTAATTTTACCCAAAATCCCCCACATCCCCTAAAACATAATTTTCCATCAATATTACTTTGCTTATTTGTTCATTCTAATTTCAGTGCCAACGCCCATTCTGGAATATCTTTTGTGTATTGCTTGGCAATTTGACCGTTGGATAGACGAAACAGGGGACGGGCATCGGCATCGTCAATTGAGTTGTCGTAGATATATAGGCGGTCAACTATTGATGACACAGTTCTACAGTTACGAATTGACTTATAATAACGCGATATAATTTTAGTGATGGGCACATCATGTCCACCTTTCATTACACGATTCGCAATCCGGGACGCATTAATGGCAGGATTTGATGTGGAAATGAAGAATATTCTGATAAAGAAACCTGCTTTCTTTGCACGTATGACGAAATCAATCTTATCGTATGCAGAAAAAACAGTCTCAAAAACAAAACTCTTTTTTTCTTCAAGACAATGTTCACGAAGTTCAGAACAATAATTGGCAGCTTTCAAGATAGCTTCCGAATTGTTCCAATCGCCAAACATATCTTTAGCCACTTGATCGGGATTGATATACGTTGTTCCCTCAGCCCATTCGTGATGAAGGAACTTTTGGGTAATAGATGTTTTACCCGATCCATTGGGTCCGGCAATTATAATCAATTCTGGTTTACGCTCGGTCTCTCCCATTTTTTAACTTCATTTATTCGGTCCGCCCATTTCTCTTGATCATTCTTCATTTCTCTCCGCATATCATCGAGGTGCTTACTGGCAGCCTCATCGTTACTTTTCTTTGCATCTTGAGCTACCTCGTGCATGATTTGCGCGAGCATTTCGTCCGATGGATCCTTCCCAGAGGCAAACCTATAGGAATTTAATTCAGCTTCTGACATTTTTGAAAAAAATTAGTAAAAAAGTCCGAGAAGTCGGAAAGCCGACTTTTCGGACTTTTTTGTTTACAAATATTGGATATGCTACTGGATTAGTCCTCTATGGCAGCCTGCGCCGCAGCCACACGAGCGATGGGCACGCGGAACGGCGAGCAGCTCACGTAGTTCATGCCGAGCTTGGCGCAGAACTTCACGGACGAAGGTTCGCCGCCGTGCTCGCCGCAGATACCTACCTTGAGATCAGGATTGGTCGAACGGCCCTTCTCCACGCCCATCTTCACGAGCTGCCCTACACCTTCCTGATCAAGCACTTCGAAGGGATCGGTCTTGATGATGCCGTGCTCTTTGTAGAACTTCAGGAACTTCGGAGCGTCGTCGCGTGAGAAACCGAAGGTCATCTGTGTGAGGTCATTCGTGCCGAACGAGAAGAAGTCAGCCACGGTTGCGATCTCGTTGGCGGTGAGAGCCGCGCGGGGCACCTCGATCATCGTTCCTACCTTGTAGGGAACGCTCGTACCCTTCTCCTCAAACACCTTGGCGGCTGTGATGTTGATCACGTCTGCCTGATTCTGGATCTCCTTCAGCGAGCCTACGAGAGGAATCATGATTTCGGGATGTACGGAGATGCCGCGGGCCTTAACGGCAAGAGCTGCCTCGATAATGGCGCGGGTCTGCATCTCGGTGATCTCGGGATAAGTGATGCCCAGACGGCAGCCACGGTGACCCAGCATCGGGTTGAACTCCTCGAGAGCGTCCACCTTAGCCTTCACCTCGGCGAGTGTGATGCCCATATCATCGGCAAGCTCCTTCTGGGTTGCGGTCTGATGAGGCACGAATTCATGCAACGGGGGATCGAGCAGACGGATGGTCACGCCATAGCCGTCCATAGCCTCGAAGATACCCTCGAAGTCACCACGCTGCATCGGCAGAAGCTTGGCAAGAGCGTGACGGCGACCCTCTTCGTCGCTGGCGAGAATCATCTCGCGGACAGCCTTGATGCGGTCACCTTCGAAGAACATGTGCTCCGTGCGGCACAGTCCGATACCCTGGGCACCGAAGTGGCGGGCCTGCTTGGCATCGCGGGGAGTATCCGCGTTCGTGCGTACGAGAGTCTTCGTATATTTTGCTGCGAGATTCATGATAGCGCCGAAGTCGCCGTCAAGTTCGGGCTCGGTGGTGGGCACCTGACCGTCATACACTTCGCCGGTCGAACCGTTCAGTGAGATCCAGTCGCCTTCCTTGTACACCTTGCCGTTCATCTCCACGGTCTTTGCCTCGTAGTCAACCTTGATCTCTCCGGCACCCGACACACAGCACTTACCCATGCCGCGGGCAACGACTGCTGCGTGGCTCGTCATGCCACCGCGCATCGTCAGGATGCCCTGTGCCACTGCCATACCGCGCAGATCCTCAGGTGATGTCTCGATTCTGACGAGAACGACTTTCTTTTTCTTCTCAGCCCATGCCTCTGCCTCGTCGGCGAAGAACACGATCTGACCCGATGCTGCACCGGGCGATGCGGGCAGACCCTTTGCCATTACCTTGGCGTTCTTGAGGGCAGCCTTGTCAAACACCGGGTGGAGAAGCTCGTCGAGCTTCTGGGGCTCCATGCGGAGAAGTACGGTCTTTTCGTCAATCTTGCCTTCGCGGAGGAGATCCATAGCGATCTTCACCATGGCTGCGCCGGTGCGCTTTCCGTTACGGGTCTGGAGCATCCAGAGCTTGCCATCCTGGATCGTGAACTCCATGTCCTGCATGTCGCGGTAGTAGTCCTCAAGCTTGTTGGCGATGTTGATCAGCTCCTCGGCGCAGACGGGCATCGTCTCCTGGAGGGAGGGATACTTGCTTGCGCGCTCTTCCTCGCTGATGCCCTGAAGGGCAGCCCAGCGCTTCGAGCCTTCGATAGTGATCTGCTGAGGAGTGCGGATACCTGCCACCACATCCTCGCCCTGGGCGTTGATGAGGTACTCGCCGTTGAATATGTTTTCACCCGTAGCGGCGTCGCGGCTGAATGCCACGCCCGTGGCGGAGTTGTTACCCATGTTGCCGTACACCATTGCCTGCACGTTCACTGCCGTGCCCCATTCCTCGGGGATCTGGTTCATGCGGCGGTAGATGATGGCGCGCTCGTTCATCCAGCTGTCAAACACGGCACAGATGCCGCCCCAGAGCTGTTCCCATGCGCTGTCGGGGAAGTCCTTGCCGGTGAAGTCCTTCACGGCTGCCTTGAAGAGTTTCACGAGCTTCTGCAGATCCTCAACGTCAAGCTCCGTGTCGAGCTTCACGCCCTTCTCTTCCTTCACCTTCTCCATGATGGCTTCGAAGGGATCGATATCTGCCTTGCTCTTCGGCTTCATGCCGAGCACCACGTCGCCATACATCTGCACGAAGCGGCGGTAGCTGTCCCATGCGAAGCGGGGATTGCCGCTCTTCTCTGCCAGTGAGGCTACAGTGGCGTCGTTCATGCCAAGGTTGAGCACGGTGTCCATCATGCCGGGCATCGAGGCGCGGGCGCCCGAACGTACCGACACGAGGAGGGGATTCGAGGGATCATCAAATTTCTTTCCGGTCAGGCTCTCTACGTGGGCTATCGCTGCTTCCACGTCCTTCTTGATGCGTTTCACAACTTCGTCCTTACCATACTGGGTGTACTCGGTGCACACGTCGGTCGTGATCGTGAAACCGGGGGGCACGGGCATGCCGAGCAGGTTCATCTCGGCGAGGTTGGCGCCCTTGCCGCCGAGAAGGTTTCTCATCTCGGCATTGCCTTCGGCCTTTCCGTCACCAAATGTGTAAACTCTTTTCATTGGATGAAAATTTTTAAAAATTTGTTTGTGTATATGTGTTTTTTATTTCTTTTTACTTCTTTTATCCCTTCCTCGCTGACCTTTGTACATTTCCGTAATGATCAGTTAGGCTTTTGGATTTACAAAGATAGTGAAATTCAGCCGAACCAGCCAAATTGCAAGTGTGAAAAATCCAAACTTTTAATTAATTTTCCCCTTCTTTTTCACATTTTTTCCTCCACCCGGTCCATCCGACGCACCAGTCCTGTCATTCTGAAGACGACAGAGCCACTCTGCCTCCGCGCTCTCGCGTTTGGGCAGAATGGCTCTGATGTCAGAAATTATCGGTATATATTGAATGGAAACTCTCGTTTTATCATTCCGTCAGGTCAACGGCATAGTACACCTTCTTGCCTGTCGGATAAAGTCCGGTGATAAACATCACCTTGTCATACTCCTCGCTGTTCATGATAGCCTTGTAGATTTTCTCCACGTCGTCGGCTGAGTTCACCCGACCGTTGTTGATGTCAAGAATGATGAATCCGTCCTTCACGCCGGCTTCCTTGAATTTGCCGTCCTTGAGTCCGGTCACCTGCACGCCGCCCTGGATGCCGAGCTGGCGCGCCGTCTCAGCGGGCACCTTCTTGAAGGCACATCCTAAGTCGGTGATCGACCCCGCACGTGTCACGTCGGTCGTACCCTGATTGTTGCGCAGGGTTGCGGTCACAGTCTGATGCTTGTTGTCGCGCACGAACTCAATCTTTGCCTTGTCGCCGGGGCGTAGCGTAGCCATTGCTTCCTGAAGCTGACCGGTGTTGGTCGTCTCGTGGCCGTTTATTGCTACGATCACGTCGCCTTCCTTCAGCCCTGCTTCAAGTGCCGCGCTGCGCTCTTCCACTCTGCCCACGTAGAGACCCGAGTTGACGGCGGTGATTCCCTTCTCTTTAGCCAGACGGGGATTAAGCTCCGAGAACGCCACGCCTAAGAATGCGCGCTGCACCGATCCGTACTGCTTGATGTCAGTCACCACCTTTTTCACGATTGAGGTCGGGATGGCAAACGAATAGCCGGCGTAGTTGCCCGTCTGGGAATAGATGGCAGTGTTGATGCCCACAAGTTCGCCGGTGAGGTTCACGAGTGCGCCACCGGAATTGCCGGGATTCACTGCTGCGTCAGTCTGGATGTAGCTCTCGATTCCCCCGCGGCCGCCGCTCTGGGTGATCGACGAGATATTGCGGGCTTTGGCACTCACGATGCCTGTGGTCACCGTTGAAGTGAATCCGAACGGATTACCCACGGCAAGCACCCACTCGCCCACCTTAAGGTTCTCGCTGTCGCCAAGAGGGATCACGTGAAGATTCTCGGCGTCAATCTTTATCAGGGCAAGATCGGTGTTGGGATCTGCGCCGATCACGGTCGCGTTGAATGTGCGGTTATCGTTGAGTGTTACCTCAAGCTCTTCCGCGCCGTCTATCACGTGGTTGTTGGTCACGATATATCCGTCCTGACTCAGTATCACGCCTGACCCCAGACCGGTCTGACGCGGCTCCTGTTGCTGACGCGGCTGACGCTGGCGCTGCTGCGGACCGAAGAAGAATTCAAAGAAAGGATCCACCGCACCCTGGCTGCCATATCCGCCGCCATGACTGGTTGCGAAGCTTTTGATGCTCACCACACCATTCACTGTGTTCTCTGCCGCCGATGTAAAATCGGTGGCGGGCGTCACGGTCTGCCCCACGGTGTAGAGCTTCCCGTTCTCGCCGTTTATGGTCTCGACAGAGGGGTTGAGTGCCTCGCCGCTCTGTTCGCGCGTAAGCATCACGGTTGTGGCTGAGCTTATCACTGCCACACTCCCTGCTATCAGCAGATTTATTCCTAAGTTTTTCATAAGTGTTTTATCCTTTTTCCTAATTTGTTAAATGATGAATTTTGAAATGTTAATTTTTAACTTTAGCAAATATACGAATAATTTTCCGATTGATCATCATGTCCTTAACGCGATTAACCTGATTTAATACTGCCGTCAGAATTGTTAAATCATTTTTACTTTAAATCTGTAAAATCACGCTATTTTTTGTTTCTTTCCTTTCCGTTGCCGGTATTCACCGTCCTACATTTTTGCCCGTGTTAAATCCTTCCCGTGCCTTGCATCTTTTCCTCCTATTCCCTAACTTTGCAACACTCTTCAACCGTCAGATATCACATGCGGCAACGCCACTACATAGCCATCGACCTCAAGTCCTTCTATGCTTCGGTCGAATGTGTCGAGCGGGGACTCAACCCTCTCGACGCCTGCCTCGTCGTGGCTGATGCGTCCCGAACGTCCAAGACCATAGTGCTTGCCGTCTCCCCCGCGCTCAAGTTCCTTGCAGGGCTTCCGGGGCGACCGCGCCTGTTTGAAGTTGAGCAGAAGGTGCGCCTTGCCAATCGTTCGCGCGGCACTTCCGGCAGTTCGTCATCAGCCTCAATGCTTGCCGCCGACCCATCCCTCGCCATTGACTATATCGTCGCGCCTCCACGCATGCAGCTCTACGTCGACTATTCCGAGCGAATCCGAGAGGTCTACCATCGTTTCATCGCGCCCGAGGATATCCACGTTTATTCTATCGACGAGGTATTCATCGACGTCACCCCCTACCTCGCCACCTACCGCCTCTCCCCCCACGATCTCGCCATGCGCATCATCCGCGCTGTCCTTGACGAAACGGGAATCACTGCCACCGCCGGAATCGGCACCAATATGTACCTCGCCAAAGTTGCCATGGACATCGTGGCTAAGAAAATGCCGCCCGACGCCGATGGGGTCCGCATCGCCGAGCTTGACGAGCTTTCCTACCGTCGGCTCCTCTGGAATCACCGTCCGCTCACCGATTTCTGGCGTGTCGGACGCGGCACTGCTGCTGCCCTTGAAGAGGCAGGCATATTCACGATGGGCGAACTTGCCCGCTGCGCCATGAAATGCGAGGAATGGTTCTTTTCACGCTTCGGAGTCAATGCCGAACTGCTCATCGATCACGCCTGGGGCTACGAGCCGGTAACTATGGATCTCGTCAAGTCCTACCGACCCTCCACCCGCTCCATCTCCACCGGACAGGTACTTCATTCCCCCTATCCCGCCTCCCACGCACGCAACGTCCTGCTCGAGATGACCGATGCCGTGTCCCTCCGGCTCATCGACCACCGGCTCGTCACGTCACAGCTCACCCTCACCGTCGGATATGACACCTCATCGCTCACCGATCCCGCCATCGCAGCCAATTATCATGGCGCCGTGCGCACCGACCATTACGGACGTCTCGTCCCGGTCCATGCCCACGGCACAGCCAATCTCCCCTCCCCCACCTCCTCCGCCTCCATCCTCATCAACCATATAGCAGCCCTCTTCGATCGCATCATCAACCACGACCTGCTTGTACGCCGGCTCACCATCTCCGTCAACAATCTCGTGCCCGAACGCACGCTGACATGTCTCTTATAAACATCTCCGAGCCCACGAGACTA
>CAMWPM010000013.1 GCA_947176235.1 uncultured Bacteroidales bacterium | reverse complement strand
TCCACGTCCCGAACGTGGCGCGCTGCCAACTGTGCTACACCCCGATTGGCAATTTTTTCTCTTGCAATTTCTTGACGTAACGATGTGCCGTCAAAAAAGTAGCGCAAAGTTACTGCTTTATTTTTATTTGGTCAAGCGATTTTTGCGATTTTTTTAAAAAGTCAGAAATTTGAATTTAAAGTCAATTTATTCGCTCCGACTTATGTGCTTATATTAATGCGCTGAGAGCCACAAATATGATGTAGAATGTGACGGCTACTTTCAGCACCGTTCCGATCAGGAATCCGACGAGCGAACCGACTGCCGATTTCATTGCCACATCCAGCGTACGGTTGCCGAAAAGTTCGCCTGCGAGAGCACCCAGAAACGGTCCGAGAATCAATCCGACGGGGAAGAAAAACATTCCGACGAGTGTCCCGACTACACATCCCCACTTGCCGTAGGAACTTCCTCCCGCCCATTTGACGCCGAGCGCGGGAATCACGTAATCAAGGATGACCACTGTGAGTGTCAGTACGCCTGCCAAAGCGATCGCAGCCCACCCCACGGGGTAGCCGAGCCATACCAGCAACAGCAGGGCGGCAAAGGCGATGGGAACTCCGGGGAGGACGGGCACGATGCATCCGGCGAGCCCGACGACGAGAAAGATTATGACTAAGACGATGATAAGCGTGGTCATGACGAAAAAATATTGACAGAATGGAAAAAAGGCTTTCAGGCAATCTGCATCCCGTGATTACTATGATTTCTTAATCCTGAATGCGTTGCGGATGGCTATTCCCGTGTCGCGGACAAGATTGTTCATCGGGGTGAGGAGCGGGCGGAATGTTTCGGTCTGTACGGGAGTGAATACGCGGAGCTGACAGCGGTGGCATTTCACCTCCATGGCTTCGGCTGCCACGATCGGTTCACCGTCGATGTGGGCTTCGGACGGACATGAGGAGTAGATCACCGCACTCGGAGCCTTGAAGGTCTGAATCAGGGTGTTGCGGTTGATGAATCCGGTGAAGAGATCCACTCCGACGAATGCCGTGGATATCGGATTGCCGGCATGCACGATAGTGAAGTCAAGCAGTCCGTCGGTGATCGAGGCTTCCGGGGCAATGTAGGCGTTGTTGCCATACTGCGACGTGTTGCAGCAAGCCACGAGAAATGCTTTCTCCGTCAGCACCTTACCGTTGGCGCTGATGGTGTAGGTGGAAGGGTGGAACTGCACGAACTCGTCGATGGCGCTCTTGATGTAGCTCAGCGGTCCGCGTCGTCGCTGTCGGGCGAAACGATGGCTTACAGCGGCGTCGAATCCGATGCCGAACGTGCAGAAAAACGGTAATCCGTTCATCGTCCCGTAGTCGATCGTCACCCGATGGTTCTGCATGATGACGTCGATGGCACCGTCCACGTCCACCGGTATGCCCAGATGGCGTGCAAGCCCGTTGCCGCTTCCAGCAGGAATTATGCCAAGCGTGACGTCCGATCCGCTGAGAGCCGCGGCAGTCTCGTTGATGGTGCCGTCACCACCCACGGTCACCACCGCTTCATATCCTCCGTCGATCGCACGCTGCGCAAGCTGAGTGGCGTTGCCTCGGCATGTGGTGTACCTCACGTCGGCCTGCACCCCGAGAGCCGAGAGGCGACGGAGCAGATGATCAACGATGTCTGTCTTGTTGGAGGTGCCCGAAATCGGGTTGACAATCAGCAAGGTTTTCATTCCGGTGAGGCTTATTTCTGGCGCAAAGTTAAGAATTTCATCTCAACCAAGCAAATTTTGAACTCTTTACGATTGTCAGCCAGCGGGAATTTTAGTAACTTCGCGTGGCGATTTCAGCGCGCGTGCGGGCGGGATCGGGTTCCTATTGTCTGATGAAGAGAATCTACTACATATTGCGGGCAGTCGTCATGACGCTGCTGGTGCTTGCCGTCGTCATGTCGGCGGGACTCTTCATCGCGCTTTCGCTTCCGGGTGTGCAGCGGGATATCCGTACTACCTGCGAACGCGAGCTGTCGAAACTCCTGGATTCCAGTGTGACGATCGAGGATCTCAACATCACGCCGTTCAATCGCGTCACACTCCGTCATGTAGCCATCACCGATGCCCTCGGCGATACGGCACTGACCGTCGAGCGCCTCGGGGCGGGACTCTCGCTGCTCGACCTTGCCGTCCACCGCAACGTTGTGGTCAATTATGCCGAGATAATCGGACTCGACGGTCGCCTTCACCGCGCCGCCCCAGGAGCTCCGCTCAACATCTCCAACATCATCGAGGCGTTGCGCCCGAAGGAAAAGAAATCGACCCCCGCGATGTTTGATCTGCGCATCAACTCCATCGTGCTCCGACGCACGTCGTTCACCTACGATATAGACTCAGTGTCCCCCGCCGAATCCGCGCGCTGGGATCGCAACCACATCTCCATCAGTAATATGCGTGCCGACATCGAGATCCCTCGTCTCAGCAATGACGCTTACCTCATCGATCTTAAGCGACTCGCATTCGACACGCGCGCCGGATTGACGGTAACTGACTTCAGCGGACGGTTTGACGTGACTTCCCATGGCATTTCCGTCGCCGACATGCAAGTCAGTCTGCCCGCGTCGCGCCTTAATTTCGGGACGATGCAGCTCGACTACGACGGCTGGGACCGTCTCCCCGATGCGCTTCACAGCAGCGACACCGACATGCGCATCTCGATAAGCCGTTCCAGCTACGTCACGCCCTCCGACCTCGCCTGTTTCTATCCATCCCTCGCACGTCTCACATCGCCAATCCGGGTCTGGCTCACTCTTCGTGGATCGCTCGACCACGCCACGCTGTCACCTCTCGAGATATCCGGTCAGCCTGCCTATGATTTCGCCCTGCGCATAGTGGGTGAGGCGCGACATCTTGACCGTCCCGACAGTCTGACCGTCGATCTCCCCACCATCGCCCTGAAAGGTGACGCCGACAATCTCGCCACGATTCTATCCGACCTCTTCCCCCTCAGCAATTCAGCCACCTCGATTATCGGGCGTACGGGCGATTTCACCGCTAACGGATCCCTTGCCGGCACTCTCGCTGACGCGCATTTCACAGGAAGGCTCACCACTGATGTCGGACATCTCGACATCGACGCTGACTATCTCCGTGATGAAGCTAAGGAGGGGGCGCGAATCAAGGGCAGGATATCCACCGGTGACGCTGCCGATGCAGGAGAGGACGGATCACGCGGTGAGGGTATCAACCTCGCCACCCTTCTCGATCGCTCCGACTGCGGGCTGCTGACCGCCGACATTACCACCGACGCCCTCATCAGCCACGGAGGAGTGAGCGGCACTGTCGATGCCACAGTCCATTCTCTCGATTTCAAGGGCTATAACTACACGGATATTTCACTGCGCGCCGACATCGACCGCAGTCGTGACGTCACGCTGTCGGCACAGGTCGATGATGAGGCGTTGACACTGAGCATAAGCGGTGAGGCTCACCTTGCCGGCAAGGAATCGGCAGTACGTCTGACCGCCTCATTGGATGAGACCGATCTGAATGCCCTGGGGCTTATGCGAGGATTCCCCGCCCACCGTCTCGCATTCAATCTTGAAGCCGACATCACCGGCAATTCACCCGACAATGCCGACGGCACTGTAGCCGTGTCGGATCTCTCCTTCACTGATGAGACTGACCCTACTCGACGCTTTGACCTCTCGAGATTTGTGCTCACCGCCTCCCCCTCCGATTCCATCCCCTCCATCACGGTGGAAAGTGATGTCCTCGATATGACGCTTCGAGGACCCTACTGCATCTCGACGCTCCCCGCCACCCTGCGTGACATGGCTTCACGGGCACTCCCCGCCCTTTTCCCCGACGGACGCCCGGCTACCGCCCGTCTGCGTGTTGCTGCGCTCCACCCCCAATGTCACAACCGGTTCAACCTCCATGCCACGCTGCGTGAGACCGAGGATTTCGCCGACTTCTTTCATCTGCCTGTCAGCGTGCTCTACCCGGTGGAGATCACCGGCAGGGTCGATGACACGTCTTCACTGGTTGCTCTGTCGGTCGACGCTCCATATCTGAGACAGAATAAAAAGATTATCGAACGCACCCGAATTAATGCCGCTCTCGACGGGCGCAGCGACAGTCTGTCAGTCCGGGCGTCAGCCTCCATGCCCACCAAGGACGGGCTGATGGACATCACCGTCAACGCCGACGGCTCCGACAACCGCGTGCTTGCCTTCGGGAAGTGGCACATCAACCGCGAGCGTCGGTACAACGGCGACGTGTCGCTGTCGGCGCGTTTCCTCCGCGAAGATGACCAACTGTCCACCACCATATCCATCTTCCCGGGCACGGTAGAGTTCAATGACGCCGAGTGGGAGATTCACCCCGCCGGAATCTACGTCAACGGTTCCCGCGATATTACGGTCAAAGGTTTCGACGTGAGCCGCGGCAATCAATACGTCAAGATCAACGGGCGTGCCTCGCTCGACCCCGATGATTCACTGACGCTCGATCTCTCGGGATTCAGTCTCGACGACCTTTTCGAGACGCTCCAGATCAACAAGGTGAACATCGGAGGCGCCGCTACCGGCACATTCCATGCTTCCGAACTGTTCACTCCCGCGCCCAGTCTCACCACTCCCGGATTGCACGTCAAGGGTCTGAGCTACAACAAGGCGGTGCTCGGCGACGCCTTGATTTCCTCCCACTACGATGTTGACACGAAAGGAATAATGCTGCGTGCCGACATCGCACAGCCGGATTCGCTTCACTCCATAATCGACGGCGGAATCTATCCCGCCGCCGACTCCCTCGATCTGCATTTCTCCGCGCGCAACCTCAATGTAGCGTTTCTGGGCACGTTCATGTCAGGATTTGCCTCCGACGTCCATGGTAAAGCCTCCGGCGAAGCCCGCCTGTGGGGTAAGTTCAAGACTATCGATCTTGAAGCCGACCTGTTAGCCCGGGACTTCGGGTTCCGCGTCAACATCACTAACGTCGACTACACCGTCACCGACTCAATCCACGCACGCCGTGGCTATATCCCGCTCAACGGCATCACCGTGCGTGACCGAGACGGACATACGGCACTCCTCAACGGTGCGCTACGCCATTCCTCGTTCAAGAATCTCCATTACAACATCGAGCTTACCGAGGCCCGCCGGCTCCTGATGCTTGACATCAACGACGTCATCAACCCTGTATGGTACGGCAGGATATTCGGAAACGGACGACTCAGCCTTAACGGAGGCGACGGAGTGATCGACATCGACGCCAATGTCACCACCACCGATGGATCGACCTTTACGTTTGTGGCAAGCGACATGGAGGTGGCTGACGAATATACGTTCGTCACGATGCGCGAGAAGAATTACGTGGCGATATCCGACTCGCTCGATCTGGTGGATCCCACACCCCGCCTCGTGCGCCATCTGCGCGAGAAGAATCAGAACGAGGAGGATGATGAGTCTTCGATCTACAACATGAAACTGACTGTCACCGCCACTCCCGCCACCCAGATGATAATGGTGATGGATCCTGTGGGCAATGACAGGATCCGCACCCGCGGCTCCGGCACGATCACAATCGGCTACAGTTCGCTCGACGATCTCCTGCACATGTACGGCCGCTACGTCATAGAGCATGGCAGCTACAACTTCACGCTTCAGGACATCATCATCAAGGACTTCACGATAAAGGAGGGGAGTGCCATCACATTCAACGACGACCCCAATCAGGCTCAGCTCGACATCTCCGCCGTCTACGCCCTCACCGCCAATCTGAGCGACCTCGACGAATCGTTCTCGCAGGACCGTGACCTAAACCGCACAAACGTTCCCGTCCATGCCGTGCTCAATGTCACCGGTTATCTCCAGCAACCTGAGATCGGCTTCAATCTCGAATTCCCCACGCTCAATCAGGACATCGACCGCAAGGTGAGAAGCATCGTCAGCACCGACGACATGATGAACCGCCAGATCATCTATCTCCTTGCCCTCAATCGCTTCTATACGCCCGATTACATGGCTTCGACGCGCCGTGGCAACGAACTCGTCTCGGTGGCATCCTCCACCATTTCCTCTCAGCTGTCATCTATGCTTGGCGAACTGAGCGAGAACTGGAGTATATCACCCAATTTCCGAAGTGACCGCGGCGATTTTTCCGACATGGAGGTGGATCTCGCCCTGTCGAGCAATCTGCTCAACAACCGTCTGCTTCTCAACGGTAATTTCGGCTACCGTGACAAGACGCTTAACAACAACCAGTTTGTAGGTGACTTTGACGTCCAGTACCTCCTCAATCGCTCCGGATCGGTGCGCCTGAAAGCCTATAACCGCTACAACGACCAGAACTATTACATCAAGACTGCCACCACCACGCAGGGCGTGGGTGTGGCTTTCCGGCGTGACTTCGATGATATGTGGCAGGCGATACGTTCCATCTTCCGCCGAAAGCCCGGATCAGCCGGGCAGTCAGTCATCCCCGCGTCAGTCAAGACGCCCGCTGTTCCGGATTCTCTATTGCGACGCGAGCCTGTAACAGTCCCCCCCGACACGGTGATCCTTCCCGATTTCCCCGCCGACTCACTTTTCATATTCCGATAAACCAACCCATTCACTTTTTTGCCATGGAAATAATCAACGCAATCAACGATTACCTCTGGACCTACATCATGGTCGCCCTGCTTCTCGGCTCCGCCCTGTATTTTACAATAAGGACAGGAGGCGTGCAGTTTCGCATGATTCCCGAGATGTTCAGGCTACTTGTCGACTCAGGCAAGAGCCACGACGATCCCCGCCTTGCCGGGACCTCAGGCAATCACACCATCAGTTCGTTTCAGGCGTTCGCAGTGTCGCTCGCAAGCCGCGTGGGCACAGGAAATATCGCCGGTGTGGCGATAGCTATCACCTTAGGAGGACCGGGCGCGGTGTTCTGGATGTGGGTAGTAGCGTTTATCGGATCAGCCAATGCATTTATTGAATCCACGCTCGCGCAGCTTTTCAAGGTGCGTGGCACCAGTTCGTTCTATGGCGGTCCTGCCTATTATATAATGAAAGGACTTCACAAACGCTGGTGGGCTGTGACGTTTGCCGTGCTCATTACGGTGACGTTCGGACTCGCGTTCAATTCCGTGCAGAGCAACACCATCTCTGCCGCCCTTCTTGATTCATTCGGATTTTCGCCGTTGGTCACAGGTATTGTGCTCACCGCCATCACCCTCGTCATCATCTGCGGAGGAATCCAGCGTATTTCCCGTGTCAGCCAGATCATTGTTCCGATTATGGCTTTGCTCTACATTTTACTCGCCATAGTCATTATCATCATGAACATCGATCGTTTCCCGGCAGTGATGGATCTGATTCTCGACAATGCTTTCGGTCTGCGTCCGGCAATAGGCGGAGGGCTTGGTATGGCAATGATCCAGGGTGTGAAGCGCGGACTGTTCAGCAATGAGGCGGGCGAGGGCTCCACTCCGAATGCTGCCGCCACGGCTGCCGTGAGCCATCCCGTGAAGCAGGGACTTATCCAGACCCTCGGGGTCTATACCGACACACTTCTCGTCTGCACTTCCACAGCTTTCATCATTCTCTGCAGCGGCGTGTTTGACAGCGGTCTGACAGGCATTCAGCTCACGCAGTACGCACTGGATACTCAGATCGGAAGCATTGCCACGACGTTTGTGGCGGTCGCGGTATTTCTGTTCGCCTTCACGTCGGTGATAGCCAACTATTACTATGGCGAGACCAATCTCCACTTCATCACGCCCAAGAAATGGGTGATCTTCGGCTTCCGCGCACTCGTAGGAATCGTGGTGTTTGTCGGTTCTGTTGCCTCGCTTGACGTGGTGTGGGCGGTCAGCGACATCACGATGGGACTCATGACGATGTGCAATCTGCTTGCTATTCTGCTGCTGGGCAAGTATGCCCTCCGCTGTCTGCGCGACTACCGCTCGCAGCTTCGTCATGGCGTTGATCCCGTCTACCGTTCCTCCACAATTCCTGAAATTGCAGCCGAGACTTCCGCATGGGATTGATCGTCGGAATCTGAGTATCGTACATTTGGAGTATAAAGAGTCACGATAACGCAAAGAGGCGATGTGTCCGAGTTCCCGACACATCGCCTCTGTTTTTTCATTAAGATCGCGCTTACAGTCCGAGCTCCTTTGTCCAGGCGCGGATATCGTCGTCAGTCACGTCGTTCATAAGCAGACCCTTTGCAAATGTGAGCGTCGGGTATTGTTCCGAGAGTTCTTTCTCGCTGTTGGTGATGTTGCTGCCACCGGAAGTCATGAACGGCACGATGGTCTTGCCCTGAAGATCGTTGGCTTCGATGAACGTGTTGATGAGGGTGGGATGGGTGTTCCACCAGTTGGGATAGCCGATAAATACGATAGAGTAGCCCGAAAGATCGGTCAAAGAATCCTTCAGTGCCGGACGGCTGGACCGGTCGCGCATTTCCACCGAACTGCGTGAGAGCGAGTCGCGCCAGTTTAGGTCGGAATCAGTGTAGAGATCCATCGGTTCGATGTTGTGGAGCGGAGCACCGATTAATTCAGCTATGCGCTGGGCTGCTTTTTCAGTTGTACCTGTTGCCGAGAAGTAGCATACGATTGCTTTTCCATTGTCAGCGGCATCCGATGCACCATCTTTTTTCTTTCCGGTGCAGGAAGTGGCGAGCAGACAGCATGCAGCGGCTGCCACGCCGATAAAAAGAATAAGTCGTTTCATATTGATAAGTTGAATATGTGTGGTTAATTTCGGTCACAAAGGTAAATAATATTACGGATATTACAAATTCGGCGTTAATACCGAAAATCGGGTATTTCACAATTATCGGTGGATCGACGGATGAGGCTGACCCCTCCTTTTTTACCAAAATTTGAGTATTGCCGGGGAGAGTGTGTGGAGGTAATTTTGCAGCGGAAATAATATTTTCTTGCAATGAAACCGAAAAAACTCCTTCCAATTCTATTTTCAGCAGTGATGTGCCTGTGCTCGGCATTCACTGCATTCAGTGCCGATAATGAACGGACTTCCGCGTGGGGGCGTCTGCACGTCGGAGGCTATGGCGAAGTGGCGATGTCGCGCAATTTCTACAGCGACAACTATCTCCGTTACTCCGAGCCTGAGCGCTACCGCAACGCATCGAGTCACGGACGCTTCGATCTCCCTCACGTAGTGATTTATCTTGGCTATGATTTCGGGAAAGGCTGGTCGATGACATCGGAAATCGAATTTGAGCACGGAGGTCCGGAGGCTGCCGTGGAGATCGAGACTGAGGAAGCCGGCGAATATGAGACAGAGGTGGAACGCGGGGGAGAAGTGGCGCTTGAACAGTTCTACATCCAAAAGGAGTTCATGCCGCAGCTGAGACTTCGCGCCGGAATGCAGGTGATACCCGTAGGTGCCACGAATGCCCATCACGAGCCCAATCATTTTTTCGGCGTCTATCGTCCCGAGGGTGAGAACACCATAATGCCATGTACGTGGCATGAAGTGTCGGTATCGTTAAGCGGTCAGGCTGGGAAATGGTCCTACATCGCCATGTTCCTGCCGGGTCTCGATTCCGAGCGTTTCGGCAATCAGTCATGGATTCACGACGGCTCCGCATCTCCGTTTGAATTCAAGATAGCCAATTCCTATGCCTTTGCCGGTCGTGTCGACAACTACAGCGTGAAGGGACTGCGCATCGGACTAAGCGGGTATGTGGGCAATTCTTTCCGAAATACCCTTTATCCTACCGAATCGACAAAAAACGACGGCGTTCACGGCACCGTATCTGTCCTGTCCGCCGATTTCAAGTACGAGGGACACAACTGGCTCATCCGAGGCTATGGCGACTGGGGGCATCTCTCCGATGCCGCACACATCAGCAAGTTCAACATTTCGATGTCGAAAAACTCGACGTCAAAGCGTCAGGAAGTCGCGTCCGATGCTGTGGCTGCCGGAATAGAGGCGGGTTACAATATTTTCGGACTCATTCCCAGAATGAACGCCGAGCGTCAGAAATTCTATGTGTTCGGCCGCTATGACTACTACGACTCAATGGCGAAGATGGAGAAGTCCACTCCTCTCGGATGGTGCGGCAGACAGAAAATCACAGCCGGAATCAACTGGTTTCCTCTCTCCCAGATAGTGGTGAAAGCTGATTATTCCTACGGAATCCTTGACCGAAAATACAATAACGAGCCGTCGATCAACATAGGCATAGCTTACGTCGGATGGTTCAAATAATTCTTCTATCAGAAAAATAATAAATAAAAAAATTACCGCACTATGAAACTATCCAATCTGCTTTTTCTTTCTCTTCTTGCCATTCCGTTTGTCGGATGCAGTGACAGTTCTGACGAGCCTGGCGGCAATGAAATCTCATCCAAGGAGCTTTCCCTGAAAGCCGCCACTGAGGCATACGTTGACCACACCGTGCTTCCCACCTATGCCGCTATGGCGGATGCTGCCATCAATATGCGTGATCTTTGCCACGAAATGCAGGAGAAGCATGCTGCCGGCACTCTTGCCGAAAGCGACGTGAGTGCTGCCGGAGAGGCATGGAAGCTCGCCCGCAAGAACTGGGAGCTCAGCGAGGCTTTCCTCTTCGGACCCGCAGCCAACCATAACATTGACCCGCACATTGACTCCTGGCCTCTTGACAAGGCGGCGATGGAGAATCTTCTCACTCAGATCCGCAATGGCAACAGCTGGTCGCTGGAGAATAACGGCGGTTATGGACTGATCGGCTTCCATTCCGTGGAGTTCATGCTTTTCGAACTTAGTGCCGATGAGAACTCGTCGCTCGTACATTCCACCGACTATACGGCAGAGGAACTTGAATATCTTGTGGCTGTAGCCGACGATCTGTGTCAGCAGTGCGTATGTCTGGAAGCATGCTGGGCGGGAACTGATAATGTCTCAGCACTCAAACAGGAGATTCTTGAGGACGCCGAACTCGACTACGCCGAGGAATATGGTTGGGAAATGAAGAATGCCGGAAAAGCAGGCTCACGATTCAAGACCTATCAGGAAGCCGCCGAGGAAATCATTCAGGGATGCATTGACATTGCCGACGAAGTCGGTAACACTAAAATCGGACGTCCCCACATCGGTTCGTCGCAGGAGGATAAGAACTATATCGAATCCCCCTACTCGCTTAATTCCATTGAGGATTTTGCCGACAACATCCGTTCGGTGCGCAATGCCTATCTCGGTAGCCGTTCAGGTGATGCTTCCGTGAGCGACTACGTGAAGACAGTCAATGCCGCCGCCGACAGGGAGGTGCGTGAGGCTATCGATAATGCGATCACGGCTATCGAGAAGATTCCCGAGCCATTTGCCAAGAATGCCACAGGCGCTTTGAGCGAAGCTGCAATGAAGGCTTCCGGCGAGACTCTTGTCGATGCTCTTGAAAAGGCGATGAGCGCAGTCACCGGTCGTTGAACTACTATCACGGATTTGCTGTCATGATGAAAAATGATTTTCTAAAATACCTGTTTATCGCAGCTGCATGCTCTCTCGGAGCATGCAGCGACGACGATGCTATAATCGACGATGAAACTCCTGTGGAGGAGACGCTTCCCGAATGGTTCTACGCCGGCGGCGAGCTTGGCACGACTCTTCTCAGCACCACCAACGTGTTCGAGCAGCCAGCACCTGCCATTGACCGTCAGGGGCTCTACCGGTCGTTCAAGAATGGTGAGGCGCTTTTTGAAAAGCCGTTCATGACCAACACCAATGGTGTCCGTGGCGGTTTGGGCCCGGTCTACATCCGCACTTCATGTGTCCACTGTCATCCAAACTATGGTCATGGCACCCGTATTCCCGAAGGAAGTTTCAATACCAACGAGATCGGCAACGGCTGTCTGCTCGTTGTCTATGATCCCGCCACTGAGGGTTATGTGTCATGGCTTGCTGGTATGCCCCAGGGTCATGCAGTCGCTCCTTTCAAAGCTCCGGTCGATGAGTCGAAGATCAAGGTAAGATGGCTGAATGCCGTGGATGAGTGGAACAATGCTTTTCCCGACGGTGAGACGTACGAACTTCAATATCCTGAGGTGAACATGCCCTCCGATGCGATTTACGTGGTTAATCAGGGTTATACGCTTCCCGGTGACTATGCCGTGAAACTTGAATCGACAATCGGTGTCTATGGCACCGGACTTCTCGATGCCATCACCGAGGACGATATTCTTGCACAGTACCGCAAGGAGGAAACCGACGGCTACATGACCAACGGACTCAATCCTGCCTTCTATGCCGGGGGAGCCTGGAAATCAATGTACGCCAACTCGCTGCAGGGCGACGGCACAGGTTATGTCCGCCGCTTCACCTACGCTCTCTCCCGCGGACCTCTTCAGGATGCCGCCGGAGCCAATGCCATCTGGAACATCACCAATGTCACCCGCTCTGACCGTCGTTACCATTATCTCGACGCCGCAGGCACCTACGCGCTTTATTCGTCGAAGGATCCCGACGTGCAGGCTGGATTCGAAAGCTATGTCAGCCGCATCGATCCCGATCACGCACATCCTTCGTACTGGGAGGGGACGATGGAGGAGCGCATCTACGCCTATCTGACCGACAAGGACCTCGATCCGGAGATGACCGACGACGAGTACACCGACCTGATGGTATGGCACCGTGGACTGGCTGTGCCGGCTGTGCGTGATATCGATGATCCTGATGTGGTACGTGGACGCGAACTATTTGCCGAGATCGGCTGTGACTACTGTCACCGTCCGTCATGGACCACCGGTCCTGACAATATTGTCGATCCTGCCAAGTTCTTCGACGGTACGGAACTCCCCCGCTTCCCCTACCAGAAGATCTGGCCCTACACTGACATGGTGCAGCATAAGCTCTGCATGGCTAATGACATACGCGGCGGATGGTGCCGTACTACTCCACTCTGGGGTCGCGGACTGCACCGCAAGGTCACCGGTAGCGCTACAGCCGACCGTCTGCATGACTGCCGTGCCCGCACCACTATGGAAGCCATCATGTGGCATGGGTACTCCCCGCAGAGTGATGCGCGTTATTCCATCGACCTCTTCCGTCAGCTGCCGAAGTCTGACCGTGATGCAGTGGTGAAATTTGTCGACGCGATTTAAGAAGGTATTGAATAAGATTACTGAAAATTGATGTTTCGCAAGCCGTTTACGCTTATGCTCCACGTCGCCCTGATCATAATTCTGGTCGGGGCGATTGTGACGCATTTTTGCGGGATTCAGGGTTCTGTTTCACTCAGGTTCGACGCTTCGGCTGTCACATGCTTTGACAAGGAATCCGGACCCGGCGACGGGGTTCTGCCGTTTGCGGTCAGTCTTGACAGCGTTGAGATTGTGTACTATCCCGCCACAGTCACCCCGATGGATTTCCGGAGCGTAATCTCAGTGGAGGGTAGGAAAATTAGTGTTGCGATGAACAAGGTCGGGGTCTGCGACGGATGGCGATTCTATCAGTCGGGAATAGGTCCGGAATCATCCACGCTTTCTGTCAGTTACGATCCGTGGGGCACCGGTATCACATATTTCGGTTATCTGATGCTCGGCATAGGGATGATAGGTTATTTCTTTCAAAAACGCACCGTCTGGCGCTCGCTGTTGAAAAAGTACAGGCTGTCGGCTATCCTGTTTATCCTGCTATGCACAGGCTTTAATGCCTCGGCAACCGCTGACGGAGGCGCACTTCCCGTCATGCAGCGTCCCCTTGCCGCCAATTTCGGGAAGGTGCTTGTCTATTGGAACGACCGAATATGTCCGATCCGGACGTTGGCGCGGGATGTCGCCACTTCGCTCTATGGGACGGAATCATACCGGGGATATACCCCCGAGCAGATACTTTCCGGCTGGCTCTTCTATTACGATGATTGGCGCCGCGACTACTTCCGGGCACGCCCTGAAATACTCTCGCTCCCCCCGCAGCCCCAATCCAAACGTGAAAAGAAAGCTGCCGAACGGCTCGCTCTCGTAGAATGGCTCGGCACGGGTGATATCTTCCGCATCTATCCCTACCGTACCGTTGACGGAAGGATGGAGTGGCTCTCCCTTACCGGGCGCCGTCCATCCGGAATGTCGCTTGAGCAGTGGACGTTTATGCAGACGTCAATGACCCGCATCAAGGATCTGCTGATGAAGGGAAAGAACGTCATGGCAAATCAGGAACTGTCAGCTCTGATGGAGGGGCAACGGAAATATGCCGTGGGGGTGGACCTGCCTTCGGAAGCGAAGATCAGAGCCGAGCGGACTTACAATGTAGCGGTCCGTCCCGCCCTCGCCGCAATCCTCGCGGTATGCTTCGGTCTGGCGGTTATTATCCTGTCGCTCTGTCATCACCGCTTTAGTCGCGCCCTTCCGATCGCATTATTGATCGTTGCTCTTCTTCTGTTTCTATATGTAGGGGCTTCAATGGGTGCACTATGGTGGATAAGCGGTCATATTCCGCTTTCCAATGGTCCGGAGACCATGATGTTCATGGCGGTTGCAGCGTTTGCCGGAGCGTCTGTTTGCCGAAATCTCACCATGCACGGTGGATTGCTGATGGTAGGGGCAATGGCTCTGTTTGTGGCGGCGATGGGTGGACGAAATCCGCAGATCGGGGCTATGATGCCTGTTCTCGGCAGTCCGCTCCTGGCGGTACACGTAATGCTGGTGATGATCTCCTACACCCTCTTTCTCCTTATGACCATTTTGTCGGCAGTCGCGCTACTGTCGCGCTCCGAATCTCTCGGTGTAAGGCTTTCCCTCCTCAATCGCATCATTCTCCCCCCCGCCGTCTGCCTCCTCGGAGCCGGAATCTTTATAGGAGCCGTATGGGCGAATCAGACGTGGGGGCGTTACTGGGGATGGGATCCGAAGGAGACGTGTGCGCTCGTAATGTGGCTAATTTATGCTCTTCCGCTTCATTCGGGCATCCGACGGCTTGCCTTCTTCCGTTCCCCCCGCACCCTCCACATCTATCTGCTTGCCGCCGTCCTTTCAATGCTTTTCACCTACTTCGGAGCAAACTACTTCCTCCACGGTCTTCACTCCTACGCTTGATTTTACCGTATCTACATATTGCATTTTCAGGAAAATGCGTATATTTGCCGAAGTGATGCCGGCGGGTGCCGGGCGCTACATCAAAAAAAAGTGTAGATATAAAAAATAAAAGATATGGAGGAAAAGAGTAAGACCGTCTATCGTTCGAGGATCGACTGGTGGATGTGGTGCGTGATATTATTCGTCGTTGCGGTGGTCTACGTGATGTGTATCTCCACCTACTGGTGGCTCTCTCTGATATATGGCGGTGGAATAGCGCTATTGTTTGTGCTTCTGGTGTTTGGCTGCCGGTATGAGATAAAAGGTGACCAGCTAATAGTCTATCAGTTTTTCCGCCCCCACAGATTCCCGATAATGAAAATCAAGGAGGTGAAAAAGACGGTGGGCTATCTGGCTACTGCCGGGATGTCGAGACTTCGTGTGTCGATAAAGTTTGTGGATCGTTCGGTCATGAAAAGCTCCATGCCGCTTGAAATCTCCCCGCTTGACCGCGACGCCTTCATCGCGCAGCTGAAGCGTATCAACCCCGCCATCGTCGAGGGTTGACCGTCAGCCTATTCGCCAAGAGTCTTGGCAAGATACTCCTCAATCTCCTTCGCGGAAATATCGGTGCCTACAATCACTCCGTCGGCTCCCACGAGGATAATCTTTCCGCCGGAGTTGCCTGCGTTGTTGATGCGCCATACGTTGTCGCGGTCACCGAGGTCGACAAAACTTTCCCACGGATATCCGTCGTTCTTGATGCAGTGGTTCATCGCGTCACAATTGTCTTCCTCTCGTGCAATCGCAATTACCTTAAAACCCTTGTCCTTGTACTTTTCGTAAATCGGGATCAGCTCTTTTGAGTGCCTGCGGCATGGCCCGCACCATGATGCCCACAGATCCACGACAGCCACATTCCCATCAATGAGCGATGCGATTCGTTCGGTCGAGCCATCCTCCCGGGTAATCTTGTAGTCGGGATATTGATTCCCGGCTTTCACGCTCATGGACTCAATGATTCCGGCTATCTCCTCCGTGTAGGGATGATCCGGCATACTGTTTTTATAGAAGGTCTCGAATATTCTGATATAATCGGGAATGTCAGCCCAGGTATAATACTTGCTGTAAAACAACGTATTCTTTATCTCGAAAAGTCCGGCGAGGGAGGGGTTGTCGGCTATGAACTGCCGCCTCATGGCATCTCTCTGACGGTATATGTCGATAAGCTGGTTTTCGTAGTCCATGTACTCCTCGGAATATATTATTTCTCTTGGTCCGCGGTAGAACTCCCTGAGAACGCCGGTAATGGAATCGCGTTCTGCGCTTGGTTCCATTTTCTCGATTGTTTCATGGAGGTTTTGTAATTCCGGTGAAAGCGCTGCGTTGCACTCATAGAGGGAGTCAAATTTCTGCGAGAGATAGTTTTGTTTTGCCTGAAAGAGAGCTTTTATTCTTTCGGTATATTCGTTTTCAAGAATATTTTCTGAGATGTTGGAAATGATCTTTTTGCTGTCAAACTCATCATCGTTATTGTAGCAGGTGATTTCCACATCCCCGTTTCCGGAATAGAAATATCGGTTTAACCAACTGCCATTTTCAAGCTCGTCGTCAAATCTTATTTGATAAGCGCGGGGTACGGAATCCTTTATTGTGTAAGAAAAGGTTCCGTCGATTATTTCCGCTGTAGCGTACTTATGGATTCGGGAATCTGTATTTGCTTCACTAATTATCACCGACTTGGACTCAGGTCGATCGATTACCGTACCGGTAATATGGCATGTTATGGAATCATTTGACTGTTCTGTAGCGCGAGTGGCCAGCGCGACTAAACCGATAGTGGCAAAGCAGAGGAATCGTTTCATTATGTCGGAAGTTTAGGCGGATTAATCAGATCGGCAGGTTATCTTTATTCGCTCACCGTGTTTTTGCGAAGGATGATGTATCCGGAGGTATTATTGCAATTTAGTCTTACGGTCGAGTCGTTTTCCACATCGATCAGCGTCAGAGAGGGTAGAATGCGGCGCAGGGCGTCCTCAGTCTCCATGTTGTCGCAAGCCATTTCGGTCATGGCACCGTCACTCAGGCTGATCGTGTCGCCTTTGATCGCATAGTAGCCGGAGATGGAGTTGCAGTTGGTGGCAAAGAAATATGTGCTGTCGGTGAACACTACGAATTGCTTCGATCCCGGCACCGCTTCGCTCGGGCGGACGTAATCGGAGTCGCTGAACACGATATTTTCAATATCCCATTTTCCCTTCAGACTCACTGATGCTTCTGGCTCGTTCGGGTCTGTAGCTTCTGATATCGCGGTTGATTTTTTGTCGGAGCATGAGGCGAGAAGAAGCAATGACAGGATGGTGGAAATGACGCTTTTGTTCATATTTGTGGAGGTATTAGTATTATATGTGAGGACAAAGTTAAGTAAAATAATCAAAATAATCAAAGAGGCAGAGTGGTGAGCTTTAAGTGAATGCCACGCAACCATTTCTTCAATTTCGATGTTATAATAATAAAAAACGCAACAGCTATGACAAGAAAAGAACTCACTGACATCATCGC
The DNA here is from genome assembly GCA_947176235.1 of uncultured Bacteroidales bacterium. Classification (GTDB taxonomy): domain Bacteria; phylum Bacteroidota; class Bacteroidia; order Bacteroidales; family Muribaculaceae; genus CAMWPM01. The sequence continues at coordinate 28,124 of CAMWPM010000013.1, read as the reverse complement.
CTCAAAAGTGGCGGAGGTCATCAACAATCCCGGACGATGGGGAGAAGATCCTCAGATAAGCATTATCCCGACGACACTGTTAGTCGGCATCGAACGACATAGTGATGCCGAACGTTCAATCGCATTCAGCGACTATGCTATTGAAGCCGACGCTGTGGAAGATGGAGACTATTCGGAAGACGCAGCTGATTTTCAGTCAGCTTCCGACCCCGAGCTCTATCCGATCGGGGCTTTGATCGACTATGCAGAGAAGAAACCCGACATGAAGAAAATCAGCCGTCTGGCAGAGCAATACATCCCTGAACAGTCAGAAAATCTTTACGCCGAATAACGTCAGATTACTATAAAAAATAACCCCTCAACTGTAGCAAGTTAAGGGGTTATTTTTGTGCTCGAAGCGGGACTCGAACCCGCACAGCCGCAATGGCCAAAGGATTTTAAGTCCTTCGTGTCTACCATTCCACCATTCGAGCAGACCATGATTTGCTCTGCAAAGGTAAGAATTTAATCTCAAAATGCAATTGCCCGTAGTGATAATTTTCACTACGGGCAATCGGAATTGTTATTTTTAAGTCAGGTTTCGGCAACCCGATGCTGTCAATCAATGACAGCCGCAACCGCCGTCGCCGCAGTTATGATCCTTGTCACAGCCACAGCCGTCGCCACATGCGTCATCATGGCAGCCACAACCGCAGCCGCCTGCGGGCTGGAGTTCTTCGGGCTTGGGGTCGCGCACGAGGGTTACTTTGCCCTTGAAGCGCACGTCCTTGCCGGCAAGGGGATGGTTGAAGTCCATCTTCACCTTCTCGTCGCCTACTTCCACCACTACGCCGTTGATGCGGTAGCCGTCGGCGGTCATCATCGGCACGATAGCGCCAGCCTTGATGTGCTCGGTGTCAAATTTTCCGTCAACTTCAAAAATGTCGCGGTCAAGCTCTACCACTTGCTCGGGATCCACGGGACCGAATGCTTCGTCGGCAGTAGCTACTACGTCGAAACTGTCGCCGACGGCAAGACCGTCGAGTGCGCGCTCCAGGGGCACAATCACGCCGCGGGTAACGCCGAAAACGATCTTTTCGGGGTCTTTTTCATCTGACTGATGAACGAGTTTCTCGCCGTCAGCATTTATCTCATAGAGGTCATAGACAAGCTCTACATATTTTCCGGGTTCAATCTTTTCCATAGTGTTTTCTTTTTGGGATTAGTTATTGCTTTTACTTCTGTTACAACAAATACCGTGCCAAAATGGTTGCCGTGGATACGGGGGATGGCTTGTCAGTCGCGTCCTGTGATGATGCGCCGGATATCGTGGAGTTTGTTGAGGGCTGCCATCGGGGTCAGATTGTTGATGTCAAGCCCGATAATCTCGTCACGCACCTGTTCCAGCACCGGATCGTCGAGCTGGAAGAACGAAAGTTGCACTCCGTCGGGACTGCTGCTCTTTGATGATTCCGGGATTTTGTGATGACTGACGTCGGCTGCGGCGTTGGTCTCCAGCTGCTTTAGGATTTCGTTGGCACGAGTCACTATGCTGCGTGGCATTCCGGCGAGTTTTGCCACGTGTATGCCGAACGAATGTTCGCTCCCCCCACGCGACAGCTTGCGGAGAAACACGACCTTACCGTCAATTTCCTTGACTGAGACGTTGTAGTTGACCACGCGCTCGAAGGACTTTTCCATCTCGTTGAGTTCATGGTAATGGGTGGCGAAGAGTGTCTTAGGGCGCCCTCCTTTGGCGTTCTCATGGATGTGCTCCACGATCGCCCATGCTATCGAGATGCCGTCGTAGGTCGATGTGCCGCGGCCGAGTTCGTCGAAGAGGATCAGGGAGCGTGCACTCATGTTGTTGAGGATAGATGCTGCTTCGTTCATCTCCACCATGAATGTCGACTCGCCGTGGGAGATGTTGTCGCTTGCACCCACGCGGGTGAATATTTTGTCGACGACGCCGATATGAGCGGAATCGGCTGCGACGAACGATCCTATCTGAGCAAGCAGGACGTTGAGCGCCACTGAGCGCAGGAGTGCCGATTTACCTGCCATGTTCGGACCCGTGATCATCATCACCTGTGTCCCGTCGTTGTCGAGACATACGGAGTTGGTGATGTACGGTTCGCCCGGTGGAAGTTCCTTTTCGATTACCGGATGCCGCCCCTCGTTGATTTCAAGCCGCAGGGAATCGTCGACAACAGGGCGGCAGTAGTGATTCTCGGCTGCCACCATCGTGAATCCCAGCAGGCAGTCGAGGCGGGCGAGCAGTGAGGCGTCGGTGAGGAGAGTCGGGATGTATTCGGCTATGGTGCCTACGAGTTCGAGGTAGAGCCTCTGCTCAAGTACGGCGATTCGTTCTTCCGCCCCCAGTATCTTTGTCTCGTAGTCCTTGAGTTCCTGGGTGATGTATCGCTCGGCGTTGACGAGAGTCTGCTTTCTGATCCACTCCTCCGGCACCTTGTCCTTGTGGGTGTTGGTGACTTCGATGTAGTAGCCGAACACGTTGTTGTAGGCGATTTTCAGGCTCGGGATTCCCGTGGCAGCTATTTCGCGCTGTTGCAGATCCAGAAGATACTGTTTGCCGTCGCGCGACAGTGACCGCAACTGATCCAGCTCTTCGTTGACCCCCTCGCGGATCACCACTCCGCGTCCGAGAGCCTGTGCAGGCTCGTCGACAAGTGTGCGCCTGATCACGCTGATGACGTCGGGGCACGGATTGAGCTGCTGACCGAGATGATGGAGAGAGGGCTGTTCAGCCTTTCCGCATTCCTCCTTGATGGGGATAACAGCCGAAAGTGAACCGGCGAGCTGGACTACCTCGCGGGGGGAAATTCTGCCCACCGACACCTTACTCACCAGTCGCTCAAGGTCTCCGATGCGTTTCAGACTGTCGAGAATCACGTCAGCCATGTCGGGCTGGCGGAAGAAATACTCCACGGTGTCGAGGCGCGAATTGATGGCTACGGGATCCTTAAGCGGGAACATGAGCCAGCGGTGGAGCAGACGGGCGCCCATCGGTGTGACGGTGCGGTCAATGACGCTCAGTAGCGAACGTCCCCCCTCGCCGATACTCTCAAGCAGTTCGAGGTTGCGGACCGTGAACCGGTCGAGCCTGACGCTTGTCGATTCCTCCACGCGCTGCAGGCGGGTGATGTGGGCGAGGCGTGTGTGTTTCGTTATGTCGAGATACTGAAGTATTGCTCCGGCAGCCACGATGGCAAGAAGCATTTTCTCGACGCCGAAACCTTTGAGGCTCGCCGTCTCGAAGTGGCGGAGTAGCCGCTGGTTGGCGCTGTCGGGGGTGAACACCCAGTCGTCCATCTCCGACACCACGAATTTTGCGGTCATCGTAGCTTCAACGAGTGTGCGTTGACCACGCACTACGAGCACTTCCTTCGGGGCAAAACTGTTGAGGAGTTTGTCGATATAGTCTACGTTTCCCTCCGCCACGAGGAATTCTCCGGTCGAGATGTCGAGCAGAGCCAGCCCCCACGTGTCCTTGGACTGGTGGAGGGCGGCGAGGAAGTTGTTCTCACGATGATCGAGCACGTTGTCGTTCATCGTCACGCCCGGGGTGATAAGCTCGGTGATTCCACGCTTAACAAGTCCCTTCACGGTCTTGGGATCCTCAAGCTGCTCGCAGATTGCCACACGTTTCCCCGCACGCACCAGCTTCGGGAGGTAGGTGTCGAGGGCGTGGTGGGGGAAGCCGGCAAGTTCCACCGACTGTGCCGAGCCGTTGGCGCGGCGTGTCAGCGTGATGCCGAGAATCTGGGAGGCTGTGATGGCGTCGTCGCAGAAAGTCTCATAGAAATCCCCCACACGGAAAAGCAGCACTGCATCGGGATGCTTGCGTTTCATCTCGAAGTACTGCTTCATCAGAGGGGTTTTCACCACATCCTTAGCCATTGCTGTCGTCGCTGTTGTTGCGGAAATAGAAGTCGAGGACGTCACGAGCGGCGATGAAGGAGCTCAGGCGGTTGTCGAGCACTTGCTGTTCAAGCGCAGGGAGCATCTCTGCCACATTCGGGTTATTGTAGAAGTGGGCGCGGAGTTTCTCGTCGATGGTCTCGTACATCCAGTAGCGAGCCTGTTCCTGACGGCGGCGTTCGAAATATCCGTTGGCTTTGACAAATTCAAAGTAGCGGTCGATCATGTCCCACACCTCGGGTATTCCCAGTTCGAAATATCCCGAATAGGTGAGCACCTCGGGGGTCCAGCCGGAAGCCGTGGGGGGGAAGAGGCGGAGTGCGCTCTTGAATTGTGCCTGCGCCAGACGTGCGCGGTCGATGTTGTCGCCGTCGGCTTTGTTGATGACTATTCCGTCAGCCATCTCCATGATTCCGCGTTTGATTCCCTGCAGCTCGTCGCCGGTGCCGGCGAGCTGGATGAGCAGGAAGAAGTCGACCATCGAGTGGACAGCCGTTTCGCTCTGCCCGACGCCTACGGTCTCCACGAAAATATTGTCGTAACCGGCGGTTTCGCATAGCACGATTGTCTCGCGCGTCTTGCGCGCCACTCCGCCGAGCGAGCCCGCCGAAGGGGAAGGGCGGATGAACGCCGAAGGATGGATCGAGAGCTTCTCCATGCGGGTCTTGTCGCCGAGGATCGAGCCTTTGGTGCGCTCGCTTGAGGGGTCGATGGCAAGCACTGCAAGTTTCCCTCCCGCCTTAAGCACATGAAGACCGAAGACGTCGATCGACGTACTTTTTCCTGCGCCCGGCACACCTGTGATGCCGATACGGCGTGACTTGCCGGAATAGGGTAGACACTTCTCGATTACCTCCTGCGCCACTTTCTGATGGTCGGGCGAAAGGCTCTCGACGAGTGTCACCGCACGCGACAGCATGGTGACATCGCCTTTGAGGATTCCTTCGACGAGCTCGCCGGCGGAGGGGAGAGGCTTGCGGCGTCGACGCTGCATATAGGGATTGACCGTCGGTGGCTGAGCCACACCGGAGTTAACTGTCAGACCGATGTACTGTCCGTCGTTTTCAGGATGTTCAATCTTTTGCATGGTAAGCTATAGGGGGGAATGTTTCAGTCGGGATAGACGGTGTTTGATTTATCGAGATTGTTGAGGGTAGTTTCGAGGTAGCGTCGTGCAGCTTCGCGTGCGGCGGGGAGATCGTTGAAGGTATAGTTACCGCAGTCACGTGCGGTGGCACCCGGGATTTCACCATCGAATCCGGCAATGAATCCGAACGTCTCACGCATCAGTCCGGCAATGTCGGCTGGTTCAAGTTCGCCCTGCATAATCAGATAGTTGCCGGTGCAGCATCCCATAGGTCCCCAATAGACCACCTTGTCGCTCCACTGCTGGTGGTTGCGAAGGAATGTAGCGGCAAGGTGCTCGATAGTGTGGATGGCGCGCGGGTCAATAGCCGGCTCACGATTAGGGGCAGTCATGCGGATGTCGAATGTGGTGATGACGTCGCCCGAGGGGGTGCGGTCGAGTCGACTGACATAAATGCCCGGCTTTAGTGTCAGATGATTTATGGTGAAACTTGCGATCTTGTTCATATCAGGATGTGCAATATCAATAATTACAAAGCGTTGACTATAGCTGATAGCGTGGCGAATGTGCGTGCGGGGGCGTCGGTCCAGAATGATTCGTACTGCGAGATGTTGTCGGCGGCTCCCGGAGTGTCGCTCACCACTCTCACCACGGCAAAATCGGTACCGGCGAGCGTGCAGGTCTGCGCTATCGCACCCGATTCCATATCGACAGCCATCACGCTCGGGAAATGCCTGCGGATGTGGTCAACCTCTTCCTTTTTTGAAACGAAGATATCGCCGGAGGCAATGGTGCCGCGCTTCACGTCAGCAAGTTCTTTGTTATTAAGGGCTTCTGTCACTTTCGTACTGCCGTGCATCATTCTCGGACAGCCGGCTGCCTCACCCCATTCGGTGCCCGGACCGCACCACACGTCGTGATAGACCACGTCGTCGGCTACCACTACGTCGAGGATTCTTGCACCTCCTCCCGTCCCACCTGCCACACCGGTGTTGATGATAAGATCGGGCGCGAATATTTCGATCATTGCCATGGTGCCGAGGGCGGCGTTGACTTTCCCGATGCCGCATTTCATCACCACGACATCCTTTCCTGCCATACGTCCGGTTATGAATTTATAGCGGCGCGCCTCCTGCTCTGCCTTTTCTGTGAGGTGGGGAATGAGGAGGTCAAGCTCTTTCTGCATTGCTACGATGATTCCAATTTTCATGTTGCGAAGGGGGGTATTTATTGGTCAGGGTGTGTACATGCGGCAGGTTAATGTGACGGGTGACCGCAGTCGGGCTGACTCAGATTATTATAATCGGTGAAATTACAAAAATTTTGTCAATCGTCCAAATCGGTTTTTCAACACTCGTCTGCTCGCGGTCGTGATGACGTCAGCGGTAGAAATCCTCGGCGATGTACCGGGCTACTGCATCCGCACTGTTTCGCCCGATCACCACGTCGGCAGCCTCCTTGGCTTCATCGAAGGCATTCTCCACCGCTACTGCCACATCTGCCTCCCGAAACATCGGAATATCATTGAGATTGTCGCCAAAAGCCACAATTCTCCCCGCACCCCTCTCCTCCGCAAGCCGCCGGACGGCAGCGGCTTTGGACACTCCGGGCGCAAAAAGTTCCATAAAGGAATTTCCGGGATGAAAGATGTCGTTGTAGCATGTCACAGCCTGCCCAGTGCGGGCGCTCACCTCTTCGGCAGCCTTGTTCAGCTGGTCGGTCTGCCCGACAGCGAAAAGCAGCAGCGTATGGATGAGGCTTTCATCGTCGATCGGTTCGCCGAAATGGAATTGCTTGAGCGACAGATCGCGGCGCTGGTCATAGAATTCGTGTTCAAGCTTAGTCATCTCACGGTGATGGTAGGCGTGCAGGCGCTGGTCGGCGTGAAGCGTGTAGACAAACGGATTAATTCCCCGTTCAGTCAGATAAGTATATGCTTCCTCCACGGTAGAGGCGTCGATAAATTTCGGATCTATGTAGCGTCGGGAAGGAATATCATAGAGAGTGGCACCCGTCATGACAACTGCTGGCAGCGAGATGCGCGTGTTGGCAAGCAGACCGACCACGGTGGCGGGAGTGCGGGCGGTTGCTACAGTAATGAGAGCGCCATCATCAGTCAGATCGCGGAGAATCTGCGCCGATTTGTCGCCGACCACCGAGTTATTATTGAGAAGAGTGCCGTCGAGATCGGTCACATAGAGAGTTCTGGTCATAAAAAATCGTTGAATTTGTGCAAAATTAAAAAATAGTTTCTATCTTTGCAAAGATATAAGTAATCACACATGTTCATGGACGGTTCTTTCCGCCTTGACCATAATGGCAAATCACTTTATTCACCTGCCGCATGCGGTAGTAGCTCAGTTGGTAGAGCATCAGCTTCCCAAGCTGAGGGTCGCGAGTTCGAGCCTCGTCTACCGCTCCCATAAATTTGTTATTATGGTAAAACGGATCTAACTAACATGAAACATCAGTGGGCCGGACGCTGCGAAGCACCCGGCCCAAATTTTATTTTGTATATTGGGATCAGTGGCGGCGGGAGGTGCGGTGGGCGAGATCGTCGGCGCGGTTGATGCGCTCTCCCACCCATAGTCCGCCGATGATCAGGGCACAACCGAGATAGCCCATGAAGGAAATCTTCTCGCCAAGCACCAGCCATGCTGCCACGAGAGTGACGATTGGAGAGACGTAGAGATAGTTGCTTGCAATCACGGCTCCGAGGCGCTTCACCACAATTGCCCAGATAAGGAATGCCGCAAGTGAAGCTACAAGGGAAAGGAACAGGAGGTTGCCGAACACGGCAGGGCGTCCGAGCACGCTCACCGGGGCGTCGTTTGGCTCAAGGAAGAAAAACGGGAGTGCGGTGATAACACCGTAGAAAAAGATTTTTCGGGTGATAAATATGCCGGAATAGTTGACATTCAGGCTGCGGAGCAGTATGCTGTAGATCGCCCATGACACAGCGGCGAGAAATGCGAGGAGGTCGCCGAGGGGGTTGACTTCAAGCGATACGCTGCTGTTGAAGATCACGCACGCCACACCCACGAATGCCACAGCCGAGCCGATCCACGTGCCACGGGAGGGGCGTTCGTTTCGGTAGAGCATGCCCAGCAGCAAGGCGGTGAGAAGGGGGGCGAGAGCGGTGATCAGAGCCACGTTGCTGACGAGTGTGTACTCCATGGCAGTGTTCTCGGTAATGAAATAAATCGAGCCGGCGCACATGCCGCAGAGCATCAGAAGCGCCTCGTCGCGCAGGGAGTTGGATCGCAGGTTCCTGCAGGAAATGAGAAGCAGGAAGATGTAGGCGATTGTGGAGCGCAGCACGTAGATCTGGACAGGACCCAGCCCGTTGTCGAGAAGGACGCGGGTGGAGATGAACGACTGACCCCATGCCGTGACGGCGAAGAGGGCAGCCAGGTGAAACCAAAGTAAGCCGGATTTTCGTCCGGGCTCTACGTTCTGTGCCATTGCTGTGTGATGTAAGGTATTATAAGGTCAACAAGATTAATGACGACTCTGTAGTGTCGCCAAATCTTAGTGCAAAATTACGAAAGTTTGGCGAAACGGCAAGGAGAATCGCACTGAAAAAAGCCACGGAGGGGGTGACTGAACTCAGGCCTGCGATATCGTATCGCGTGAGATAAGCCGCTCTATGTCGGTCAGGATAGCGTCGAGCTCGGCGCGGGTGGAGGCGCGGAGCATGGCGATGCGTGTGTCGCGGAAGTGGCTTATGCCTTTGAAGAGGGGGGAGGCTGCCAAATGCCGGCGGATGTGGAGTATGCCGCGATACTCGTCGATACGGTCGATGCTTTCATCGATCTGTCGGCGCAGGAGAGCGAATTTCTCGGCGAGGGAGAGCTGGCTGACCGCCTCGGCGCTATCGGCTTCGATAGCCTGCCGGATGTCGTGGAAAATCCATGGGGCGCCTATTGACGCTCGCCCCACCATGACGCCATCCACGCCATACCGACGGAATGCATCAAGAGCCTTCTGAGGCGAAGTGATATCGCCGTTGCCGATCACCGGGATGGTGAGGCGGGGATTTTCCTTCACGCGGGCTATCATCTCCCAGTCGGCTTCGCCTGTGTACATCTGCGAGCGTGTCCTGCCGTGCACGGTGATAGCGGCTATGCCGCAGTCCTGAAGCTGTTCGGCAAGGCCGACGATTATCTTGTTCTCATGATCCCATCCAAGGCGGGTCTTGACCGTAACGGGAAGCTTCACGGCATCGACCACGGCACGTGTGATGGCGAGCATACGGGGGATGTCACGCAGCATTCCCGCCCCCGCGCCTTTCCCAGCCACCTTCTTCACGGGGCATCCGAAATTGATGTCGATCACGTCGGGGTGCGCCTGCTCGACGATACGTGCCGCCTCGACCATGGAATCGACGTCTCTGCCATAAATCTGAATGGCGGCGGGACGCTCCGAGTCGTCGAGCGAAAGCTTGCGGGTGGTGGATGCTATGTTGCGGATGAGGGCGTCGGCGGATACAAATTCCGTAGTGACCATGTCGGCTCCCTGCTCCTTGCAGATGAGACGGAATGAACGGTCAGTGACGTCCTCCATCGGGGCGAGCATCACAGGACGCTCGCCCAGATCGATGGTGCCAATCTTCATGAATGGATGGGGACGGGTTGGTGAGGGGGTTACATTGCGAAGGCGTTGAATCCGCCGTCGACCACGGCTACCGTGCCGGTGACGAAGGATGCGGCATCGCTGATGAGGTACTGGATCGTGCCGCAGAGTTCTTCGGGGCGTCCGAAACGCTTGAAGGGGGTCTGGCGGATGACGTCGGAACCGCGCTCGGTGAGGGATCCGTCAGGATTGGTGAGGAGGGCGCGGTTCTGGTTGGTGAGGAAGAATCCGGGAGCTATGGCGTTGACACGGATGGCAGGGGTGAATTTCGTGGCAACTTCGTTAGCCATGAAGGCGGTGAAGTTGCTGATACCAGCCTTGGCTGCAGCATATCCGAGCACACGCGTCATGGGGCGGAACGCAGCCATCGACGAGAAGTTGACGATGGCGCCCTTGCCGGCTTCCACCATCGGGCGCAGGAAGATCTGGGTGGGAATCACGGTGCCGGTGAGATTGAGGTTGAGGACAGTCTGGAACTGCTCCACCTTGATGTCGAAAATCGTGCCTGTGGGAGCAATCGTTGCACCGGGCATGTTGCCGCCGGCGGCGTTAAGGAGAGCGTCCACTCTGCCATAGCGGGCAAGGATCTCGTCGCAGTTAGCCTGCACCACTTCGGGGTTCATCACGTCGGTGACGAGGAAACAGGCTTCGCCGCCTTTTGCCTTGATGTCGGCAACGATGCGGTCGCCCTCGTCCTTGCGGCGACCCATGAGCACTACTTTTGCGCCCTGGAGGGCGAGATATTCACCGATACAGGCACCGAGCACACCCGTGCCGCCGGTGATGACCACAACCTGGTCCTTGACTGAGAAAAGTTCGTTCATATTCAGTAGAGATGTAGGGAAAATTCATTAATCAGGATTTCTTCATTTCGTGATCCACGGCATGCATTATGCCTTCCACCTGTCCGAGCGCGAGCATTCTGCCATGGAAGGAGTAGCCGGCGTTGTAGCCTTTGTCGGCGTCGCCGAGCATCAGGGCGGCGTGGTCGACGCGCATCGGTAGTCCGGGCTTGACGCTCTCGAAGATCTTGACCAGTTCGACGATGTCGGCACGTCCGGCAAGATGGGAAGCCTCGCGGAAGTCGCCGTTGGGGAGGACGTCGCACGAACGTAGGTGGACGAACCATGTGCGGGGGGCGTATTTGCGAGCGAGAGCCTGCACGTCGTTATGAGCGCCGGCGCTGAGCGATCCTGAGCAGAATGTCAGTCCGTTGTGTGGATCGGGGACGGCGTTGAGAAACCATTCTATATCCTCGTCGCAAGTGACGATACGGGGCATTCCGAGGATAGGCATGGGGGGATCGTCGGGGTGAACACACATGTTGATGTCCCACTCGCGGCAGACGGGCATGATGGCTTCGAGGAAATAACGCATGTTCTCGCGTAGAGCGTCACGGTCGATGCCCTCGTAGAGTTTCATCAGCTCGCGGAACTTCTCGACCGGCTTCAGCTCGTCCTCGGCGATGTTGCCGTTGACGAATCCCTGGGTCTTGACGATGATGTTGTCGACGAGACGTTTCTCGCCTTCGGGAGTCATGGTGGCGGCAATCTCACGCATACGCTCAAGCGTGGGCTCGTCCCAGTCCTTCTCTGCGTCGGGACGCTTAAGGATGTGGACGTCGAAGTAGCAGAATTCTCCGCGGTTGAAGTAGAGATTAGTGGATCCGTCAGGGTTAGGGTAATCAAGGTCGGTGCGTGCCCAGTCGAGCACGGGCATGAAGTTGTAGCAGATGGTGCGCACTCCAGCTTTGCCGAGATTGGCGAGACTTTCCTTGTAGTTCTCGATGAGACGGTCACGGTCGGGTCCGGCATATTTGATCGCCTCGCTGACGGGGAGACTCTCCACCACGCTCCAGCGCATCCCGTGGCTCTCGATGAGATCCTTCATTTTGTTGATTTCCTCAAGTGTCCATACTTCGCCGTTGGGAATGTGGTGAAGGGCGGTGACTATGCCTTCCACTCCGATCTGACGGAGCATCGGGAGGGTGATTTTATCGTTGGGACCAAACCAACGCCATGTCTTTTCAAGCATGATAATGTCAGATTTATAATTAAGATCGGTTAGGTGTCGGGTTGATTGAGCCGGGAACTCAGAAGCGGAAGTAGCGGGCGGCGTTGTCGTGGCAGATGTCGCTCACCATGCGCTCGATGCGTGGCATTTCTGAAACAGGCAACATTCCGGAGTCAACGTCGCGCCCGATTATCTCGCAGAGAAGCCGGCGGAAATAGTCATGACGGGGGTAGGAGAGGAATGAGCGGGAGTCGGTGAGCATCCCGACAAAGCGGCTGAGCAGACCCTGGAGCGAGAGAGCTTCCATCTGGTGGCGCATTCCGTCGAGCTGGTCGTTGAACCACCATCCCGATCCCATCTGTATTTTTCCGGGGATGCGTCCGTCCTGGAAGTTGGCGAGCATCGCAGCCACCCAGGTGTTGTCGGCAGGGTTGAGATTGTAGAGGATGGTGCGGGCGAGGGTGTCGTCGCGGTCAAGCGTGTCGAGGAAAGCTGCGATGCTTTCGGCGGCTCTGAAATCGCCGATGGTGTCGAATCCCGTGTCGGGACCGAGGGATAGGCGCGCGCGGGTGTTGACGTTGCGCATCGGACCGAAGTGGAATTGCTGTGCCCAGTCGCTCGCATGATTCATGCGGCAGAGCTCAAGGAAGATGGCGGTGGTGAGTTGCTCGGCTTCGTGGGCGGTGAGCGGTTCGCCGCGGAGCACGCTGTCGAAGAGAGTCGAAGCCTCCTCGGTGGTGACGTGGGCAAACGGGAATCGGGTGACGCCATGATCGGCGAGACGGCAGCCCGCCTCATGGAAGAAGTCGTGGCGGACGCGCAGGGCGGCATATAGGTCGGCGAGTGAGCGGATCTCCACTCCGCTCACCTCCGAGAGCTTGCGTAGATAAGCCAGATAGTCGGCATGGTCAGTGCCGGAGGAGATGGTCATAGCCTTGTCGGGACGCCAGGTGGGGAGTACCTTGATGTCGAAAGTCGGGTCGGCGGCGATCTGAAGGTGATATTCCAGCGAGTCGACGGGGTCGTCGGTGGTGCACACCACTTCTACGCCATATTTCCGCATCAGTCCGCGTGCGGTCATGTCGGGGCGGCGGAGTTGCTCGTTACAGCGGTCGTAGATGTCGGCGGCGGTGTCGGGCGAGAGAATATCCTCGATGCCGAAAGCCGAACGGAGTTCCATGTGAGTCCAGTGGTAGAGTGGGTTGCGCATGGTGTAGGGCACGGTCTCCGCCCACATCATGAACTTGTCGCGGTCGGAAGCGTCGCCGGTGATGAAGCGTTCCTCCACGCCGTTGGCTCTCATCGCGCGCCATTTGTAATGATCACCGCCGAGCCAAAGCTCAGTGATATTGGCAAACTGATGATCGCGGGCAATCATCTCGGGTGAGAGATGGCAGTGATAGTCGATGATCGGCAAGGAAGCAGCCACGTCGTGGTAGAGATGGCGTGCGGTGGGGGTGGTGAGGAGAAAATCGCGGTCCATGAAGGGGACGGCGTGATGATTGACGTAGGTCATGGAATTGTCGGCTTTTAGAGTTTGACGAGTTTGTAGCGTGGCACGAGCAGCTTCATGGCTATCCAGCTTACGAGATAGGCTACGGCGGCGATCATGAACACGATCATGTAGCCCGCATTCTTACCCTCGAATCCAAGGAAGGTCATGCCGGTGCGTGCGGCGTAGGTGAACAGTTCGCCCGCACCGTAGTTGGACATGAAGCTGCCGAGACCGCTTGCCAGTCCGGCTGCGCCTGTGACGGTGGCAACCACATTCTTGGGAAACATGTCGCTCACCACATTATATACATTGGCACTCCAGCTCTGGTGAGCGGCGCAGATGATACCGATTATAACTACCGGGAACCACATCGACACTTTGCCCAGCGGCATCACGCCGAGCCCCAGGAGGGGGAAGAGTGCGAAGATGAACATTGCCTTCATGCGTCCGCTGTAGGGGTTGAGGCGCGAGCGGTTGATGAAGAATGTGGGGAGATAGCTTCCGCCGAGCGACAGCATGGAGATGAGATAGATGGTGAATACGCCCATCATGCCCTCGATCGAGTCGGAGGGATAACCGTAGACCTCGCTGATGAATGCGGGCGCCCAGAATAGCAGGAACCACCACACGGAGTCGGGGAGGAATCTGCCGCATATCACAGCCCACGTCTGGCGATAGGTGAACGGCTTGAGAAAGCCGACGCGGGGTGCGGGAAGCTGTGAGGCGGGGTCGGCGGCTACGTTGGCGTCAGCCACTTCGGCTGCATCCTGCTCGATGTAGGCAAGTTCGGCGGCGTTGACGCGGGAATTGTGGCGCGGGGGCTTGTAGACGAACACCCATACGCCCATCCAGATGAATCCGAGCACGCCGATGATCATGAATGCCATCTCCCAGCCCCAGTAGCGGGCGATGAGAGGAATGGCGAAGGGAGCGAGGAGCGCTCCGATCTGGCTTCCGGAATTGAAGATGCCGGTGGCGAATCCGCGGTCCTTCTTGGGAAAGTACTCCGCCACAGCCTTGATGGAGCAGGGAAAGTTGCCGGCTTCACCCACCGAGAGGACACACCGCGCGGCAAGGAAGAGCCATACGCTGACGGTAGTGATGGCGGTCGAGGCGTCAGCCACACGCTGAAGGAGCATAAGGTTGTCGCGGGAGCCGACGAACGAGAAGATCCAGTCGCCGGAGACGATGCCGTTGGTGATGATGCCGCAGAAGGCGTGCATGCAGGCTCCCGCCGACCAGATGCCGATAGCCCACAGATAGCCTCGCTTGGTGCCGACGTGGTCGATGAATTTTCCGACGAGGAGCATCGAGACGGCATAGACGATCGAGAATGCACCGGTGATCAGACCGTAGTCGGCGTCAGTCCAGTTGAATTCAGGGGCGATGAAGTTTTTCCACGTCAGTGACAGCACCTGGCGGTCAAGATAGTTGACCACAAGAGCGCTGAAGAGCATGGCGCAGATCACCCAGCGGTAGTTGGAGCGTTTCATGGTGTCAGTTGTTCTGTTTGACGAAATATTGGTTGAATACCAGACCTGCCACGATGAGGGCGAGTCCGAGATAAGTCATGGCTGTGACAGCTTCGTGGAGCACCATCGAGATGATGAACAGGGAGAGGAACGGCGCCAGATAGCAGAGCTGGTTGACGAGGGCGGTGTTGTCGGTGGTGCGGAGCGCGAGGCTGAAAAGGATGAAAGGAATACCCATCTCCATGGCGCCTATGTACATGCCTGAAAGCAGACCGTCGGCGGAGGGGACATGAATCGGGATGAAGAGCGCGCCGATGAGGAGATAGAGCGTGCCGAACGCAAATCCGAGGAAAAGCATCAGCGACGAGTCGAGTCGCGACTTGAGCGAGTCATTGATCACCCAGTAGAATGCCCAGAGCAGGGCGCTTGCGGCAGCGAGGAGCAGCCCGTAGGTCGACACCGCCACTCCGTCGTCGCCCTTGCCGAGCGCGATGATTGCCACCCCGGCAAGCGACACTGCCATGCCCAGATACTTGAGCACGGGAACGGGCTTGCGGTGGATGAGGGCGAGGAGAATCACGAGCAGGATAGGCCAGGCATAGTTGATGGGCTGCGCTACGTGGGCGGGGAGATAATCGTAGGCGGCGAAGAGTACCAGATAGTAGGCGAGGGGGTTGACGAGTCCGGTGAGGGCACAGAGCAGGATCTCGCGCCGCGACATGGCGGCAAGCAGCCCCCACTTACGCTCGAAGGTTACTGAGAGTGCGAAGATGACCATCGACGTGGGGCAGGCGATGAGCAGCATCTCGTAGACCGAAAGCGATGCGAGCGCGATCTTGAAGGCTGTGGCTACCGTGGACCAGCAGAGTACGGCGCCGAGAGCATAGATGACGGCGCGGCTTGATCGTGTTGATGACATGAGTGCGCGGGATTGTGGAATCAGGACTGACGCATTGCCTCGACCTCTTCGGTGGTGAGGGGGATTTTCTTGCCGAGACGGCGTGCGCCGGTCTCGGTGATGAGGTAGTCCTCCTCGTTGCGGAGTCCGGTGAAATCACGCCATTTCTCCACTTCGGCGTAGTTGATGAAGTCCTCAAACTTATGCTGGCTCTTCCAGAGGTCGATGAGTTCGGGGATGAAATAGATGCCCGGCTCGATTGTGTGGACGAATCCGGGTTCGAGGGGACGTGCGAGGCGGAGCGACTTGCGTCCGAACTGTGTGCTCTTGGGCTGACCGTCGTAACCTACCCACACTTCGCCGAGGTTCTCCATGTCATGGACGTCGAGACCCATCATGTGGCCGAGTCCGCAGGGGTAGAACATGGCGTGGGCACCGGCTTCAACTGCTTCGGCAGGGTCACCCTTCATGATGCCGAGGGCTTTCAGCCCCTCGCACACCACGCGGCATGACAGCTCATAGACGTCCTTGAACGGCACGCCGGGACGAAGGGCTTCGACGGCGGCGAGATGCGACGCGACCTGAATGTCATAGATCATCTTCTGGCGGGGGGTGAATGTCGGGTCGACGCAGATGGTCGATGACATGTCGCCGGCGTAGCCCATTTCTGTTTCGGCACCGGCATCGACAAGAAGCATCTGACCGGGCTTCATCACGTTGCCGTGGTAGTGGTTGTGGAGAGTCTGACCGTTGACGGTGGCGATGATGGGGAAGGAGAGGCGGCATCCGGCGGCTTCAGCCACAGCGTTGATGGCTGCGGATACTTCACATTCCTTCATGCCGGGACGCACCATGCGGATGGCTGCGATGTGCATGTCGGCGGTGACGTCGCATGCGCGTTCGATCTCGGCGATTTCCTCGGCGGTCTTGTGGTTGCGCTGGTCGACCACGGCACGGATGAATGCGATGGAAGGCTGCTCGGCACCGGGCTTCACTCCGAGATATTCCTGAAGCTTTAGGCGATGCTCGGGGCGGTAGGTGGGCAGATAATGAACGGGCTGACCGGAACGGCGGGCTGAGTCGAGATATTTCACAAGCTCGGCGGCAGGACGGGTTTCCTCGATGCCCACCGACTGGGCTTTCTCATGGAGAGTGGGCTGTGTGCCCATCCAGACGATGTCGTCGATGGTGAGTTCGTTGCCGAAGATTATCTCACGGTCGTTGTCGATGTCGATGATGGCGTTGAGTCCGGCGTAGGGTAAGCCGAAATAGTAGAGGAAGGTGGAATCCTGACGGAAGTCGTAGGTGTTGTCCTCGTAGTTCATTCCTGATTCGTCGTTTCCGATGAAGAGCAGCAGTCCGCTGCCCACTTTCTCCTTGAGCTGGCGGCGACGGTTGACGTAAGTTTCTTTAGAAAACATGGTATTTTTTGCTTCTTAGCTTGAAAAATGTGATAATTACCAAGGTTGGATGATGACGGAGAGAAAAAGGCATCGGTTGATTCCCGTGGAATCCGACACAGCTACAAAGATACATCTTTCCCTCCACACAATAATAAAAAAAGCCTAAGAAAATGCAACTTGTGGATTCTGAAGAGTCCAACAGCAAATGCAAGATTAGCCAACATCAGCGAAAAACGCGTCAAAGGAGTATCCAAGTTAGTTTTCTAATACGTCCATTTTTTCGTGGATGGTAGTGTTATTACATATCATCCAAAGTAAATAAGTGTGTTTCTATCTGATAGTTTGACAGGATGCTTGTCTTGATGCAGTCAATTTTCTCCATAAAGGCTTTGTGGTCGTAGTTGCGTCGCTGACGCTTTACTTCGGCTACAAGAGCCATCTTCCCATCGATTGAAAGAGCCACGATATCTATCTCGTTGGCTTCCTTTCCCTTCTTGCGTTCCCACCATGAGCCGATATCGGCATACTTGTGGCTTTCCATCATTTTCAGACGAAACCATTTTTCAAGAGCAACGCCTGAGAAGGTCGGGTAATCAGAGAGGACAATCTGACGGAGATATTTGAAGTTATTAAGCTCTACCAGGGTCTGGTTCCGGTCAAAATAGTTAAACCAGAAACGCAGGAAATTATCGTTGATCTCATACTGCACATTCTGAGAACGGGGCTTTGACAAAATCGGACGCACCCGCTTGATGAGCGAATAATCTTCGATCAGACGTTTCAGATGTCCTGCTACCGTCACACCTCCTAATGCGCTTTCAATCGCTCCCTGAGTGTTGACACCGGATGCAATGCAGCTCAATACCGAGAAATATAATCCGTAATCCTTCCCGAATTCCTCAATCAGGAGGTTACGGCCTTCGTTGACAAACAGGGAGTTTTCACGGACTACATAATCAAACATTCCCTCAGTCGACAGATCCGTTTCGTCACATAGCAGCTCTATATATTTCGGTACTCCTCCAGTGAGGGTGTATAATGCAAGCAGTTCGTCGTTGGTATAGTCCGGTCGGAAATCCCGCATGATTTCCTTCATGGTTCCAGTGCCGAATCCTGAGAGACGTATCATGGCATCAGCTCTTCCAAAGAGCGGTTCGTGGGAATTTTCAAAGATCTTGTGCATCATTGAATACACTGATCCCATGAGAAACAAATTGACATGAGTATCGTTTCGGTAGGTATCCCAGATATTCTGCATGTCACTGTAAACCGATGGATTGATATTGAAAAATTCCTGAAATTCATCAATAATCAGGTTGAACTTGCGAGTCTTCGCAAGTTCCATCAGCATCTGAAACAATGACTTGAATGACTTAATCTCCGACGGCACATAACAATCGAGAGCCGATGAAATCAGTCTGGCAAACTCTTCGCACAATGCAGCCTCGTTTTTTCTGCTGACGAACAGATATACTGTAGGATATTCGCCCTGCGTAGCATGCAGAGCAAGCGAAGTCTTGCCGATACGACGCCTACCGGTTATGACAGTCATCCTCGACCGAGTGTCAAAGGCTCGTACTTGGATTCGTCTCAGCTCATCTATCTCCTTTGTTCGATTATAGAATTTCATACTTTATTACCAGCGTAATTATTACCACGGTGACGAAATTAGCAAAATTTACTCAACCAACCAAATTTGAATAGGATAATTTGAGAATACTCGTGTGTTCCCCCCAGACTTTGTTCTAACCTATTTAAGTAAATCTAAGGGAATCAGCAGAACCTTCCTACACTATTCGGGAGGAAAAACAGTTAAAGTTACTACACTTTTCGGGACGAATGCTTGCTGTTATCATGCTGACAGCCGGCTAAAACCGTGCGTTTCTATTTGGACTCAGTCGATTCGACTTCTGTTTTCTGCCTCAAAAATTCGGACATGCTTACCACACCGACTTTTTTGCTCAGCTCCACGCTCTTGCGAGGTCAAGGATAATGTCGGCGAGCATCTGCTCCCGCTGTGTGTAGACGTGACCTGTGCCTTCCACGAAGATGACGCGGTTCTCGCCCTTTCGTTTCATGCGGGAGTTGATCAGCTCGATGAAGGCCTTCGGTTCGCCGTAGGAGAAGCGGTCGTAAGTCCCGATTATCAACGCGCCGCTCTGCTTTATGCGCTACACCTCCTAGAAGTCGCCGTCCTCGTCGGAATTAACATTGTCGAGAGGATTCCGCCAGAGCCATTGCCAGGCGGTCCGGGCGATTAGAAAACGAATCTGTGAAATTTGTGAAATTTAAAAATTTTGGGATTTTTTTAGACACGCTGTGAAATAAATTGCTAAATTTGCGTTGTTATAACTCCAACAGCAAAATTAACCCAAAATAAAACACAAGAAATTATGTCAAAGGTAACAGTAGTAGGCGCCGGCAACGTAGGCGCAACCTGCGCTAACGTCATGGTCACCACCGGCGTAGCTGACGAAGTAGTTCTCATCGACATCAAGGAAGGTCTCTCCGAAGGCAAGGCGATGGACATCAACCAGACCGCCAACATCCTCGGTCTCGAAACCCGCCTTACCGGCGTGACCAACGACTACGAGAAGACCGCCAACAGCGACGTCGTAGTCATCACTTCGGGTATTCCCCGCAAGCCCGGCATGACCCGCGAGGAGCTCATCGGCGTTAACGCCGGCATCGTGAAGTCGGTTACCGACAATGTGCTGAAGTATTCGCCCAACGCAGTTATCGTGTGCGTATCCAACCCCATGGACACCATGACCTACCTCATCCACAAGACGTCAGGTCTGCCCAAGAACCGCATCATCGGCATGGGTGGTGCACTCGACAGCGCGCGTTTCAAATATTTCCTGAGCATCGCTCTCGGCGCCAACCCTAAAGAGGTTGAAGGCATCGTGATCGGCGGTCACGGCGACACCACCATGATCCCCCTCACCCGCTACGCTGCTTACCGCGGTATCCCCGCATCACAGTACATCGACGCTGAAAAGCTCGCTACCGTAGCTGCCGACACCATGGTGGGCGGTGCAACCCTCACAAAGCTCCTCGGCACCTCCGCATGGTACGCTCCCGGTGCAGCGGCAGCCCAGGTTGTGGCAGCAGTGGTACACGACCAGAAGAAGCTCATCTCCTGCAGCGCCCTCCTTGAAGGCGAATACGGCGAAAGCGATCTCTGCATCGGCGTGCCCTGTATCCTCGGCAAGAACGGCATCGAAAAGATTGTCGAATTCGATCTCAACGATGAGGAAAAGGCTCTCTTCAAGAAGAGCGCCGAGGCTGTCCACAAGACCAACGCCGCTCTCGCAGGTTGCCTCTGATAAAAACACCTACTTAATTATACGTTGAAAACTA
The DNA here is from genome assembly GCA_947176235.1 of uncultured Bacteroidales bacterium. Lineage (GTDB taxonomy): Bacteria > Bacteroidota > Bacteroidia > Bacteroidales > Muribaculaceae > CAMWPM01. Next base: position 7,837 of record CAMWPM010000013.1, on the reverse strand, counting down.
TGAAAAGAATCTCTCTCCTGACAATTGTGACGGCAATGGTGATGGCGCTTGCGTCGCTTACCGCCAACGCCGCCGGACCCATTCCCAAGGGTGTGCGCGAGCTACCTGCGGGACAGACGATTGACCTCAAGAAGGCTCCCGGGCATCTTGTGATCGTCGACTTCAACGCCTCGTGGTGCGGTCCTTGCCAGCGTTTCGCTCCTATTTTCGCTGACGCCGCGAAGACTTATGCCGGCAAGGTGGAATTTATCTCCGTCGACATCGACAAGCATCCAGCCCTGCGCCAGCAGCTCGGCATCCAGAGCATCCCCTACCTGCTCTTCATCCAGCCCGACGGCAAGATGAACGTGTGGAATGGATTCCTGCCAGCCGACGCCTTCAACAAAGCGATCGATCAGTTCCTCGGTCCGGATAAGAACGAGTGACCCGACAAACCGTCACATAATTAACCCCCGATTATCATTAACCCCGATTATCGGAATCGCCGACAGAGTAGCGTGAGGCTCTGCCGGCGATTCTTCATATTGCCTTCCGGAGGAAGTGAAATTGCGGGATATTTGTGCCATGTGCGGGAAAATGAACCTGCGGAGTACGTAAAGCGTTCTTAAAGTAAAACTAACGAAAAACACACCACTGAAAAGGGAACCCTGACTTAACTCCACATTCCCTACTTACAATCTCTCAACCACAACACACACTATGGAAACCACCACATTCGCTCCCGCCACCCTCTCCTCCTCCAGGACTGCGACAACAACCACAACCAAGCTCCGCTTCAAGAATATCACCCTCGCCGATCTCCCCGCCATCAACCGTGTGCTCCAGCAGGAGGACAGCCGCACGTGCGACTACACAATCGGCGGACTATATATGTGGATCAACTATTTCCGCTATCAATACTGCATCGTGCGCGACACGCTATTCATTAAAGGCGTGTCGGAAGAGAGTCTCGACGACGTGGCTTTCTCCTTCCCGATCGGACCGATGCCTACCGATCGTGCCCTCGCGCTTATTGACGACTACTGTGACGCCAACGGGCTGACCATGCGTCTGTCGGCTATCCCCGAAAGCAAGCTCTCCGATATTCTCGCCTACGATTCCTCACTTATCCCCGACGAACTGACCGACTGGGCTGACTATCTCTACGACGCCAAGTCGCTCGCCAGCCTTTCAGGTAAAAAGCTCAGCAAGAAGCGCAACCACGTCAACCGCTTCATGGCAGACAATCCCGGAGCCCGCCTTGAGCCGCTCACGCTCGACAATATTCATGAAGTGCTCGACACGTTCGTGGCATGGAGCGAGGAAGCCGCCAATGACCCCGATGATCCTGATGCCCTGCGCGCCACAGCCATCGAGGAACGCCGTCAGGTGGAGCAAGTGCTCTCCGACTATATCTGTTATCCTTTCGAAGGTGCCATTCTCCGCGATGACAAGGGGCGCATGGTGGCTTTCACGATCGGTGAGAAAATCGGCGACACACTTTTCGTTCACATCGAAAAAATGGACCACAACGTGGCTGGTGCGGGGGAGACGATCAATTGCCTCTTCGCCCGCATGATGACCGAGCGTTACCCCGACATCGCTTTCATCAACCGAGAGGAGGATGCCGGTGATCCCGGGCTGCGGCGCGCCAAGGAAAGTTACCGCCCGGTGATGATGCTCAAAAAATATGACCTTTACCGTTGACAAGCCCTCAAAAAAATGCTATCTTTGCACGATTAAACCCACTTAAATCGTGCTCCGTAAATGAGAAAATGGAAAGTTGAAGATAGCAGTGAGCTATACAACATCAGCGGATGGGGACGCAATTACTTCTCCATCAATGAAAAAGGTCATGTAATAGCCACTCCGCGCCCCGGTTATGCCGCCGTCGACCTCAAGGAGGTGATGGACGAGCTTCAGGTGCGTGACATCGTAGCTCCCGTGCTGCTCCGTTTCCCCGACATCCTCAACAATCGTGTCGAGAAAATCTCAAAATGCTTCAAGGAAGCCGCCAAGGAGTACAACTACACAGCCCAGAATTTCGTAATCTACCCCATCAAGGTCAATCAGATCCGGCCCGTGGTGGAGGAGATCGTGTCGCACGGCAAGAAATTCAACATCGGACTTGAGGCAGGTTCGAAGCCAGAGCTTCACGCCGTGCTCGCCACCAACATCGCCGACGACGCCCTCATCATCTGCAACGGCTACAAGGACGAGAACTACATCGAGCTCGCACTCCTCGCCCAGAAGATGGGTCGCCGCATATATCTGGTGGTGGAGAAACTCAACGAGCTGCGTCTGATCGCCGAAATAGCCCAACGAATAGGCATAACGCCCAACGTCGGCATCCGTATCAAGCTGTCGTCGTCCGGCTCCGGCAAGTGGGAGGAGAGCGGGGGCGATCAGTCGAAATTCGGACTCAATTCCAGCGAACTTCTCGAAGCTCTCGACTACCTTCAGCGCCGCGACATGATGTCATGCCTGAAGCTTATCCACTTCCACATCGGCAGTCAGATCACCAAGATACGCCGCATCAAGAATGCCCTCCGAGAGGCAATGCAATTCTATGTGCAGCTCACAAAAATGGGATTCAGCATAGAATTTGTCGACATCGGGGGCGGACTGGGCGTCGACTACGACGGCACTCGCAACTCAGGCAGCGAAAGCTCCATGAACTACTCGATACAGGAGTATGCCAACGACGCCATCTCGGCGCTCGTGGATGCCTGCACGAAGAATAACCTTCCGCAGCCCAACATCATCACCGAGAGCGGCCGCTCGCTGACGGCTCATCATTCCGTGCTGGTGTTTGACGTGCTTGAGACCACCTCGCTCCCCATCTGGAAGGACAACGAGGAGGTGGGTCCGGAGGAGCATGAGCTTGTGCGCGAACTCTACAGCATCTGGGACCGCCTCGACCAGCCCCGCCTCTTCGAAAGCTGGCACGACGCCCTGCAGATACGCGAGGAAGCGCTCGACCTCTTCAGTCTCGGACTCCTCGACCTCCGCACCCGCGCCATCATGGAGAAGCTCTTCTGGTCGATAGCGCGCGAGGTGGGAGAAATTGCTTCCTCCATGAAGCATCCGCCGGAGGAACTGCGCAAGATCTACAAGATGCTTCCCGACAAATATTTCTGCAACTTCTCGCTCTTCCAGTCGCTCCCCGATTCATGGGCGATCGACCAGATATTCCCCATCATTCCGCTCCAGCGCCTCGACGAAAAACCCACCCGCACTGCCACAATCCAGGACATCACCTGTGATTCCGACGGCAAGATCGGGCAGTTTATCTCGCCTCACGGCATGGCGACGTCGCTCCCCGTCCACGCTCTGCGTCAGGGTGAGCACTATTATCTCGGAGTGTTTCTTGTGGGTGCCTATCAGGAGATTCTGGGCGACATGCACAACCTCTTCGGCGATACCAATGCCGTGCACATCAGCGTCTACAAGGATCGCTATGAGATAGATCAGGTGATCGACGGCGAGACCGTAGCCGAGGTGCTCGACTACGTGCAGTTCAATCCAAAGAAGCTCGTGCGTAACGTGGAGACGTGGGTGACCGCCTCGATGAAGGCAGGGAAGATCACACCCGAGGAGGGCAGGGAATTCCTCAGCACCTACCGCTCGGGACTCTACGGCTACACCTATCTGGAGCGTGACTGATTTCCCACCCGCGCCATGCCCCGCTACTTCATGCAGCTTGCCTACCGCGGCGCTCCGTTCCACGGATGGCAGACACAGCCCAATGCCACGAGCGTACAGCAGACCGTGGAACAGGCTCTCGGCTTGCTTCTCCGCCACCCCACGCCGATTGTCGGGGCGGGTCGGACGGATGCCGGAGTGAACGCCTCGATGATGGTGGCTCACTTCGACACCGGGTCGGTCATAACGGATGCTCCCCGCCTGGTGGGGAAGCTCAACGCCATTCTCGGGCGGGACATCGCAGTGAGAACAATCGACCCTGTGCCGTCCGACGCCCACGCGCGATTCGATGCCACCTCCCGCACATATCACTATTACGCCCACACGCGCCGCTCCCCCTTCCTGCCGCCCCTGAGCTGGCAGGCTCCTCCCACGCTTGACTTCGAGGCTATGAACCGTGCCGCCCGCCAGCTGCTTGTAACCGAGGATTTCACATCATTCGCCAAGCTTCACAGCGATGCCGTCACCAACATCTGCCATGTCAGTCGTGCGGAATGGGTGAAGTGCGATCCGTCCGATTCCTCCCGCCGTGTATTCATAATCACTGCCGACCGCTTTCTTCGGAACATGGTGAGGGCGGTGGTGGGAACGCTGGTAGATGTGGGGCGCCACAAGCTCAGCGAGGAAGATTTCGCCCGCGTGATCGCAAGCCGTGACCGCTGCGCCGCCGGGACGTCGATGCCTCCCGAGCCGCTGTTCCTCCACCGCGTCACGTATCCACCCTACTGGACTCCCGCCGAACCGGTGGGGGACTGACAGGCGTGAGCCGGATTGATCCGCAGCGGTGGAAACGAGTTCAGAAAAAGGGCAAATTGACATCGAAACGGCAAAAAATATGCTGAAAAACATAAAAATTGCCTCTTTTTCGCAACTTTCATCCCTGAAAGTTTTAATTATTAAAGAAAATTTGCTTACTTTGCACCGCAAAATCGAAAAATCATTAATTATTAAACAATTATTATTATGTCAGAAATTGCATCTCGAGTTAAAGCTATAATCGTTGACAAACTCGGCGTTGATGAAAATCAAGTAACAGAAGCAGCTGTGTTCACCACCGACCTCGGTGCTGACAGCCTTGACACCGTAGAACTCATCATGGAGTTTGAGAAGGAGTTCAAGATCACCATCCCCGACGACGAGGCACAGAAGATCCAGACCGTAGGCGACGCTATCTCTTACATCGAGAAGGCTGAGGCTTAATATCGAGTCAAAATCTTTCTAAAACCCCCCTTAATCAACTTTTAATGGACTTAAAGAGAGTTGTAGTAACCGGACTTGGCGCCATCACACCCCTTGGCAACGACGTTGATACCACGTGGACCAACGCCATCAATGGTGTGAGCGGAGCCGGACCTATTACCCATTTCGACGCTTCCAAGTTCAAGACGCAGTTTGCGTGCGAGGTGAAGGATTTCAATCCCGCCGACCACTTCGACCGCCGCAAAGCCCGCACCCTCGACCTCTATGCCCAGTATGCCCTCGTGGCAGCAGAGCAGGCGATCGCCGACTCAGGCATCGAGGACGACAAGAACCTCAACAAGGATCGCGTGGGCGTGATTGTGGCAGCCGGTATCGGTGGTCTGCACACCTTTGAAGAGGAAGCCGGCTACTATGAGGTGAACAAGGATGCCGGTCCGAAATACAATCCGTTCTTCATCCCCAAGATGATTGCCGACATCGCATCGGGTCACATCTCGATGCAGTATGGCTACCACGGACCCAACTTCGGCACCGTATCAGCATGCGCTTCATCCAACAACGCCATAATCGACGCATTTGACCTCATCCGTCTTGGCAAAGCCGATGTCATCGTCACCGGTGGCGCGGAAGCAGCAATCTTCCCCGCCGGCGTGGGTGGCTTCAACTCCATGCACGCTCTGTCGACCCGCAACGACAGCCCCGAGACCGCCTCACGTCCTTTCAGCAAGTCGCGCGACGGCTTTGTGATGGGCGAGGGTTCGGTAGTCCTCATCCTTGAGGAACTGGAGCATGCCAAGGCTCGCGGCGCCAAGATCTATGCCGAGGTAGCAGGCGGCGGACTTTCAGCCGATGCCTACCACCTCACCGCCACACACCCCGAGGGTCTGGGTGCAATCCTCGCCATGCGCAATGCACTTGAGGATGCCAACATGAAGCCTGAGGACATTGACTACATCAACGTTCACGGCACGTCCACTCCCGTAGGCGACATCTCCGAGGTGAAGGCAATTAAGGAAGTGTTCGGCGACCACGTCTATGACCTCAACATCAGCTCCACGAAGTCGATGACCGGTCACCTTCTCGGTGCCACCGGCGCGCTCGAAGCCATGTTCAGCGTCAAGGCTGTGATGAATGACATTGTTCCCCCCACCATCAACCATGCCGAGGATGACCAGGATGAAGAGATCGACTATTCGATCAACTTCACCTTCAACAAGGCTCAGGAGCGTCCGGTACGCGCCGCATTGAGCAACTCCTTCGGCTTCGGTGGTCACAACGCCACTGTCATCGTCAAGAAGTACGAGGAATAATCGCCCGCGCACTTTTTTCAAACGAAAAATCTATTCCTTTATAGCCGGGACTCGTCAGCAAATCTGACGGGTCTCGCTTTTTTTTTCTTCACATCCATTGGCTGACAGACGGCATAATCAGAAGAAGTAATGTGCGGGGGGACGTCTTGCGGGGATTTGTTATGGTGTTTTTACGCTCTTTTTGGGGATAATTCTTGGCTGATTGGGAATAAAGTAGTAATTTTGCACTTTGTGGTGTGGCATGCCGCTTGATGGCGTAAGACCACGGCAATGCGGCACAACCGCTTAAGTACAAGATTAATCAAAACAACAACCAAATAGCAATGGCAAACAACAAGAAAAATTCTGCTGAGACTCAGTCAGCAATCGAAGAAATCAACGACACCCTGACCGGTCTCGGCGCAAAGGTGCAGAATAATCAGAAAATCATCTATATCGCCACCGGTGTGGTAGCGATCATCGCCCTCTGCATTCTCGTCTACATCTACCTTTTCCGCCAGCCGGGTATTCAGAAAGCCAATGATGCCATCGGTCGCGCTGACATCCAGCTCGCTCTCGGCAATGACTCCGTGGCTCTTGCCCAGTACATCGACGTTGCTGATAACAGGAGCTATGACGCCGCCAACCGTGCAGCTCTCCAGTCGGCAATCCTCCTCTACGAGAAGGGTGACTACGAACAGGCTCTGAAATATATCGACAAGTTCTCGGCTAAGGAAGCTTTCATCGGCGCCGCCGCCTATTCGCTCAAGGGTGACTGTTACGTCAATCTCGATCAGCTCGACAATGCCATCGGTGCCTTCAAGAAAGCAATCTCGCAGAGCGACGACAATGCCGCCTACACCCCCTTCTTCATGCAGAAGCTCGCCCGTGTCTACAATGCTCAGGGCAAGTATGCCGATGAAGAGAAGATCTACGAGGCTATCATGAAGGACTATCCCACTTATGGTCCCACCTACAACATCGACATCGAGAAATATCTCGAACGCGCCAAAGCCAACGCCGCCAAGAAATAAATCCGCGTAGGCATAACACGGAAATAACAACAACGATAAAGAGGCTGAGCGCAATCGCTCAGCCTCTTCGTCGTTTATCGGAGTGACTGGAAGGGAGAATGTCGGGTGTGAGGGGAAGCGTCAGGGACGGATGATGTGGATTGCGGTGACACGTGCGGTGACTGTGTAGGGGAATGCACGGCGGCGCGGACGCTGGGTGCCGTTGGCATAATAGAACGATTGCTGGCGGTCCCACGACGCGAAGTCGAGCCTGCGGGTTGCGCCGCGGGGGAGATCGGTGTCGACGCTCACAATGCGGCGATGCAGCTGGCGTCCGTCCATGTCATTGTAGGTGATTTCGATTTCCATACCCGCCACGTCGGTGTCGCTTCCGTTGGTAGCGAAGATAGTCTCGCGGGAGGAGCGGAGCGGTTTGTCGTAGCCTGAAAGAGTGAACCCTTCGGGATTGATTACGGTGTCGACCGACACTGCGTCGTCCCGGTCAATGGCAGTGACGGCGTGCAGACGCTTGCGAGTGGTGTGCTGGCGCTGTGCTGACGCAGTGACTGATCCGGCGACTGAAAGCGCTAAGGCTAAGAGAATGGCGAAGCGTGAGGGGGATGACATGGCGAAGGAGGGGGGATTCAGAGG